>JBKCCF010000030.1:0-24501 GCA_046305255.1 Methylococcaceae bacterium
CGGAAGTGAAACCGCTTAGCGCCGATGATAGTGCAGATACCTGTGCGAAAGTAGGGAACTGCCAGGCTCCAATACTCACGGCCCCTCAGATAATCACTTCTGCGGGGCTTTTCTATTTTAGGTACACAGTACTCTGTACTGCAGAGTAATTCGCTGAGCCTAGTATTTCAGATCGCCCGATATGTGAGGTTTTGCTTAGCGCTTCGCTATCCTGCAAACTGTCTTTTTCGCCAGAGTTTCTGGAAGTGATGGTGCTTTATTGTCAAGGGTATCCGCTGTGGCATCTCTATGACATAATCCAATGTATCCTTAAAATTTACAGGATTGTCCATATGGATGACAATAAGCAGAAGGCGCTCAACGCTGCCTTGGTACAAATAGAAAAGCAATTTGGTAAAGGCTCTGTCATGCGTATGGGGGATACGCCTGCGCACCGTGATATCGAAGTGATTCCGACAGGATCTCTAGCCTTGGATATTGCCCTCGGGATTGGCGGCTTGCCGCGAGGGCGTATTGTGGAAATATATGGTCCTGAGTCGTCAGGCAAAACTACTTTGACATTGGAGGTGGTGGCGCAGACCCAAAAGTTGGGTGGGGTTGCCGCGTTCATTGACGCAGAACATGCTTTGGATCCGACTTATGCCGAAAAGATTGGTGTAAATCTGGATGACCTTCTTGTGTCCCAGCCTGATACGGGTGAGCAAGCCCTTGAAATTACTGATATGTTGGTGAGGTCTGGCAGCGTTGACATTGTGATAGTTGACTCGGTTGCCGCACTGACCCCCAAGGCTGAAATTGAGGGGGAAATGGGGGATTCGCATGTCGGGTTGCAGGCCCGATTAATGTCCCAGGCTTTAAGGAAACTTACTGCGAACATTAAGCGCTCCAACACGCTTGTTATCTTCATAAATCAGATTCGTATGAAGATAGGGGTAATGTTTGGTAGTCCAGAAACAACAACTGGGGGTAATGCGCTGAAATTTTATGCTTCTGTTCGTTTAGATATTCGCCGTACAGGAGCCATTAAGAGCGGTGATGAGGTTGTCGGCAACGAAACTCGCGTAAAGGTAGTAAAGAATAAGGTTGCACCGCCCTTTCGTAATGCTGAGTTCGAGATCCTGTATGGGGAAGGCATTTCTCACGAAGGCGAATTGGTCGACCTCGGTGTGTCTGGAGAGTTTATTCAAAAGGCTGGTTCCTGGTACAGTTATGGCGGCGATCGGATTGGTCAAGGTAAGGATAACGTTAGGGCGTATCTTAAAGAGCATCCAGAGGTTGCAAGAAGTATCGAAATCAAAGTTCGCGAACAAGTTTTTGGTCAGGTTGCTAAAGATTCCGGCAAAAATTCAGTGGATCCTTCATCGGAAGAGGGTGTGTTCTGATTGAGTCAGAAATCTCAAAGTCAAAATTGAGGGAGGTCAGTTTTGCCTTACTCGCTAAGCGAGAACTGTCTCGCGAGGAGTTGACCAGTAAATTGTGCTCTAAAGGTTACCCCTTATCATTAGTTCAAGAAGTGCTTGATGACTTGGTGTCCGAGGGTTTTCAGAGTGATGTTCGATGTGCTGAGAGTCTTACTAGAAGCCGGGTAGGTAAAGGATTAGGTCCACGTCGTATAGAGTACGATCTCAGGCAGAAGGGACTATCAGATGATATCGGAATGGATGCTAATCTAGACTGGGATTTCATCATAATGAACGCATATACCAAAAAATTTAAGGAAAATCTCGTCCCTACGTGTCTGCAGGATAGGTTAAGGCGAGAAAGGTTTCTCATTAGCCGGGGATTTACATGGGATCAGATTGGTAAGCTTTTTCGGCGTATCAAGGATGATATTAGAGAATAAATCTTCCACATAATCCACATGGAAAGAACTAAGATATGACGAGTTCGGAGCTGCGTAGTTTATTTCTTACATTTTTCGAAGGTCGTGGCCACAAGGTCGTTGCATCAAGTTCGCTGGTGCCGACTAATGACCCTACCCTCTTGTTTACAAACGCGGGTATGGTGCAATTCAAGGATGTATTTCTCGGGAGGGAGCAACGTCATTATCTTCGAGCAGTTTCTTCGCAACGTTGTGTCCGCGCTGGTGGCAAGCACAATGACCTTGAAAACGTTGGTTATACTGCCCGACACCACACCTTCTTCGAGATGCTCGGTAATTTTAGCTTTGGAGATTATTTCAAAAGAGAGGCTATAGGCTTAGCCTGGACGTTCCTAACCGAGGAATTAGGGATTCCATCAGAGCGATTATGGATCACTATTTTCGATCAGGACTACGAAACGGAGTCAATATGGTTGAACGATATGGGAGTCAATCCGGATAGGTTTTCAAGGATTGGCACAAGGGATAATTTCTGGAGTATGGGGGATACTGGTCCCTGTGGCCCATGTACCGAAATTTTCTACGACCACGGTGCGCATATCCCTGGGGGTCCACCCGGCAGTATTGATGAAGATGGTGACCGTTATATCGAGATTTGGAATCTCGTATTCATGCAGTATGAAAGATCTGCTGATGGCAATTTATCGCCTCTTCCGAAGCCGTCGGTTGATACAGGGATGGGTTTAGAGCGGATTGCAGCCGTTTTGCAGGGGGTGCATAGCAATTATGAAACGGATCTCTTTCGCCCACTAGTCACGGCCGCAGCACAAATCGCATCATTAAACGATACAAATCAAAGCTCTGTTAGAGTTCTTGCTGACCACATTAGGTCCTGTTCATTTCTCATTGCTGATGGGGTGATGCCCTCCAATGAAGGTCGTGGGTATGTGCTACGACGGATCATTCGGCGGGCTATCCGCCATGGGTACAAGCTTGGCATCCGGGACACATTCTTCTACAAGATGGTTGGCCCGCTGTGTGCGGTGATGGGTGAAGCTTACCCCGAACTTGCCAGAGCCCAATCAATTGTTGAGCAGGTGCTGCGCAAGGAGGAGCAGCGGTTTACCGAAACACTCGAACAAGGGATGAAGATTTTAGAGTCGCAATTATTGGCTGTTGATAACGGGATTCTTTTGGGTGACACGGTTTTCCAGCTCTACGATACCTACGGTTTCCCTGTTGATCTTACAGCTGATATTGCTCGCGAACACGGCGTTGTTCCAGATATTGAAGGTTTTGACAAGGCTATGCAAGCGCAGCGGGAAAGAGGACGGGCTGCTAGTCATTTTGCAGTCGATTATTCACATGGCTTGGATGCCGATATCCATTGTGAGTTTTCTGGTTACGAACTCTTGGAGGGTGAGTCGACTGTTGTGGGGTTGTATAGGGATGGACAATCAGTTGATCGGCTCGTAACAGGTGACAAAGGAGCGATAGTCCTTTTGAAAACGCCGTTTTATGCCGAGTCAGGTGGCCAGATAGGTGACCGCGGTATTTTGCGTGCGGGTGATGCCGTATTTGAGGTTTTAGATACCCAAAGGCAGGGAGTCGGCGCTATTCTCCATTACGGCAAAGTAAAGAATGATGTTATTTCTCTCGGCGCATCAGTAACGGCTGAGGTTAATGCTGCCACTAGAAAGGCTACAGCGGTAAACCATTCCGCTACTCATCTACTGCATGCGGCCCTGCGAATGGTGCTGGGAGATCATGTTCTCCAGAAAGGATCTTTAGTTAACGCTCAGCGATTGCGGTTTGACTTTTCGCATTATGAACCGCTCACCCCGTCTGAAATCGACTCTGTTGAATACATCGTAAACGAGCAAATCCAGGCTAACCACAGCGTTCATGCGGATGTAATGAGCAAGGACGAGGCTATGAACGCAGGTGCGATGGCGCTTTTCGGAGAAAAATATGGGGATGAGGTGAGGGTATTGCGGATTGGCAATTTTTCGACAGAATTGTGTGCTGGTACCCACGCTGAGCGTGCGGGTGATATTGGCTTCTTCAAGATTGTCAGTGAAACTGGTGTTGCTTCAGGTGTGCGTCGGATTGAGGCTGTCACCGGTAAAGGGGCTTTAGACTGGGTGAAATCGGGTGATCGGCTGTTACTGGCCATAACCGAGCGGATCAAGGCCGGGCGCGATCAGATTGATGAAAAGATTCAGCAGATCGTTGATCGCAATCGTGTACTTGAGAAAGAGTTGGAGCGCTTGAAGGGGAGGCTTGCCAGTTTGTCAGGTGATGAGCTGGTTTCACGCGCTATAGATGTTGCCGGGATAAAAATATTGGCTGTTAAAGTAGCTGAGGCTGACCCTAAGCTACTCAGGGAGTTGGTTGATCAGCTGCGTAATAAGTTGGGAAGTTCTGTGGTAGTGCTGGGTATGGTTACTGGAGGCAAAGTAAGCCTGATTGCTGGGGTTTCAAAAGATTTAACGGACAAAATAAAAGCCGGTGATGTGGTCAACTTTGTTGCAATGCAAGTAGGTGGAAAGGGCGGAGGTAAGCCAGATCTTGCACAGGCGGGGGGCAGCAATCCTGAGCAACTTGATATGGCACTAAATGGGGTAATCGACTGGGTGGGACGGCAAATAACTACGGCGAATTAAGCCTATGGCAGTATACGTACACAAATATGGCGGTACCTCAGTGGGTAGCGTTGATCGTATCAAGCAAGTTTCCGATAATGTTCGAGCAGCTCGTATGCGGGGCGAGGATGTGGTCGTAGTTGTCTCGGCTATGAGTGGGGAGACCAATCGGCTCATTTCTCTGGCCAAAGAGGCGCAGGAGATACCTGATCTTCGCGAAATGGATGTACTGCTGTCAACCGGTGAGCAGGTAACAATAGCACTCCTCACCATGGCTCTTCTGCAGATGGATTGTAAGGCGCGCTCATATACCGGTTTACAAGTGCCCATTGTGACCGATGATGCGCATACTAAATCGCGCATAGTGGATATAGATACTGGTCGGATCCGAGATGATCTGGCCGAAGGCTATGTAGTCGTGGTCGCAGGTTTCCAGGGCGTGACTGAGCAGGGTGATATAACAACACTGGGTCGTGGTGGTTCAGACACCACTGCAGTTGCTCTCGCTGCGGCACTAAATGCTCAGGAGTGCCTTATTTACACCGATGTAGATGGTGTCTATACGACTGATCCGCGGGTTGAGCCCAAGGCTAGAAGGCTTGACAGGGTAACATTCGAAGAAATGCTAGAAATGGCCAGCCTCGGATCTAAAGTGCTACAGATACGCTCTGTTGAATTTGCCGGAAAATACAATGTGCCGTTGCGGGTGCTCTCAAGTTTCAAGGAGGGTGCCGGTACGCTAATCAGTTATGAGGAAGATGGCGTGGAAAAGCCCCTGATTTCAGGTATTGCCTTCAATCGCGATGAGGCTAAGTTGACCATACTGGGCGTACCCGATCGACCCGGTGTTGCATCTCGTATACTTGGCCCCATAGCCAATGCGAATGTTGAGGTAGACATGATAGTTCAGAATGTTTCGCAGGACGGAACGACTGATTTTACTTTTACTGTCAACCGCAGTGATTACCGCAAGGCGCTGGATATCTTACGGGCTACGCGTGCAGAGTTGGGCGCGCGCGAGTATAGTGGCGATGACGCGATTATCAAGGTCTCTATCGTCGGAGTTGGTATGCGTTCACATGCGGGCATAGCTGCTAAGATGTTCGACACCCTCGCGCGCGAAGGGATTAATATCCAAATGATCTCTACCTCGGAAATCAAAATATCCGTGGTTCTTGAAGAAAAATATCTTGAATTAGCGGTCAGGGCCCTGCATGAGGCTTTCAACCTGGATAGCCATCAAGCCTGATCGTGATAAAAATTGGTTTAAGAATGCTCGAATGATGCTACAATGCCCGGCCTGTTCGGCACCTGTTAGTAGCTCGGTCGAAGCCAATGGATTCGTCAGAGTCGCTTCTTGCTAGGTTTGCGGATCTAAAAGGGAATGGTTTATGCTGATACTGACACGTAGGGTCGGGGAGACCCTAATGATAGGAGACGAAGTTACCGTTACCGTGCTTGGGGTCAAAGGTAATCAGGTTCGTATCGGAGTCAATGCCCCAAAGGATGTCTCAGTTCATCGTGAGGAAATTTACGATAGAATTAAGCGTGAGCATGATACTGATTTAGCTGAAGATTGATTTGGTTGGGGAGTGCTCAAGTGTATCCCCGGCTTTTAAAGGTTATTAGGAGAGATGGCCGAGAGGCTGAAGGCGCTCCCCTGCTAAGGGAGTATAGGGCTAATAACTCTATCGAGGGTTCGAATCCCTCTCTCTCCGCCATATACCGCGCGTATAAGTGGTGTGATTGTTTAGAGTGTGTTGCTGGAATTTGCTGCTACTTATCGTGGGGCGGGGTTGGTGCCGGAGCGTATTTGCTAGGTTATATCTCGGCTGATGTTCTTAAAATAAATGTGCGGAATGTCCGCTATTGTGTAATTGTTTGAGGAAATCTGATGGTCACCATTCGCTTATCCCGGGGCGGCGCGAAGAAACGCCCGTTTTACCATGTTGTCGTTACTGATAGCCGTTCAAAGCGAGATGGTCGTTATATTGAGCGGTTGGGTTTTTTTAATCCAGTGGCTTCCGGTCGTGCTGAGCGCTTGTCCCTCAATGAAGAGCGTATTCAATACTGGCTTGGTCACGGTGCGCAGACCACCGATCGTGTACACAGTTTGATCAAAGAGTTTGGTAAGAAGGCTGTTGAGGTCTAGGCCTTTGATATGAAATGGTCCTGATGTGATGCCCAAACAAGTAGTGGTGGGAATTATCGTCGGGGCATATGGAGTGCGTGGTTGGGTCAAAATCAAGTCTCACACGTCCCCAGTGACCAATATCCTTAAATATGGCCCTTGGTTAACTGAGGCGGGTGTTGTTTTGGACTTGGTTGAAGGCAAGCTCCATGCGGATATGGTTGTGGCTAGGTTGGCCGGTGTTCAAGACAGAGATCAAGCGGCGGGATTTGCGGGGACTGTCATATCAGTACCCAGGGAGGCGCTGCCACCAATTGCGAAAGGCCAGTATTATTGGTCTGACCTGATAGGGCTCGATGTCGTGACTATAAGCGGTATTGCCCTGGGTAGAGTGGTCGGCCTGATGGAAACCGGCGCCAATGACGTTCTTGAAGTCGAGGGTGATCGATCAAGATTAATTCCTTTTGTGTTAGGAACATATGTAAAAGACGTCCAGTTGGACCGCTCTCTAATGGTTGTGGATTGGGACTCCGAGTTTTAGCGCAAACTGATGCGCTTTGATATCGTTACGTTATTTCCTGAGATGGTTAGGCAGGCCGCTATTAATGGCGTGGTTGGCCGCGCACTGTCGAAAGGTCTCATTGATCTCAGGGTTTGGAATCCGCGTGACTATGCTGAAGACAGGTATCGCACAGTAGATGACCGCCCTTACGGGGGCGGGCCTGGTATGGTGATGAAGGTAGCACCGTTAAGGCGAACCTTAGCGGCTGTGGTGAAGGACTCCGATCTGGTCGCCAAGACGATATATCTCAGCCCGCAAGGTCGTCTATTGGATCAGCAAGCTGTTAATGCTTTTTCCAAGATGCCCAGGCTTATTCTGCTTGCTGGGAGATATGAGGGCGTTGATGAGCGCCTTATTGATGCAGAGGTGGATGAAGAGTGGTCCATAGGTGATTATGTTTTGAGTGGGGGTGAGTTGCCCGCACTCGTACTATTCGATGCTATAACCCGGCTTATTCCGGGTGTGTTGGGGCATCAACAGTCGGCGTTACAAGACTCTCATATGTCCGGTTTGCTGGATTATCCTCATTACACGCGGCCGGAGAATATTGAAGGCCAACTGGTGCCGAAAGTGTTGCAGTCTGGCAGCCACGAGGCAATCCGACGTTGGCGCCTCCGCGAGTCACTCGGTAGGACCTGGGTTAGGCGTCCTGACCTGCTGCAAAGGATGCACCTTGATAGCGAACAACAGTCGCTACTGGATGAGTACCAGAAAGAATTTTTGTTTGAAAAGAATCGAGATAGGTAAATGTGATGACGAATATTATTCAAGAACTCGAAACTGAATGGATGAGTGGAAAGACTATTCCCGCTTTCTCTACGGGTGACACCGTAGTCGTCCAGGTGAAGGTGAAGGAAGGTAACCGCGAACGTCTCCAGGCATATGAAGGGATCGTCATCGCGAAGCGGAATCGTGGTTATAACTCGGCATTCACCGTCCGTAAGATGTCTCATGGCGAGGGGGTAGAGCGAGTCTTTCAGACATATAGCCCCCAAGTGCAGGAAATTCAGGTAAAGCGTCGCGGTGACGTTCGGCGCGCGAAGCTCTATTACCTTAGAGACCTGACAGGTAAAGCCGCTCGTATCAAGGAAAAAATCTAGGGCGTCGGCTGGGCGCCCCGGCGCTTCGAAGAGAATCAAAGGGCAACCAGGGTTGCCCTTTTTTGCATGTTGGGTAGTGCCAAAGTTACTTGTAATGTCCTTACACCCTACCAATTCCCACTCCATTGAAACGCTGATGATACCTGCTCCATTTGGTGGTGTCCGAATAGCGGAGCGATTTGGCGCTGTAGTTGCGATCGAGTTGATGCTACCACCCGTTCAGAACGTTCGTGCGGAAACCGTTAACAATAAATTGCTTAGGGAGGCCCGTGATCAATTGATGCGGTATTTTCACGACCCCGCCCTGAAGTTTTCCTTACCGTTAGAGTTGGCTGGCACAGCTTTTCAGCGGCGTGTATGGTCTGTAACGTTGGACATTCCGGCGGGGCAAACCAAAACGTATGGAGGACTATCCGCATTGATTGGCGGTAGTCCGCGAGCGGTGGCAGGAGCCTGCAGAGCGAATCGCTTGCCAATTCTCATGCCCTGCCATCGCATTGTAGGCGTGCATGGATTAGGTGGATACTGTGGTAGCGCTGATGGTCCGATGCTGGCTGTCAAGTCGTGGTTATTGCAGCATGAGGCTAGGCGATTTGATTGAGTCCGGAGGCAAGGCGAGAAAAAACACGTTGATTCGACGTTTTATCGACGCGCTGTGGATTGAGGAAGGACTTAGCCACAATACGCAACAAGCCTACGAAAGTGACGTGACTCATTTCGAGGCTTGGACTGGATCAAGGCATGGCAGAACTTTATGCGAAGTAGGGCTTGCTGATATTGAAGACTATCTGGCCGATCAATATCGCCAGCAAGTTTCAACCCGGAGTATGGCGCGGCGATTATCTAGCATGCGTAAATTTTATCGCTATCTGCTGCGGGAGGGGTTGATAGGAGAAGACCCAACCTTGCTCATTGAGCCACCTAAAATAGGGCGTTCATTACCAGGAACACTAAGCGAACAGGATGTCCAGCGTTTGCTTGATGCGCCGATCACGGAAGACGCTCTTGGCTGCCGTGACCGGGCCATGCTGGAAGTCCTCTATGCTACCGGTCTTAGGGTTAGTGAGTTAACAGGGCTTACCCTCTCCCAAGTCAATCTCAGACAGGGTGTGGTGCGAGTGATGGGGAAGGGTAGCAAGGATCGGTTGGTGCCTCTAGGGGAAGTCGCCGAAGAATGGATATCACGTTACACGGAGTACGCGCGACCGCAAATCCTGAGTGGGCGACAAACCGATGACCTTTTTGTAACAGAGCGTGGTTCGGCTATGACTCGCCAAGCCTTCTGGTACATTATAAAACGGTATGCGATGAAGGCCGACATCAATAAACCCTTGTCGCCCCATACTCTGCGCCATGCCTTTGCCACTCACCTGTTGAATCACGGTGCAGACTTAAGGGTCGTGCAATTATTGCTGGGCCATAGCGATCTCTCGAGTACCCAGATATATACTCATGTCGCTGAGGAGCGGCTTAAGGAACTTCACGCTCGTTGTCACCCCAGAGGGTGACGCGGCACGACCAATCAATTAAAAAAATATGATTCATCCCACAGCTTGTATTGCGCCTGATGTGATATTGGGTGCCAACGTGACGATTGGCGCCTTTGCGGTAATAGAAGGGCCTGGTCAAATTGGCGACGGTTGCACGGTTGCATCCCACGCAGTCGTTCGACCCTACGTCCGAATGGGTAGCGGCAATCATGTCCATCCGCACGCCGTGCTGGGTGGATTGCCTCAGGATCTCAGCTTTGACTCCACGACTGTAACCTACCTTGATATTGGTGACCGTAACGTATTTCGTGAAGGTGTTACCATCAGCCGAGCGACCAGGTCAGGCCTTTCGACTGTGATCGGGTCCGACAATTACTTCATGAACAACACTCATGTCGGCCATGACGCCCGTCTTGGTACTGGCAATATCCTCGCCAGCGGTGCAACTCTCGGAGGGCATGTTCAGGTGGGTGATCGGGTGTTTTTTGGTGGTGGAGTAATGGTGCATCAGTTCTGCAGAATTGGCAGCTATGCCATCTTGCAAGGGCTCGCAGGCATCAACAAGGATTCCCTGCCGTTTGCCATGGTGGGCGGTAGACCGGGTAAGCATTACCGGCTTAATTTGGTAGGCATGCGCCGTGCTGGGATAGAGGGGGAACGGCTCAAGGCAGTCTCTGCGGCTTTTCGAAGACTAAAGGCTAGCCAGTCGCTTGATGACCTGCCCGATACGGCGGAACTGGCCTATCTTCGGGACTGGCTGGCGGCTGAGTCAAAACGTGGGGGATTTCTTGGATTTATTGAAGCCCGTAGCCGCCATGAAGAATAAGCAAGCGCACTAGGGTGGCTCGAAAAGTCCACCTTATTCACCCGAATAATGAGTCTAACGCACTGATTTATAATGCGTCTATGTCACAGGTTTGAGGTTAATTGAGGTTCCCACTAGACCATTTCCGGAGCAGCTATGAAGTCCCTAAAATGCGCGGTGATCGGCACCGGCTATCTTGGTAAATTCCACGCTCAGAAATACGCGGCCTTGAATGGTTGCGAGTTGGTCGCGGTAGTCGACAGCAATCCGGTCGCCGCGCAGGCTGTTGCGGACAACACTCATACCCGGGGGCTTACCGATTATCATGAGTTGCTCGGTCAAGTCGATGCGGTAAGCATTGTTGTGCCTACTAGTCTGCATTTCCAGGTGGCGCGGGACTTTATTGATGCTGGTGCCCATGTGTTGGTAGAAAAGCCAGTGACGGTCACGGTTGAGGAGGCGGATGAACTGATACGGTTGTCGGCCGAGCGTGATGTGCGGTTGATGGTTGGTCACCTTGAGCGCTTTAATGCCGCAATACTCGGGCTGGATCTCATCCACGAAAAGCCCCTGTTCATTGAGTCACATCGACTGGCACCTTTTAATCCACGCGCCAATGATGTGAGTGTGGTGCTGGATCTCATGATCCATGATATCGACATTATTCTGGATATTGTTGACTCGGAGGTTGAACGAATTGATGCCAAAGGGGTAACCGTTCTGACCAATGATACCGATATTGCCAATGCCCGCCTGACCTTCAAGAATGGCTGCGTGGCCAATGTTACCGCCAGTCGCGCCAGCCTTAAGGTTGAGCGGAAAATGCGGATGTTCATGCCTAATTGCTACATTTCGGTTGATTTTCAAAATCGCGTGCTAGCTCAGTATCGAAAGGGTGAGCGAGAAATGTTTCCGGGTGTACCGGAAATCGCCAGTGAAGAGTCGGTGTTCGAAAATGGCGATGCGCTCCTTGAGGAAATTCGGCATTTCGTGTCGTGTATTCGCGAGGGGCGAGAACCGCTGGTGTCGGGCCTCGCCGGGCGCCGGGCCTTGGCCACGGCAATAGAGATTACCCGTTTGTTAAAATCATAGCCGCAGAATAGAGAGTACCGTCATGATCCCAATGGTCGATCTGAAAACCCAGTATTTGAGCCTCAAGGATGAGATTGACCGTGGGGTGGCGGAGGTTCTTGATAGTTGCGCCTTCATCCTTGGCCCCAACGTCAGAGCCTTTGAAGCGGAGACCGCCGCTTACCTGGGGGTCAAGCATGCAATAAGCTGCGCTTCAGGCACGGATGCCTTGCATCTTGCCTTGTTAGCTTCCGGTATAGGTCCAGGAGATGAGGTCATTACCTCGCCGTTTACCTTCATTGCCACCGCTGAAGCGATACGCTATGTCGGGGCAAAGCCCGTATTTGTCGATATTAATCCCCGTACCTTCAACATTGAGGCGGCGGCCATCGAAGCGGCCATAACCACCAAGACCCGGGCCGTAATGCCGGTGCATTTATTCGGCCAGCCGGTTGATATGGTCGCTATCGTTGCGCTCTGTGCGGCCCGCAACCTGCTGCTGATTGAGGATTGTGCCCAGTCGTTTGGGGCCAGTATCAATGGCGTCCAGACCGGTAGCATGGGGGTGAGCGCAGGCTTTAGTTTTTTCCCTAGCAAAAATCTGGGTTGTTATGGTGATGGCGGTCTGGTGAGTACCCAGTCGGATGAGGTCGCAGCACGAATCAAAATGCTCAGAAATCACGGTTCAGAGGTGCGTTACTACCACGACGTGATTGGTTACAACAGCCGTCTTGATGAGATGCAGGCAGCTATCCTGCGGGTTAAGCTCAGGCACATTGATGAGTTTAATCAGGGCCGTCGCCATGCCGCTCACCTTTACTCGGAACTGATGGCGGATTTGCCATTGGAAACGCCCTACGAGGACGACAAGGGGGTCCATGTCTATCACCAGTACACTGTGCTTTGTGACCGGCGCGAGGCTGTCATGGCGGCACTGCAAAAAGCCGAGATATCCTCGGCCATTTACTACCCGGTACCGTTGCATAAACAGAACGTATTCGCCGCGGACTACGCAGGGCTTTTTCTGCCGGTTACGGAGTCGGTGGCGGCGCGCTGCTTTTCTTTGCCGATCTATCCCGAACTTGAAGAGTCTGATGTCCGCCGCATCGTTCAGGTCATAGGCGCTGCCCTGAATGGCTGAAAAAACCCCTCTCGTCATGCTTTCGGCGGGCGAGGCGTCTGGAGATCAGCATGCGGCAGCCCTGTTTGGTGAACTCAGGTCACTGGTGCCGACTATTCGTGGCATAGGCATGGGTGGACAGGCCATGCGCGAGGCCGGCATAGATATCTGTTATGACTCATCCGGCATTGGCGTGATCGGGCTGGCTGAAATTGCCCGGTATTACCTTGAGATTCGTCGGGCACTTACCCTGATGCAGGCCGTTGCCTGCGAGCGCAAGCCCGATCTGCTGATTTGTGTCGACTACAAGGAGTTCAACTTCCGCCTGGCCAGGGCCGCCAAGGCCTGCGGGATCAAAGTGTTGTTTTATGTCAGCCCGCAAGTCTGGGCATGGCGTCCAGGTCGAGTGGCGAGCTATGGCCGGATTATCGACCACATGGCGGTTATTTTTCCTTTCGAGTTGCCGTATTACGAGGCTTATCAGGTGCCGGCAACTTATGTCGGTCACCCGCTGGCAGGCAAGGTCAAGACGCAAACCACTGAAACCGCCGCGCGTGCAGCGCTGGGGCTGGCGAATAATGCTGAACCAATCATTGGGTTGTTGCCAGGCAGCAGAGCCAATGAAATCAGGCGGATTATGCCGGTCATACTGGCATCGACCCGGCAGCTCGCCGAATCCTATCCGTCAGCCCGCTTCCTGCTGTTTCAGGCATCCTCGGTGTCGGATGAGGCTCTGAACTCGGAATTGGAAGGATTTGATCCTGGCCGTTTGATCACTATCAAAGGGCAGGATTACGCAGCACTGCAATGCTGCAACGCCGTTATTACGGTGTCAGGGACGGCTACCCTTGAGGTCGCCTTGCTGGGTGTGCCTATGGTTATCGTCTATAAGTTGTCCATGCTGAGTTACTGGTTGGGTCGATTACTGGTGAGGGTTAAATTCATCGGCCTGCCGAATATTCTGGCCGGTCGGTCGGTGGTGCGCGAATTTATCCAACATGAAGCTTCTCCGGCGAATATCGCGGGAGAGATTGGCAGATTGTTGGACGACCCTGCTTATGCGACTGCGATGCGTGCGGACTTGTCCAGCATAAAAGCCATATTGGGTGAACGTAATGCCTCGGTGGAGCTTGCCCGGTTGGCTGCGGAAATGCTGACGGCTTGTGAGCCTGTGTCATGAGTCGGGCCTTCGTGAGGGAAGACGACAGCCAAGCTGATCTGGCTGGGTTGGGTCGGCCCATGAGTCCGCATATCAACTACGTTACGCCGCGGGGGCTAAGTCAGTTACGGACACACGTGCGGAAGGCAATTGAGGGTTTGGACGAACTGTTCGGAAAAGACGATCTGGCAAGTCGACAGCGACGTCAGGAACTACAGCGAGATGCCGCTTACTATGCTGAGCGTCTCAAGCGGGCGGTACTGGTCTCGCCAGACGCACAGACTCCGGACACGGTGCGTTTCGGGGTGATGGTCGATATCAAGGATGCCTAGGGTGAAACTTTGAGCATCGTGATCGTCGGAGAAGATGAGGCAAATGTGGCTGAAAGCAGGGTCAGTTGGGTGTCGCCGCTGGCAAGAGCGTTAATCAATGCGCGGGTTGGTGATGTGGTTACATGGAAACGACCTGTCGGCGATAAGGACTTGGCAATTCTCGTCATACGCCGATCATGAATGCGCCGATGAGCGATTTTCCATTTGTGATTCGTCACAGCAGGCGAGCCAGCAATGTTCGCATTGTGGTCAAGCTCACCGGTATCGAACTGGTGGTGCCCTTGGCTGCCAGCGAGGCCGATGCGGTGCGGTTTCTTGAGCAGAACCGAGATTGGATAGCCCGCAAATTATCTGAAGTGCAGGGTAGGGCGAGCGTACAGCAATTCAGCAGTCGGCCTCTGCTCAGGTCAGGCAGTGTCGTTCCATTTCAGGGTGTATCAACCCCCGTACTCATCCAGAAATCCAATAGTCAACGACTTCGAGTAGTCAAGCATGATGAAGGGCCTTTCGAAGTTTTCAGCCCGGCTGACTGCCCTGTTGAGATAGATAGTCATATCAGGGCGGCACTGTTCACTTGGATCAGGCCTTGGATGCAGCGAGAAACACTGCTGATCAGCCGTCAGTATGGGGCAAATCATAATCTGTACCCGCGTGAAATTCGGATCAAGCAAATGAAATCCCGCTGGGGCAGTTGCGGCCCTCACAATGACATCAACCTAAACTGGACACTCGCCTTCGCACCTGCGAGCGCGCTGAAATATGTCGTTGTCCATGAGTTGTCCCATATTCGCTACCGCAATCATTCGGCTGATTTCTGGGCGTTGGTGGGGGATCTTATGCCGGAATGGCGGGCTGAAAGGCAATGGTTGAAAAGTCAGGGCGGCGATCTGTTGTGGCGATTTGGATGATGAAGCATCACCGTCTGCCGTCGCTGGTTTCGTGGGGGCGGTGCTTGGATTGGTTGTTTTGGTAACCGGTCCCGGAGATTGCATTACAGGGATTGCATCAGTTTTGCACCTCGGGGACGGAGACCTCTGGCGGCCTATTTTTTGCGCTCACTAGGTGAGTATGTCGGTCGGTCTGCAGGGTATTTCGGCGCGCTGTTTTAAGCGTGGCTCAATAACCTGGCTAGGACTCTCCCGCTACAGTTGGGCAATGAATGACGCTGGTCACCACGATAGAGCCACTCTTTGATTCTGTCGTTGATACTGTCTGGCATTGAGGATGCTTCGGCCGCCTGTCCATGGGGTTGAGCTGCCCCGCCCTTTGATTCTGGATCGGGATGAGTTGCTTCGCGATCTCGTAACTGGTTGAACAATCGGCTTGGCTGACGGCTACGGTTGGTGGCTTTAGTATCCCTCTTTCTCGATCAGATATCGCTGTACCGCGGATTCATAGACTTCTGTGGAAATTTTCACGCCATAAATGACGGTCTGGCAGTGTTCTTCCAGAATGATGCTGAGAAGTCGGAAAGCGTTTCTTGGCGTGAGTTGGCGCACAATGAAGTTAGCCTTGCTCTCACCCTCGTCTTCGAAGATGTCCGACAGATGAATGGGGGGGCTACCGGGTCTTCGTCCCACATTCATGCGTTTCTCAATAAGGCGGATCATGTTGTCCGGTGACCAGTTGATGGACGATATCGTCTTGATGCGGTCGCTGCGGTAGTACTTCTTAAGATCGTGTAGTTCGTAAGGCAGGAATAGGATGATGCCGAGATGATCGATCTGGAACAGTTGGTCATCAAGGAGAGGGGTGACCAGCGCGCGCATTTTTTCGGGGTCGCCCTTGATGCTGGTGGGCTCATCCACACGATCAACCAGCAGGTAAACGCCGGAGAGTCCGAAATACCGGACAAGATCCATGAAGCTTTTAAGCAGGGTAAAGCGATTTTCAGTCGTTCTCGGAATACCGTGGAATTCAAATAGACCGACACCGATTTCCTGGATGATCTTGACGGTACCTTCCAGCGATACCGGTACGCCGCGGATGTGTCGATAAATCTCGCCAGCGATGAATTTGGCCTGTTTCTTCAGGAAGAAGCTGCTTTTCCTCTGATAGCCGGCGATTTCCATGACACGACGCAGGGTCGACACTTTGCTCGAGAGGTCATTAGACGCATAGTACAGGGCGATGAGCAGCAGAAACTTCTCTGCGATTTCACGGTTGTTCTTGAGCAGGTCTTCTTTCGGGGTTTCGCTGATGGTTCGGTAGAGTTCCTCTATACCCAGCTTGAGAATGTAATCCAGGTGATCATCCAGCGTCATGCGGGAGTCGCGGCTGAGGGGGATTTCCTTTTTCCGCTTAAAGAACCGGGTCAGAGCCGATTTGTCAGAAGCATACTCTAACGGCAGGCTCCGCGGTTTTGCCACTTCAGCTAGCAGTTCGTTGAATTCAACATAAGATATGACCAGCACCTGGTCACGGTAATCGTTGAGGTAGCGCTCGGTGTCAATACGCATTGATGACTTGCCCGCACCGCGTATCGCAAAAATTACGTAAGGGCTAGGTTTCTCGATATGGAACAGTACAGACCTGAGGGAGGTGTTTTCCACCATCGCGGTCTGGAGGAACGGGTCCCTATCAGCATCGAAAGTTACGAATGGGTTGTGTTCGAACTGCCAGACCTGCAGCCATTCTTTAATTTCCATGAAGCTCTCGATGGTTTCTTATGGGTCGGGGTCTTCTGTGACGCCTGTGGTTATAAGCTAGTGCAGTGCCATCTTGGGATGACTCAAGGTCGAACAAATGCCTTGCTGGTTCCAGTCGTTTCCGCGTGCGAACTATATCATAGATGGACGCCAGCCCAAGCCTTCTGAACTTCTGTAAGGATAGGCTGACGAAGCGGCATTCTGGCTTGAATCGACGGTCAATCAAGGCTACGATTTCGCCCCTTTCAATCCCTGTACTAACAGTCAAGGTAACCATGGGTTCCGATTCAAGAGACACCGAAACTGGCAAGGCCCAGATTCCGGAAGAGTTGACGGGTATACAGCCTAGTTGGAAGCCCCTGATCTGGTTTGGCGGCGGATTGTTGCTGCTTATAGCGCTGTGGGAGGTATTCCTTGATGTGGGCCTTGATCTCCTGGAAATTCTGTTCGAGATTCTGGAGAAAATCTGGTTGGTCCTGATTGAGGCGCCTGAGGAGTGGTTGGAGGATCAGCTTGCTGATTGGATGAAGCAGCACTTTCAGCATGACGCGCATCGCTACTCAGAGATCACAACGGCACTTGGTTTGACGCCACTGAAGATTGTTCTAATGTTTTTCCTCCTGCGTTGGGGCTGGCGGCGTTGCCGTACTCATCTGATCCCACAGGCGATACTTTGGGGCACAATCAGGGTCACGCAGGTGAGACTGGCGTGGGCAGAACTCTGGTGGCCCTACCGGATTATGGGATGCCTGGCACTCATCGGCATTATGGCCATTTTGATCTGAATCCGTCCTACGTCAGTCCTTCGCGATCAACTCCTACCCGAGATCACTTATGTCCCAATTCGATAATGTAAGCGTCGTCAAAAAATCCAACATCTACTTTGATGGGCTCTGCGTCAGTCATACGGTCCTGTTTGAGGACGGAACCCGCAAGACCTTGGGTGTCATCTTCCCTTCCACGCTAACTTTTACCACCGCGGCGCCAGAGACCATGGAGATTATCTCTGGTAGTTGCCGGGTCCGTATGGCTGGGGATTCAGACTGGACATCATATGGCGCGGGCCAGTCATTCGAGATAGCAGGCAACAGCGGGTTCGATATTGAAACCACCGAGTTGCTGGATTACGTATGTCACTTCGGTTGAATGCTTTTAGACGGCTTAGGCAGATGGCCCTTGCCATTGCCGATTTTGTGTTTTGAGGTGTGCCGTTGAGCCGATCCGCCGTGTGAGGGACGTTTTGGGTCTGGAGTACCTGGCGTGATGCCCTGTTGTTGCCGCCAGACCGCCACCCTGGCGAGTCCATCATTGAGCTCTGTTGGCGTCAACTCGCCGGCCAATGACGCACGTAGCTCGGCAGCGGCCACGTGGCCGTATTCTGTCGCGACCGAATACCAGAAATAGGCCCGCACCCGATCTCGCGGGAGGCCAGTGCCCTGGTCATAGAGACCTCCAAGCACCGAGGCGGATTCCGGGTCACCCTGTTCCGCTGCCTTTTGAAACCAGTAGGCAGCCTCAAGGTGATTTTCGCTAACACCCAGGCCATAAAAATGGCAAACGCCAAGTTTGCGCTGACCGACCACGCTTCCTTGCGCGGCAGATTTACGGTACCACTTGACCGCCTCGCGGTAATCCTGCGTCACCGCTAGTCCGCGCATATAGAGATTGCCCAGATTGACTTCGGCATTGGGATCTCCCGCCTCGGCCGCCGGTTTGAATTCGGCCAGTGCTTTTTGCCAGTCCATGGCAGCGGCCGCGGACAGTCCCTGTGCCACATCCGCCCTTGCGCCATGGCTGAGTGTCAGCATCAGGATGCTGAGGCCAGACTTAAGGTATGTGGGCATTGGTATCTGCCACGTTGAGGATCAGTTTGCCCATATGTTCGCCTCGCTCCATCAATTGATGAGCCTTGGCAGCATCGGCCAGGTCAAGGCTGCGGTCGATAATAGGGCGTATTTGCTGGTTTATCAGTAGAGGCCAGAGGTTGGCTTGAAGCGCCCCTGCAAGCAGGGTTTTGGCGGTCAGAGGACGACCCCGGAGTGTGGAGCCACTGATGGTCAGGCGCTTGAGCAAAATGGGTAATAGGTTGATGTCGGTTTTTGGCCCGCCCTGAACCGCAATAATAAGTAGCCTGCCGCCGGGTGCTAGCAGCGCGAGATGCTGGGGCAGATATGGGCCACCGATCAAGTCGAGGATCACATCGACGCCGTACCCTGCGGACGCATCCAGTATGCGCTGACTGAAATTTTCGTCGCGGTAGTTGATGGGGTGGGCGCCGAGTTGTGCGCACAGGTCACATTTGGCGGGGCTTCCTGCTGTGGCGAACACCTCCGCTCCCAAGGTTCGTGCCAATTGTATGGCGTAGCTGCCTATACCGCCGGCACCGCCATGGATCAGGACCCGTTCGCCGTAGCGTAGTTGGCCGATTTCGATCAGGTTCGCCCATACGGTAAAACAGGCTTCCGGCAGACTGGCGGCTTCAGTCATGGAGAGGTTGCCGGGGATGGGCAGGCAGAGTGTGGCGTCTGCACAGCAGTACTCAGCATAGCCGCCGCCCGTGATCAGAGCACAGACCCGTTCGCCCAGGCGGGGTGTCTGGACTCCCGAACCCAAAGCCACAACGATGCCCGCCACCTCCAGTCCGGGAATATCGGAGGCGCCTTGGGGTGGAGGATAGAGTCCGCGCCGTTGCATGAGGTCGGCGCGGTTGACTCCGGCAGCCACAACCTTGATCACGACTTCACCCGCGCTTGGCAGCGGAATGGGGCGGCGGCAGATCTCCAGCACATCGGGACCGCCTGGCGCGATTATTTCAATCGCGTTCATGGTGCCACAGGACGGTAGGCGAGTTGTGGTCTCGGACGTTTTACCCATCAGTGATTCGGGTTCAGTATGGTGTTGCGAGGTGGCTGTGCATGATTGATATCGGGGTAATCGAGTGTAAAGTGAAGCCCGCGGCTTTCCTTCCTCAGCAACGCTGAGCGGATAATGAGTTCAGCCACGATCACCAGATTGCGGAGTTCCAGCAGGTCGGTGGTTACCCGGAAGGTTCCATAATACTCGGCGATTTCCTGCTTTAGTAAGTCGGTTCGATGCAGCGCCCGCTGTAACCGCTTGTTGGTGCGAACGATGCCGACGTAGTCCCACATGAAGCGTCTGATCTCATCCCAGTTATGGGACACGACTACTTCCTCGTCAGAGTCGGTGACTTGAGATTCATCCCAGTCCGGTGGTTCTGGTGGTATAGGGCGCTCCGAGAGACTGCTGAGAATGCTGTCGGCGGCCTGCTTGGCAAATACCAGGCACTCAAGCAGTGAATTACTGGCCATGCGGTTGGCGCCATGCAGCCCGGTACAGGCCGCTTCGCCTATGGCGTATAGGCCAAGTACATTGGTGCGGGCGCGGTGGTCGGTGAGTATGCCGCCGCAGGTATAGTGAGCGGCCGGAACTACCGGGATAGGGTCGCGGGTGATGTCTATATTGAATTCAAGGCAGTGCGTGTAAATGGTGGGGAAGTGACTCTTGATGAAATCGGCCGGCCGATGCGATATGTCGAGAAATACGCAATCTGCCCCGAGGCGCTTCATTTCATGGTCTATTGCCCGGGCGACGATATCGCGGGGGGCTAACTCGGCTCGCGAATCAAACCGCTGCATGAAGTGTGTGCCATCAGCCAGTATCAGTTGACCGCCTTCGCCCCGCAGCGCTTCAGATATCAGGAATGAGCGGGCCTGAGGGTGATAGAGGCAGGTGGGGTGGAACTGGATGAACTCCATATTGGCAACACGGGCGCCCGCCCGCCAGGCTATGGCGATGCCGTCGCCGGTCGCAATATCGGGGTTGCTTGTGTAGAGATAGACCTTGCTGGCTCCACCGGACGCGATGACGACATACCGGGCGCGAATGGTTTTTACCTTTTGGGCTTTGCAGTCGAGTACATAGGCGCCCAGCACGCCCTGCTCGGGTTTGCCAAATTTGCTGCCGGTGATGAGGTCGATTGCAGCGTGAAATTCGAGCAAGTTGATGTTGGGATTGGCCCTCGCTTGCTGCTCAAGGGATGTTTCGACAGCCCGTCCGGTGGCGTCGGCGGCATGCACAACCCGCCGGTGGCTGTGGCCGCCCTCGCGGGTCAGGTGTAATTGATGCGCGCCATTGTCGGATGTGACCTCAGTGAACGAGACGCCTTGCTTCACCAGCCAATCTATACAGGACCTGCCTTGCGAGACGACCAGCCGAACGATATCGGGATCGCAAAGACCGGCTCCGGCCGCGAGCGTGTCCTGTATATGCGATTCAATGGAATCTTCAGCATCAAGCACGGCTGAAATGCCGCCTTGTGCGTAGAGGGTATTTGATTCAGTCAATGCCGTTTTGGATATCACGGCAACCCTCGTGCTATCCGCCAATCTGAGCGCCAGACTAAGACCAGAGGCACCGCTGCCAATGATGAGAACGTCATATACTGGTGAGGACATTGGGGGCAGCTCTGGTGTGGGGGATGCTCATCGTACTGTAAAAAAAGGGGCTCTTGAACTCTTGGGGGTGGGGTAATTGTTGTCTCTCGGGACCGGATGTCCCCCTTTTGCTAATGGAATACATTGTATGGTGGCGGTTAAACAACGATAATGAGGGATGACAATAAGGTGCTAGCGTTTTAGTGTGTGCCTGGTTCTGTCAGGTTGGATCGTCATAGCCCAGTTGATTGTTATCTAAAATTCAGTTCCTTGGGTCAGCTATGGATGCGATCTGTAGTCAGGCTTGCGGTTGTGAGCACCCCCCTAACAAGAAGGTTTCCCAGCATGGGAGAGGAACTAGACGAGGAACTGGTCCGACGTGTCCAGTTGGGCGACAAGAAGGCATTCGACAGCCTGGTTCGCAAGTATCAATACAAGATCGCGCAGTTGATCAATCGCTACATCAAGGATCCGCATGAGGCGTTGGATGTCTCTCAGGAGACCTTTATCAAGGCTTACAGGGCCTTGCCAGGTTTTAGGGGTGACAGTGCTTTCTACACTTGGCTGTATCGGATAGCGATCAATACCGCCAAGAATCATCTGTCGATGCGTACCCGGCGCCCCTCAGATGATGAAATAGAAATTGAAGACGCGGAACAATTTGAGTCGGGTGGCCGTCTGAGAGAGTATGAGACTCCGGAGGGTCTTGCTCTGACTGACGAGATAGCCAGAGAAATTCAGGTTGCCCTGAATGGTTTGCCTGATGAACTGAGAACCGCGATTACGCTGCGTGAATTTGAGGGTTTGAGCTACGACGAAATTGCAACCGTAATGAGCTGCCCCGTAGGTACCGTACGGTCGCGAATATTTCGAGCACGCGAAGCCATTGACAAGAAACTTCAACCACTTTTAGGTTAGTCGATATGAAAAATTCCGATCTTGAGCACAACGAGCAACTAAGTGCCCTTCTCGACGACGAACTCGGTCAGCGTGAATCATTGGCTCTATGGGCTGAAATCGAACATAGAAAGGCATTAAGTAACAAGCTTCATCGCTATGCTGTCGCTCAGCGGGTCATGCAATCCGGAAGGTCGGTTTTGCCTGATGCAGGCTTTGTCGATCGTATTCATGCGGCTATCGCAGAGGAACCCGCAATTCTCGTTCCTCGTGTTGTGAAGCACAAGGTCAGGGAGCGGGTTATGACTTTTGCTATGGCTGCCTCTCTTGCGACACTGGCTGTCATCGTGGGCCGGTCAGTAAACGACTATTCACCCGCGAATAGAACGAATGTTCTCGCCCAGGTTGCATTGCCGGAAGGTGATCTGAAAACCGCAGTTGCTGACGCCGAGATTGGCGACTATTTGGCTATGCATAACGAAACCACTTATTTATCGGGTGCTCAGGGGATGCTACCTTCTGTACGTTTAGTCAGTGGGCCACCTAGTCGATAATACAGAAATCAGCCTGTCCAACGTGAATCCTAGATCCCTAACAGCTTTTTCAAAGTTACTGCTTCTGTTTCTGGTCACCCTAACCACATGTAATAAGGTGTGGTGCGCTGACGTATTAAAACCACAAGCCAGTGGGCTTGAGTGGCTGAAGGACATGCGGCATGCCGCGATAAGCCTGAACTATCAAGGTGTGGTCGCATACATCAAGGATCAGCAGGTTGACAGCTTCAGGCTTTATCATTCATTCAGGGAGGGTAAAGAAACGGAGAGGCTGGTATCAATGAACAGCCCCCTTAGGGAGGTCGTTCGAAGCGAAGGCACGATATCGCGCTACACCAACCAGGGTCAGCAAGTTGCCGTTGAAACCAAAGTATCAAACGGCTCCATATTACTGGATTTGCCGGATGACCCCATCCTCCTCACCAAACATTACCGAATCAATCTTCGCGGGCAGGAGTTTGTGGCTGGGCAATTGGCTCAGGTGATCGCCTTGGAGCCGTATGACGAGTATCGCTATACGCGTTTGATATGGGTTGGTACCGACTCAAAGCTGCCTCTTAAATTTGATGTGCTGAATGATGACGGCGTTTCAGTCGAGCAGATGGTCTTTACGTCTATCAGTACTGAGACTGAAATTGATCAGAAGGATTTACAACCCTCTGTGCATAGTGAGTCGGCTGTGGCCAACGTAAGTCATAGGGCGCAAAAGCCATTGGAATCGCTGAACTGGACTCTGTCTGATGTTCCAGAAGGCTTTCAAATCGCTTCCTACGTTCTGTTAAAGCGGCCGCCGCTTGATATTCCAGTCGAACATATATTGCTGAGTGATGGTTTTTCCTCAGTCTCGATATACATAGAGAAGCGGGGTGGGGCGAAGGCCGGTAACGCACGGAACATAGGCGCCATCAATGTGGACACTCGGTTATCCAATGGTTTCCTGCTTACCGTTATGGGTGAAGTGCCACTTAAAACAGTTAAGCAGATCGCGAAGGGTTTACGCTACAAGCAGAACCACGGGTCATGATCGAACAAGAGGTTGTGGTAACCCGGGCCGAACCCGGACGTGTGTGGATTGTGCCTCTGGGTTCTGGATGTGGTGTTTGTAAGCAGAACTGCCTAACTTTACTGCCTGTTGATACGAAATTTGGACGTTTTGAACGGGAATGTGAAATTCCAACCTCTTTAATCCTGGAAAAGGAAGACCATGTTATTGCGGGTATCTCAAAGAACGCATTACTGGTCGCTAGCCTAACTATCTACGGTTTCCCTCTTATTGCTTTTCTGGCCAGTTCAGTGGTCGGTGAAGTTATTGCCCAGTGGTTTGATGTTTCTGATTCGGACGGTTTTACAGCGCTAGTCGGTATATTAGGGTTGGTTCTGGCTCTTGTGCTTCTCAGGCTTAAGCACGTCCGGATTTCACGCGATTCCCGAATTATTTTACTCAGACCGGTTCACCGAGACTGAAGAACCTGAGTGTTTCTATCTGACGTTCTCTCCTGTTTCTGGAGTTTTTAATGCTTAAAGCGAAATGGACAACCTCTCTGTTGCTTGCGGTGGCTATAGGCTTCACAAGTCCGGCGAGTGTAGCGCAATTGCCCGATTTCACCGTTTTGGTTGAGCAGAATAATGCTGCCGTTGTAAATATCAGCACCACTCAGAAAATAGCTGCGACCGATGGCCACCCTCAAATGCCGGAGGGTATGGATATACC
>JBKCCF010000031.1:0-11673 GCA_046305255.1 Methylococcaceae bacterium
GACATGCCCCAGATGTCTGTACGCCATTTGGCCGGACATGCAAAAAAGCCGGGAATTCCCGGCTTTTTTGCATGTCCGGCCAAATGGCGTACAGACATCTGGGGCATGTCGTTGCGAAGTGAATCGAAATTTAAAATTTAATCTGATAAGCCTGTTTTTTTTTGTTAGGAATGGTAGGGTATGGCCATGGAGGGACGGTGTTGCATATCTGAAGCACTCTGATACGCCGTCTACACATGTTTGCCGAATAACGCAAATAGGTCTTTATTTTAAATAAAACCCTTTTATATTATGGAGTTACAATATCATGGCAAAAGCTAGTACTGCCGACACTGTCGTGAATGAAGCGGATCCATTACGTTC
Organism: Methylococcaceae bacterium; assembly: GCA_046305255.1. Taxonomy (GTDB): domain Bacteria; phylum Pseudomonadota; class Gammaproteobacteria; order Methylococcales; family Methylococcaceae; genus UBA6136. Next base: position 364 of record JBKCCF010000031.1, read on the forward strand.
TATAGCCGATGCTATGCGTGACGCGATCCACACTGCTTCTGAGGATGCGGCCAAGGCGCAGGACCGTGTGCGTGAGGCGGGGGCGGGGATCACCCACTCAGCATCCCGATTCCTCTACACCAGTTCCTACATGGTGTCTTACGGCATCGTCTACGCCTCTGTATTCGTCGCCAAGTCCATACCCCATGATAATCCTGTCGTTGAAGGGCTAATTGATGGCGGTCGGGCGGCAATGGAAGCCCTGCACGAAGCCAAGGCGGTTTCCGCGCCTAAGGCGTCTGTCGAAGCCTGAGTAAGGTTGTTGAGGGTCCCGATCGTTCGGGATCCTTGATTCGACGAAGAGCCGTGCTGGCAATAACCGGCACGCACTGTACTATGGTATTGGATTCGGGCACTGCCTTGGGAACAATACCCACTAAATTCTGAAATTCAAGTTTATGGATGCTGAAGCAGTAACCCCCCGTCAGGCTAATATTACGGTTAGTCTGCCAACCCCCGGTACGATTCGAGTTACGGGGCAGTACTTGTCGGCAACGCCGGATAACCGTCGATTGAGAGGCTTTCTACAGGGCGTATTCGGAGTGGAGGCCCTGCTTCGTGTTGCGATGCCAGGCGCTGAATCCGGTGTTGTAGATCTGGTATTCGACCCAAGTCAGCACCGTTCAAGAGATGTTCTGGCAGCGTTGGCGGATAGCCTGCAGGCTATAACTGCAACTGAGAGCCATCATGGCCATGCGACTTCGATCGAACGCGACCGAGGCGTTAAGGTTGCTGCTTTGTCATCCGCTACCGACCGCAATGGTCTGGTGCTCTACCGTCGATATGGTCACATCGTCACGGGCTGGGAGATCGTTGCCCAGCGCACCGGATTCCTCAAGGTCAGAAATTCAGTTTTATATCGCAAGTCTTCATTGTGCGAAGCCATCGAACGTGAACTCATGAGCGTGCTCGGGGTTGACCGCTATAAAACGCACACCCTGCGCAGTACGGTGCAGGTCGATTACGATCCGCGCCGCTTGAGCCATCTCGACATCATTGAGATTCTTGATGATGCGCTGGCAGGTGCCGAGAAGCAGGATGAACTTGATAAGCTGGACCTTGATCTTGCCATCTGCAGTGTATCGTTGCCGGTAGCCGCAGCTGCGCAATTTGCGGTACCGGCATTGATGCCGGTTTCAGCCGCCCTGTTCATCTACACTGCGATTCCCTGCTTCACCGGCGCGTATGAGGTTCTGTTCAAGGAGCGACGTCTCGGTGTTGACGTTCTGGACAGTGTGGTAGTACTAGGTTGTCTCGCCACAATGCAGTTGCTACCCGGTGCTGTGATGGCCTGGTGTCTGTCACTAGGCCGCATGCTGGTAAAGAAAACCGAAGACAACTCCAAAAAGATGTTGCTGAATGCCTTCGGCAAACAGCCACGTTACGTGTGGCTGGTGAAGGATGGCGTTGAGATCGAAGTGTCACTCGATAAACTGGGGCAGGGCGATATCGTAGTGGTTCATACCGGCGACATGGTTCCGGTCGATGGCCACATCGTCGATGGAATGGCCATGATTGACCAGCATGCCCTCACGGGGGAGTCGACGCCTGCCGAGAAGGGTATCGGCGATCGGGTATATGCCTCCACTATTCTGGTTGCGGGCAAAATATTCGTCTCGGTCGAACAGGCCGGCAGTGATACCGCTTCCGCCAAAATCAGCCAGATTTTGAATGATACGGCGGGCTACAAGCTCACATCCCAAAACAAGGGCGAAAGGCTGGCTGACATGGCGGTGATTCCGACTCTCGCGCTAGGCGCTGTTGCCTACACGGCTATGGGGCCATTCGGTGGGGTGGCGGTACTCAATAGCGATTTGGGCACCGGTATAAGGATGGCCGCACCCTTGGCCATGCTCTCCTCGCTGGCGCTGTGTGCACAGAAGGGCATCCTGGTGAAGGACGGGCGGGCGCTTGAACTGATGAGTCAGATTGATACCGTCCTGTTCGACAAAACCGGCACCTTGACCCGGGAAAGGCCGGAGGTGGGAGAGATTGTGCCTGCTAATGGCCACACCGTGGACGAAGTGCTCACCTATGCTGCGGCGGCAGAGCGGAAGTTCCATCATCCGATTGCCTTGGCAATACTTCACAAGGCCGAGGATCATGGTCTTGAACTGCCGGAAACCGATGAGACGCAGTATAAGGTTGGATTCGGCATTAGCGTTGGCATCAATGGTCATATCATTCGAGTGGGTAGCAGGCGCTATCTGGAGATGGAAGGTATCCCGATTCCTGCTGATGTCGCGGAGAAAATGGACGCTGTCCACCGCGATGGTGAAACGATGGTAATGGTGGGGATTGACGATCATCTGGGCGGCGCACTGGAGCTACGTTCTGCTTTGCGGCCGGAGGTCAAGGATATTATCGCCGGCCTGCGCGAGCAAGGCATAAAGCATCTGGCTATTATCTCCGGCGATCACGAGGCACCCACCAAAAAGCTGGCTGAAGAATTGGGGATGGACCGCTACTTCGCTCAGGTTTTGCCCGCAGATAAAGCAGATTATGTCAAGAAATTACAGGATGAAGGCCGCACCGTCTGTTTTGTTGGTGACGGGATTAACGACTCCATCGCCCTGAAACAGGCGAATGTGTCCATCTCCCTGCGTGGCGCGACATCAATCGCAACCGACACTGCCAACATCGTATTCATGGAACAGGGCCTCGGCAAATTGTGCGAGTTGCGAGAAATCGCGCATGATCTGGACCGTAACATCCAGCGTAGTTGGGGCATGATACTAGTGCCGAATCTGACGTGCGTAGTCGGCGTGTTTACTCTGGGCTTTGGCGTGGGCGCGTCGGTTTTGACCAATAACGTCGCGGCAATCGGTGCTTTGATCAATGGTGTATGGCCCATGAGAAAAGTTGCACAGCTTGAAGCCGAGCGTCGTCACATGCTCGAACTTGAGTTGACAGCTGCTGGCTATGACATGCAGGTTAAGCAGGCTGACGCTCATCAGTCTGAAAGTGCAACCGTGAACGAAGCCGCATCTGAATCCGTTGCAGAATCAGAACGCGAAGAGCACGTTGGCAAAAGTCCTGCCGGCCGGGTTCGTGCCACACGCGGTCGGATCAAAACCAATCCGCGAGGCAGAACAGGCACGACGGGTATGGATGCATAACGGCTGGCTTGACTGCAACGCTAGAGGATCATGACCCATGACCGAAGAAGAAAAGCCCAACAGGACTGCATCTAAAAGAAACAAAGCCGGATCTGAAAAAACCGTCAATGAAGCGATGTTGGTTCCAGAACAGCAACGTGCAGACGGGACATTGGGAGCAGAGGTGAATCCCGAAACCAAAACCGCCCTGACTACGCGGCCTCGGTTTCAGTTTTTCGTCGTCGACTCGGGCTGGGATGGACCTGTTGCTCAGGTTGTCCGCAACAATCTTCATATGATTACCCGCTTTCAGCACAACGATCCTTTGTATGTGTTGACGGCGGAGCAGTCGATTGATGTTCTCAGTCGCCATCCGCACCTGATCGGCAAGGATCCAATATTGATCGCACGTGACCTTGACGCAGCATGTGATTCGTGTGAAACCGACTACCGAGGCTTCCACTTCAACATGGGCCTGATTAAAGATCAGGCCAAGGCCATTGAGGGATTGCGGGTTTTTCTCCATTTTCTGGCCGTTCACAGGCAGAGCGCCAACATTGAAGAAGCCATAAAGCAAAAATTGCATCGAGAGGGCATGTTGGGTGCGATAGAAGTGCTAAGGGTGGGTTCCGACAGCATGGTTGCTTAGGCTCAGACCCCCACACATGAGCCATATCCCTACTGAACCTTATGAGGAGTTAACGATATGAATCAGGTCACAGAAGTTTTTACGACGGTTTTTGGCATCATCCTGATCGGCGCCATTGCCTTTGAAATCAAACGTCAGCGTAAAAAGTTGCGAAACCTCTACAACGTCCTGGATGCCGAGGACAAGGCACTGGTCGCTGAACTCGACAACATGGTCGCCTCCGGTCAACTTGTGCCGGTTGACGCGTAACGCATTGGAAACCGATAGTCCCGCAATGAAACAGAAAATAAAGCTAGGGCACGATCAATTCATCATTCGCGATGCCGAGATTTTCGGGCCGGGTGATGTGCTGAATGCCCGACTATTTGCCCGCCGCGTTTTTGCCTTGACCGAGGTCAATACGCTGAGGATAGATCCTGAACGGGCAGAAGCTATCGTATCGTTTACGGCGCCGACGGCAGAATGGCAGGGCTTTATCACCAGACTGACCACCGCTATCAGCACCGATGCTGGTGCTTTGGACGATCGTGATGTGCCCACATGGTTTCAAGGTGAGGCAGTTCACTTTTATCGAAAGGGTCACTCGATACTGCGACTGATGGATTCAAAAATCCCGGCACAGATCACTGATACATCACCCGTCCGCTTTGGGGTCGCAAACACTGCTGTCAGTTTGAGTACGGTCGGCGAGTTTTTACTGCCGGTCGCGACGCCGGTTGCAGCGGTTATCCTGGTCGGTACCAATCTCGGCGTGATCGGCAAGGCGGCTACTCAGCTGGGCGAAAGAAAAGTCGGCGTACCACTCTTTCATACTGCGCTGTTGACCTGTTCCATTGTCACTGGGCAGGTACTGGCATTTGCCTTAACGGACTGGTCTCTGCGTTATTGGCAACGAAGTTGGCGAAAAAAATTGGTGGCGGAAGCTTCCCGGCTTGTTAATGAGGCGCTACCGGTGGCCGAAACCGTTTGCATCGTTGACCAGTATGACGGCATCAAGCGGTTGCCCACAGGGATGATTGATAATGGCGATATCCTGAGGTTTGTGCCCGGTGATGCGATTCCCGTCGATGGCAGGGTTGTACGGGGCGAGGGTCTGGTCGATGAAACCCGTGTCAGCGGGGTATTGGGGCCGGTAAGAAAGTCTGAGGGCAGCATTGCCCTGGCTGGATCAAGCGTGCTGGTGGGTGAATTCGACATCAAGGTGGAACGAACTGGTTCTGAGACCTCTGGGGGCAGGGTTGCCGAGACACTGGTTGCTGTGGCCGGTGAGCTACAGACTGACAGGTCATTGCAGGATAAGGCAGAAACTTTGGCCGGCAAGACTGTGATGCCTACTTTTGCCACTGCGGGTGTTGGCTGGTTGGCTGGCAGTCTCATTACGGTCGGTGCGATTCTCCACCAAGACTGGATCAGTGGTGCCGCAATGGCTGTACCCTTGATTACGGTCAATCAGATTCGCTCTGCACTTCGCAAAGGCGCAGTCGTAGTGAATCCCTCGGCCATTGATCGGCTGTCCCGTTCGGATTTTGTAGTTATTGATGGAGATGAGCCGGCACTCATGTCGCCGGCGATTGAAGTAGCGGCATTCGAAACTGCTGTGGCCGATGCTGATGTTGATACGCTTATCCGCCATATCGCCGGGGCAGCGCTGTATCTCGGTGATGAGAGGGCGCATGCACTGGCCAATGTCTGCCGTGAGCGGGGGCTTGTTGTTCGACAGCCTGTGTTGAAAACCCTGGCCAGAGGGCGGGTTGAGGTACAGCTGGGTGAACACTCGATAGTATTGATCGACGATGAAGCGTCCGCTTCCGGTGTTCCTGCGAGGCTTGTCGTTGTAATTGATGGACGGGAAGCCGCCAGCATTGGCTTCGGTCAGTCCGTGACGATAGGCGCTGCAGCAGCCATTGCCCGTATCCGCAATTCTGGCCGTCAGGTATTTCTGGTGTCATCGGCCCCGGAAGCGAGGGTAAGTGAGCAGGCTGAACTGCTGGGTATAGCACTTTTCAGTGGAGAGCTCGACCATCAAGGTCGCATCCGATTCCTTGAAGGTTTGCAGGCGCGAGGCATGCGTCCGGCCTATGTCGGCAGCCTGGTCGGTAGAAGCGACCTTGCGAGGTCAGCCTACGTCTCGCTGCAAATGCCTGGCTTTGCCGATAATGCCGATGCTGACATCGTTCTTTTGGGGCATTCGTATCAGAACCTCGCCGCTTTGATTGAACAAGTCGGTAATTATGACCGGGAAATTCAACAAGCCACCCGTGCAGCCACTTTGCCGAATCTACTCTGTGTGGCGGGCGCGTTCGGGGGATTGTTGAACGGTATTACCTCCGGCATCATCGCGAATGTCGGTGTGCTCAGAGTCGACAGGCAGCTTGATAAGATGCTGGCGGATGCCGACCTGGCAAAAGCCAATCCTGGTCGGCTCCTGTTGGATAAGTCATCTATTGAGGTCTAGGGTGTTGGCCCCGCCCTGGGCCGGTTAACGATGAGATTGGATCTTTTGCGAATAGCCTTGTATTACGGTTTGCTGTCCAATTGTTATTAATTAGAAAGGATGCACCCTGAAGGAGTCTAATATGAGTAACATAATGCATCAGTCTCGCCGTAGAAGGACATCCGTCAATCGTGAGATTGTCAGCGTCAAAAATTCAGAGTCCGCGGCCTTGGTCGGTGTGCTGATGGATGAAGAGACTGAGGAGTTCAAACGTGCGCCAAAAATCCCTAAGGATGCGGGACTCCTATTAACTACGGCCGGCATATTGGGTTTGGTTGTCCCGGGTGTTGTAGGGATGCCATTTCTAATATTGGGAGGATTGATATTATTGCCCCAAAGCAGAGCGCGGGCCGAAGGATGGTTATCGGGGAAAGCGCCTAAATCCTTCAGCGGCAGCATTAGGCAGATCAATAGATTTCTACTGGATCTTGAGCGGCGATACCCTGATGGTGGTAAAAGGCTTTAATTCTATCTGGTACTCCGTCTTATATACCTGTCGACGTTAGCAGGTTGTTTTTGGAGAACTTACCGGACTACGCAGAGGGCCCATTAGACTTGTTGCTTGACCCGTCTCAGACGGTTGATATCGATGAGGTTATCAAATGTTTTCAGAAGTTTGATTTGGCGCGGAAATTCTTGTTTCATGCTCTCCATTTGGAGCAGAGAACAAGATGCCAATGTCACAACTGTCGCAAAGTCCTGCGTTTTTGCAGTCATTCCACGGGCCCTTGGGTCGTCGTTTCATGCTCAGGGCCTCCCAATATGGTTGGAAGTTGATACTCTTGTCAGCTAGCGGAGATGTGGAAATTCGACAGTATGGCGGTGCTGATGAAGATTATCTGGACAGCTTTGAGGCGGGGCAAGATTGGTTATTTCTGTGAGTAGGTATACCCGCCCTATAATGACCGGTTGCCAGATTTTACGGGAGAAACCCATGCCCCAATCTGAGACTATACTGGATAATTGCTACTTGTTGTACGTCTTGCAGGTTGTGGGTGAACCTCGATAAAAACCCATGTACGCTGTTCCATCGTATCTTTTCTTATTAATCTGGAGTACAAGACATGTCTGAAGATTTGGCGTTCAGAATACAACTGGGTGTTATCCTCCCCATGCTAAAGGAGAAACTTTCAGCTGATATTAGTGTGATTGTTGAGGAGGTTGTAAAGATTGTTAAGGCAGGTAACAGGGAAGGTGATGTGTTCGAAATGGAACCCGTCAAGGAGATGATCATGAAAGATATCGATATTTTCCTAACCGACTGCATACTCCCTGATATCGAGAAGAAGTATGCCCCGCCGCCCGCTGTTGACGTAGCCGAAGAACCTGCTGAGGCTGAATAACCTGGTTGATGCTTGTCACAGGTTTTGTGACAGATAACCATCCTGCTCCCTGATCTAATTGATCTACCATTTAACTTGGCATATATGCTCGTGGCTGACCCAGGCTATGGCAGTACGTATGCCGATGAAAAGCCCTCTGATCTCGCGAGCCATGAAGAGAATCAAGTCTCTTCATGGCTCTACTGTCTGCAAAGCCTTCAGCAGATCGTTTACCTCGTTGAAATCGACAGGTTTGACCAGGTGGTGCGTAAACCCGGCGGCTTTGGTCTTCTCCCTGTCTGCGTCCTGCCCCCACCCGGTCAAGGCGATCAAGGGTGTGGCTGCGAACTTTGGAAGTTGCCGGATTCTCCGAGCTGTTTCCAATCCATCCATAATGGGCATTCCAATGTCCAGTAGCACCATATGCGGCTCGAACGTCTGCAGGCACTCCAGTGCTACCGTGCCGGCGTATACCACCTTTACACTGTAGCCCAGTGAGTTCAGGATCAGACCTAAACTGTCAGCAGCATCATGATTGTCGTCAACGATCAGGATACGTCTGGGCGCTATCGTTCGAGAGGCGATGTATTCATTGTTTGCATGATCCTTCATGGTCTTTTGGGCCAGCGGCAGTGTAACGACAAATTCACTTCCCTGGCCGACCCCCTTACTTATCGCTTCGACCTTTCCGCCGTGTAACTGGACCAGGCCACGGACCAGGGCAAGACCGATGCCCAGCCCACCTTCCGACCGTTGCAGCGTCCGGTCTACCTGCGAAAAGAGATCAAATACCCGAGGCAACATGTCGACGGAAATACCCTCGCCGGTATCCTTGATGCTTACTGCCACCCAATCCGCCGAGACGGTCGCGGTCACGGTGATGGTGCCACCCGGTTTGGTGTACTTGGCTGCGTTATTCAGTAGGTTGCCGAAGATCTGCGAGAGCCTCACCGGATCGCCTTCCAGCATGATGTTATCGCTGGGTAACTTGACGTTGATGGTATGTGACGTAGTGTCCAGCAGCGGTTGGCAAGTTTCCATGGCATGGTCAAACACCGATGTCAGCGTGACCTGTTCCTTGCGCAATTCGACTTTTCCTCGTGTGATCCGCGAGACATCAAGCAGATCGTCGACCAGTCGAATCAGGTGATTCAGTTGTCGCTGCATCATTTCACGCAAGCGACCAAACTCAGGGTTGGGATCGCCGCTCATTTTCATGATTTCCAGCGCATTGCGAATGGGCGCCAGGGGATTGCGGAGTTCGTGTGCCAGGGTCGCGAGAAACTCATCCTTGCGAATGGCTTCGCGCTTCAAATCTTCCTCGCGTTGATGGAGCTCGATCAGGTCAGCGGCGAAGCGAGACAAAATTTCGAGCAGGCGCAGAGTGGAATCATCGGCATCACCCGGATAAATCCAATAGGTGGAAATAATTCCCAGCATTTTGCCGTTACGCGCGGCCAGAGGAGTGGATTGAACCGCTTGAATCTGCTCACCCGCCAGTGCGGTGAGTATAGGATCGTTCCGGTAAATAGAGCCTTCGAGGTGATCCTTGACGACGATCTGCCGATTTTGCCGAAACAGCTCGGTATAGAGGGCTGAGGCTTCACTCTGCTTGATGATCAAATCCAGGCAGTTTTCCGGCAGATTGCGGTGGGCGACGATGTGAAGTTCCTTTTGGCTTTCATCGACCAACTGCAACAGGCTGAAATTTGCCTGCGTCAATGTCATGGTGGCATCCAGAACCACATCCAGCAGTGTGCGTAGATCATGCTGGCTGACCAATTCCGCATTCAGTTTATGCAACAGGGCCAGTCGTTGATTTTCGAGGTCGAGTCTTGCTTTCAGTAAATGGCTTTCGGTGACGTCCTCAATGACGACGACCCCGCCGGTAACATGACCCATGCTATTCAGAATCGGTGCGCCCGAGGCTTGAGCAAACCATTGTTTGCCGCTGGGCAGAACAATCTCTAGCTCCATGGGCGCAATTACCTTTTTTTCAGCGATGGCGCGCTGAAGTGGCAGTTCGGCATCGCTGATGGTGCGGCCTTCGCAGCGGTAGATAATCTGCCGACCGTAAGCCTTGGGATCAATTGCCGATGCCGAGACATTGTCTTCAGCTTTCATTTCGAATTGACCCATCACAGCCCTGTTGCCCGTGATGTGGGTGCAATCAAGGTCATCAGAAAAGAAAATGCCAACAGGTACGGCATCAAGCACCGCCTGCAGCCGTTCGGTAGCGTCACGGGCTTGCAGCGTTACCAAGGACAGCGCTTGTGTACGATCCTTTATCACAGCCTTCAAGTCGGCCCGATACTCATCCAGCTCAAGATCAGACTGCTTGCGCACAGTGATGTCCCTGATGACGCCGGTAAACGTCTGGCTTGAACTGGAATAATTGGCACGCACCTCCACCCAATGGGCTGTCGAGGTTGCATCCAGAAGTATCAGATCAACACGTCTGGAAGCATCAGGGTGCTTTTCAAGCTCCGTCAACCATGATTGATAACGTTCCGATTGCGCGGGATCAATGAAGTCAGCCAATGGCCTTGAGAGCGAGCTGGCGATAGTGAAACCGAAGTGATCGGTCCAGGCCGGGTTTAGAAAAGTGAGTCCCTCGGCGTCGGCCTGGAAAACCACATCCGCTATGGCCTCTATCAACAGGCGGTAACGTTCCTCAGAGGACCGCAATTTTTCGAGCAGTCTGTAGGTTGCCTGGAGACCGAGTTCGTCGGTGTGTTTGCGGGTCATTCAGCTGTCAGACGGGCGATGAGGGACAGATGATCAGCGACGTCGGCATACAATGGGAAAATTTCGGAGCAGTAGTAGTCCTGCTCAAACCGGGTTCTTCCTGCCGTTGCATCGGAAACTATGATGACGTGTAAGCCGTGCTCGAAGGCTTCCCGCCCTGTTGATTCTATGCACAGTGAGGTGACTACCCCCATCAGGATGATGTTGGTAATGCCTTTTTCGCTGAGAACACTCAGTAATCGAGTATTCGAGAATGCGTTGAGTCCGCGTTTTCCGGGTATTTCAATAATCCGATCACCAAACGCCTTGAGTTGAGCGATGGTATTACCTCCCGCTGTATCCATTCGAAAGGCTTGCCTATCCTTGATGATTTTCAGAATGCCTATGGGATTGACTAATTCGCGATAATCCTTTGTAAACCGGATGGGCGTCGAGATCATCGTAACGGTGCTGTCTTTAAGACGATCAAGCATCTCAAGGGTATGGTCGAGTACGTCAGCGGCAGAGCTTTCAACCAGCGTGTGCAGGGCACCATCGTCGGCGAAATAGTCATTCTGGTAACCAATCAACAAGATGGCGGTTTGGTCTGGCCTAAGGGGGGTGGGCATTGCTACCTCGAAATGACGTTCGGCGGTATATCTATGATAGGGTAGTTGCGATGACTCACGTCACTATTCAGTTATGGAAAAGGCTGACCCAGGCTGGGCCAGCCTCTGACATCCTTGTGGTAGTGCTAAAAACCGCCTAACGGGCACCTCGATTAAATGCCCATTTTGTCGAGCCGCGCTTAGATAGCAAGGTCAGCACCCATATTTCGGCGATTTCCGAGCCAAATTCGGGTCATTTCTGGTCTGTTTCATCCTGAATTTCGCCTTGATGACCGATTTATTCGGTCATCGGGCGGATTTTAGGCGCTAAAAAGCCACAATCTCCATTCTGTGGAAGAAGGCCAGCCGCTTC
>JBKCCF010000032.1:0-2702 GCA_046305255.1 Methylococcaceae bacterium
TGCTGTGGCAGACCTGACCGATTACCGCTACCTCCCACCATTGCTAGCGATTGCCCGGCAACCTTATCTCCGACCCGATGGGACGATGGCCAATGAGTCAGGATACGACCGCCCCACATTTATCTTCGGTGCCTTCAATGCTTCGGAGTACCGAATGCCGCAAGAACCTACCCGACCTGATGCTGAAGCGGCACTCGAGCGGATGGTGGCTCTGCTGACGGAATTCCCGTTTGCTACCCCAGCTGACCGAAGTGCGGCCCTGGCACTCTTCCTGACGGCTGCTTGCCGGTCTTCCCTGGAGACCGCTCCGGGATTTTTGGCGAATGCTCATGCGCCGGGATCGGGCAAGAGCTATCTGCTGGCCATGGGTGAAGCCTTCGCGACATCGGGTATCGTCGCTTCGGCTACCTACAAATCTTCCAATGACGAAGAGATGGAAAAAATCCTGGTGGCGGCTTTGCTGGCCTCGCCGCCAGCGATCCGTTTTGATGAATTGACCGGCGACCTATCCCCCGTCAAAACCATCCTTACGTTGCTATCAGCACCGCAGTTGGCAGGCCGAGTGTTAGGTCTGTCGAAGATGATCACCCCATCGACCCGTTGTCTGGTTACGTTTGCCGGCAATAACACCCAGCCTCTCCGGGACATGGTCCGTCGGGTCGTGGTGATCAATCTGGATGTCCAGGTCGAGAATCCCGAGTCGCGTGCCTTCGATCGTGATCCGCTAACGCACTTGAGAGAGCACCGCGCGGAGTTCGTCGCCGACGCTCTGACCATTATTCGGGCAAAGATATTAGCCAATCCTGAGCCGGTCCAGTGTAGACCCTTAAATGGGTTTGATCGTTGGAATCAGTGGGTGCGCCAGTCCCTGCTTTGGTTGGGACTGCCTGACCCCTGTGAACCGATGTTCACGAAGGCAACTGAAGACCCCGATCGGGAACAGTTAGCCGCGCTACACGAAGCCTGGTGGCAGACCTTCGGGGACTCACCGGCCTCAATTCGCATGGCGATCGACAGAGCCATGGTTGATGATACTGGGAGCTTCCATCGGGCTCTGTGTGAAATTGGCACGACTAAAGGTAACGTGCTGGATGCAAACCGGATCGGCTACTGGGTCAAGAGGCATGTCGGCCGTATCGTCAATGGGCGTCGTTTTGAGCGAGATAACAGCGTAACTCGATCAGTGGCCTGGTACTTTATCCCCGCCTTCGGTCTCGTAGCATCTAAGGGGGCAACTGACGAAACTGGTCTTGAGACAGTCGACGCGGATGACATTAGGGCACCTCGAAAAACCTCAAAATTGTGAAATCGACGCATTATAAATCAGTGCGTTAGACTCATTGTTTGGGTGAAAAGATGGGTTTTTCGAGGTTCCCATTAGCGATCTACTCTGAGTTAGAAGGTTTCTGACAAAATTGCCGAAGGGGCGACCAAAGTCCTAAAACCCCTACAACTCCTATTGCCCCGGGCCAGGGTTCCAATAGGAGTTGTAGGACTTATAGGGGTTTGCCGGTCAAAAGGCGAAAGTGTCATACCAGATGGGTCCTCCCTCAAACCACACAAAAAGGGTAGTGCTGACCCCGTGGGCGCTTTAGTCAGATCAAACAGCGTAATTTCATACCTGGGCACCTCGAAACTTATTCGGAGCAGGAAGAGCCCGACTGGCTACAGCAAGAACCTTTATCCTGGATCGGTGGACAGGGTACGGATCCAAATGAGCAGTAGACACAACAGTCCCCAGGATTCGGGCGTAACAGTGTCTTACAGTGGGCGCATTCATAGAAGAACTGACACGCATCTGTCGGCATAACCTCTTGCTGGGCGTGACCGCAGTGAGGACAGGTCAGAATGCTTTCGAGGATGATTGAACTCATTTAGGCCTCACTGGCCATCAAGGCGAAATTCAGGATGAAATAGACCAGAAATGACCCGGATTTGGCTCTGAAATCGCCAAAATATGGGTGCTGACCTTCCTGTCTAAACGCGGCTCGACAAAATAGGCCGTTAATCGAGGTGCCCTGTAAGGGGTCACCGAGCACAACGGCACGTTTGGCTCTCCACAGGTTATGGCCGGGCGCAGCCCAGGGACGTCCCCGACGTTCAAATGATCAACACCGTCTTGGGCAATTTCAAGGCCAGATTCTCGGGTTCCTACCATGCGTTTGACTTAAATAAAATAGTGCCGGGCGTAAGTGAATTTACGTGTAATATTCAGTACAATGGTCACACAGGGAATCAATAATTTTTGTAGGAGGGCATATGTCACGCGACGCCGTATTGGATCAGTTGAAAATTGATATCGAGACATACAGTGCCAAATTGAAGTCGAGCTTTTTTAATGATCAGTCTAAATTCCGTAAACAACAAGCCAAGACCTTGATTGCACTGATTGCCGAGGCTCAGCGCTGAAAAACAAAGGTCAGCCGCGTAGCGGCGAGACCGGGATGTTTTTCATGCCCCCCAGAAGGGCGCCTCGAAAACCCATCTTTTCCCCCAAATAATGAGTCTAATGCACTGATTTATAATGCGTCGATTTCACAATTTTGAGGTTTTTCGAGGTGCCCAGAAGGGCCAGGGCCGGGCGGGCCACCGAAGGGTGGCGCGAAGCGCCGTCCGTAGAGGGAATGCAAGGCTTCCCGAAAGCCCGTAGAGTCATACATGGTCGCCCCGTTTTGCCAAGCGGTCAGGATCAATTTTGATAA
>JBKCCF010000033.1:0-17790 GCA_046305255.1 Methylococcaceae bacterium
CTTTTTGCAGCTCCGCCCCGGCGGCTTCAAAGGCGGCCCGCAATGGGTTGCGGGTGGCATCGGGCACTGCGGGCTCCGCCCGAACTCCCGGGCTGACCACCAGTATCAGAATCAAAAACCTCATCAACCGACCGGACATCAGCAGCAACATGATTTACTCGGCTAAACAGTGGGGGGCACACATTAAAGTGGGATCTATCGGGGGCGACGCTGAATTTTCAGAGAGCGAATCACGAGCCGTGTGCCATCCAGCCCCAACGCCGCCTCGACGGTCCCTCCCGTCGGGCAGCAATTGGCATCGCTATCCCGCCACAAACTGGACTCAAAGTGCATCTTGCGCAGATCAGGCCACGGCCCTTTCCAGACGCCTAGGCCCTTGGGCAAGCGTTTTTGCAGGTCACGTTGCCAGTGCTTGAAATCAACGGGATGCCAGTGATCACTATGCCAGAGATAATAGGCACTGCCGTTGAAATGGCCGGTTCCGGCCAGATAAATCGGAATCTCCAGCATGTCACCAGAATCGGTTCGATAGCGCGCCGTCTCGCCGACCATGGCCGATTCCGAACCGTGTCGCAACACCAGCCGCAGGGCCTGATCAGCGGACGACCGGGCCAACACCAGCACGGCAACATCGTTCATATCCATCGGAAAATCACTGCCTTCGCAACGGGCCTCGGTAATGGCGCGCGGCGCCAGGCAGTACTCGGCGGCGAACCAGTCCTCATTACCCAGACGTCCCAGCGTCCTTAACGCCGTCATCTTGCAGTTGCTGTATGTGCTGTCGGGGCCGGGTTCGCCCGCCAACGGCGGACACCCCTGCCCGAGCTGATCAAGCCGGTAGGTTCTCGCCCGGGCATGCTGCTCGCGTTGAGCATAAGCCTTGAGCGCGGCGCTCTGGCGCTCATACTGATCGGCAACACAGATCCGATCCACACAGGCATTGCGTTCAGCCAACCACACGCGCTGCACCCGCTGCAATTCGGTTTTGTCGAGTGCAATGCCCGTAACCCGGGCATACTCCGCCGCCATCTCGTCATCACGCCGCGACAGATCGGCATCGGTGCAGATCAGTCGTTCGACCGCGGCTTTTGCCTTGTTGCAGTCAAAACTGGCCGCAGCCACCGAGCCAGACAACAACGCCAGTATCAGCATCAGGTGGCCTAACCCGGATCTTATGGCCATGGTTTGTCTCTCTATAGCTGTTGGAGTGGGGAACGCCAGCGTTACCTGGCTATGGGCGGGGGAATGATAGCCGATAACCCGGCAATCAGGCGGCGGATGCCTTCTGCAGCCGTCGGAAGGTCCAGCGCGGCGTAAGCGATACGAAGGTAACAGCCGTGCTCAAGTCCAAAAGCCTTACCCGGAATGGCTGCCACGCCATAGTCGCGGATCAGTCGCTCGGCCAGAGACACGGAATCCATTTCCGATGGCTCAAGCTTCAGCAGCAGGTAAAACGCCCCCTCGGCCGCCTCAACCCGACAGAAGCCGGCGATCTGTTCCAGTTCATCCAGCATCAGCCTTCGCACAACGCGAATATCCTCAAGATGGGCAGAGCAGTATTCACGACCTGCAGCCAGTGCCGCCACGGCCGCTGCCTGTGACACTCGCGGTGCACAAATGAGGTTGGTGTCCTGCGCCTTGAGTACAGGCTCATAAAGCGCTTTCGGTATCAGCATGTAACCGATGCGCCAGCTGGCGAAGCCGTAGGCCTTGGATAGAGAAAATAACGATATCGTGTGATCTTCGGAGCCCGCTATTGAGCCCGGCGAAAAGTGCGGGGTGGGGCCATGAGTGAAGTACTCGTAAGCCTCGTCAGAGATATGGTACACACCGTAGGTGCGACACAAGGCATTGACCTCGCGCAGTACCAACTCCGGGTAAACGGCGCCACTGGGATTATTGGGCGATATCGTAACGATGGCTCGGGTCCGCGGCGTTATGGCCGCACGCAGCGCCTCTGGTCTCAACTGGAAACGGTCATCCGTCGCCACCATCACCGGTCTGCATCCCAACATCCGAATCGCCATTTCCTGATTGAAATAATAGGGCAGCGGCAGAATGATCTCGTCACCCGGATCAGCTATGGCCCACAACGCATTCAGAAACCCCATGTTGGAGCCGGCAGTGACAATCAACGCTCGCCTGGAGTCTGTGGCTATGCCATTTTCCATCTGCAGTTTGCGCTCAATGCCCGTCAATAACTCCGGCTGGCCCTGTACCGGGCCATAGCGGTGTTGGTCGGGCCGCTGGCCAAACTCATGGGCAGCACATAGCGCACTCTCGGGTGGGCCATAGGCGACTACGCCCTGCCCCAGTGAAATCGTGCCGGGATGCTGTCGTATCAGTTCGGCGATCACCGGGATGATGGGCGACTGTATAGCCGCCATGCGCTGACTGGATCGGAGGCTGATGGTCATCGTGATTGCACCACGTGCTTAAAGCCCCATTTTAAGGGCTATCCGGCCATCGTTTACAATGCCGTCCCGCCCGCAAGCTCGACACTGCATACGGCGTTGCGGGCCCTGTGGTAAAGTTTAGTAAAACACTCGGTTATGCGATGCCCCCAATCGAAACCCTATTGACTGCCCGCTGGATCATTCCGGTAGAACCCGATGGCACAGTCCTCGACCATCATGCCATCGCCATTGCTGGCGGGCGGATCGTCGACATACTGCCGACCGACCAGGCCCGCATACAGTATCCCGAGGCTGTCGAAGAGCCGTTCCCCACCCACGCCCTGATACCCGGCTTCATCAATACCCATACCCATGCCGCCATGTCCCTGCTGCGCGGGATTGCCGACGATCAGCCTCTGATGATCTGGCTGGCCGAACATATCTGGCCACTGGAGCAGAAGTGGATGGGCGAGGCATTCGTCCGGGATGGCAGCGATCTGGCCATGGCCGAGATGATCCGCGGCGGCATCACCTGCTTCAACGATATGTACTTCTTCCCGGAAGTCACTGCGCGGCAGGTTCGCCGCTGCGGGATGAGGGCCGTTCTCGGGATGATCCTGATCGACTTTCCCAGCGCATGGGCCAGCGGCCCCGATGAATATCTCGAAAAGGGTCTAGCCCTGCATGACGAACTGCTGAACGATCCGCTGATTTCGCTGGCATTTGCGCCACATGCGCCGTATACCGTCTCGGATGGCCCCCTGTCCCGAGTACGCACGCTGGCGGCGGAACTCGACCGGCCCATTCACATGCATCTGCATGAAACCCGGCATGAAGTCGAACAGAGTCTTGAACAACACGGCAGGCGTCCCCTGCAACGGCTGCAACAACTGGATCTTTTGGGGCCGGGTTATCTCGCTGTCCACATGACCCAGCTCAATGACGAGGACATCGCCGTAATCGCCCATAGCGGTGCCAGTGTGGTGCACTGTCCGGAATCCAACCTGAAACTGGCCAGCGGGTTTTGCCCGGTAGCCAGGCTGGTCAGGGCCGGCGTCAATGTGGCTATCGGCACCGACGGCGCAGCAAGTAACAATGACCTTGATGTCATGGGTGAAATGCGGATGGCCGCGCTGCTTGCCAAGGCCGTTGATGATGATGCCAGCGCCATCCCCGCCCATACTGCGCTTCGCATGGCGACCCTGAACGGCGCGCGTGCCCTGGGACTGGACGGCGAAACCGGCTCACTGGTACGCGGCAAAGCTGCCGATATCACCGCCATCAGGCTCGATAGCATCGAAACGCAACCGCTCTTTAACCCCATCTCCGATTTGGTCTACGCGGCCAGCCGGCATCAGGTGACGGATGTCTGGGTAGCGGGAAAAAGGCTGTTGAAACAGCGAGAACTTACTACCCTCAACCTTGCCGAAATCAGCCGGAAGGCGGCGCTGTGGCGAGATAAGCTCATGCCCTGAGCCCTTCGATCAGACTGGCGGATAAAACTGCCGATACACCATAATCAGAAAGCGAAGATCGCACGCCGCTCCACAAGACCTTCCGGCAGGAAGGCTTCAACAGGAAAAACCCATGCCCACATCTGAGAATGTCCACGAACACGAGATAGCGAAATTCGGCGCGCTGGCGGGCCGCTGGTGGGACCCGACCGGCGAGTTCAAAACCCTGCACGCGGTGAACCCATTACGGATGCAGTTCATTCGTTGCTATGCCGGTTTATCGGGTCAGCGGGTCGTTGATGTCGGTTGCGGCGGCGGGATTCTGAGTGAAGCGCTGGCCCAGGCTGGCGCCGATGTGACCGGCATTGATCTGGGCAGCGATCTGCTGGCGGTGGCGGATGAACATGCCAAGGCCAGCGGACTTGCAATTGATTACCAGCAGATCAGTGTCGAGGCACTGGCGGCGGAATATGCCGGCAGCTTCGATCATGTGACCTGTATGGAAATGCTTGAACATGTACCCGACCCCGCCTCGGTAGTCAAAGCCTGCGTCGCGCTGGTCAAGCCCGGCGGCCGGATATTCTTCTCCACACTGAACCGGAGGCTTAAAGCCTATTTATTGGCCATCGTCGGCGCGGAATACCTGCTCAATATGATCCCCAGGGGCACCCACGATTTTTCCACATTCATCCGCCCATCCGAACTGGTCGGCTGGACCCGCAACGAGGGTATTGATCTGCTGGGAATGGAAGGCATCATCTACAACCCCTTGACCCGCCAGTTCAGTCTCAGCCCCAGGGATCTGGATGTGAATTATCTGGCCGCTTTCGAAAAACCCCTCTCATGAACGCACGAAACGCGCGGCCGCCGCTTGGCGCGGTCCTGTTCGACCTCGACGGCACCGTGCTGGACACCGCACCGGATCTGGTCGCAGCCTGTAATGTCGCACTGACCGAAGCGGGTCTGCCACCCTGCCCGACGGAGCAGGCCAAGCCCTACATTTCAGGAGGGGCACGAAGCATGCTCGGCTTCTGGGTGGTCAAGACCCTTGAGCAGCGCCCGGTCGGTAATTTCCCTCATCCCAATGAGGTCAGCGAACACAATACCGCACTGTTCGAGCAATTGATGGAACGGATGCTGGACTATTATGAAAACAATCTGGCCCACAAGACCCAATACTTCGAGGGGATGGAGTCCGTGCTGGATGAACTGGATGCACGCGGCCTGCCCTGGGGCATCGTGACCAATAAGCTGAGCCGCTTTACGGAGCCTTTGACCCGGGCGCTACACCTCAATCGACGCACGGGATGCATCATCAGTGGCGACACGACAGCCGAACGCAAGCCTCATCCCCTGCCCTTGCTGGAAGCCAGCCAGCGACTGGGCCGCAAGGCCGAACACTGCGTCTACATTGGCGATGCCGCCCGTGACATTGAGGCTGGTCGGCGCGCCGGTATGTCTACACTGGCCGCGCTGTATGGTTATGTCGCGATTGGGGAGGACGTTGCAGCCTGGGGCGCCGATGCCACGCTCAGCCACCCGCTTGCCCTGCTGGACTGGCTGGACGGGTGCATCGCATGAGCAAGGGGAAACTGGAAGGCCGCGTCATCCTGATCACCGGGGCCACCGGCACACTGGGTACTGCTGCCAGCCGGGCTGCTGCCCGCCAGGGTGCCCACGTGGTACTGCTAGGGCGCACTATCAGCAAACTCGAAAAGCTCTACGACGCGATCATGGCCCACGGTGGCCCCGAGCCAGCGATTTATCCGCTGGATCTTATGGGTGCCAGTGAGCAGGATTACGCCGATCTGGCCACCAGCCTGGAACAGGACATGGGAGGCCTCGACGGGGTTTTGCATTGCGCGGCGGAACTCGGACATCTCGCGCCCCTGGCAGAACAGGACGGGCAACGCTGGCAAAGGCTGCTACACATCAACCTGACAGCCCCCTGCCTGCTGACACGGGCGGTCATTCCGCTCCTGCTGCGCGCCCAGCAAGGGACAGCCGTCTTTGTCGGGGATTCAGCAGTCGCCGATGGTAAAGCCTACTGGGGTGCCTACGGCGTCGCCAAAATTGGCCTCGCAGGCTATGCCCGGATTCTCAATGAGGAACTGGAAGCCCTTGGTGTGCGTAGTCAGCTTTTCACCCCCGGCCCTATGCGCAGTCCAATCCGGCTTCGGGCTTATACGGGTGAGAGTGCCGAGTTATTGCCCTCTGTTGAACAACCTGCCGAGCGGATCGTCGAACTGCTGGTACCGTCACCCATACCCACCCATCCCTGATTTGGAAAAACCGCTATGTCCATGAATGGTTACGGCCGCGAGAGCATCGTTTTGCAACGGGACGTCAACATTGTGCAGATTCCCGATGGCACCCCCGGCACCCTGCCGAAAGGTCATATCGTTACCCTGACCCAGTCGCTGGGCGGTAACTTCACCGTCACCAATGAGTCCGGCCACATGGTTCGCATCGCCGGTGGGGATGCCGACGCGCTGGGTAAGGAACCGCCCATACAAACCAACATTGCCAGTGGCACTGACGCCGAGACCGTTGAGAAAAACGTGTGGGAAGTGTTGCGGACGATCTACGACCCCGAAATCCCGGTCAACATCGTCGAGTTAGGGCTGATCTATCACTGCGGCGTGAAGCCGGTGAATACCGATCGTAATGATGTTCACATCATCATGACACTCACAGCGCCGGGTTGCGGCATGGGGCCCGTGCTGCAGTTTGATGCCGAGGCAGCGGTCAGAAACCTGCCGGGCGTGAACAATGTCCGGGTGGAAGTCGTGTTCGACCCCCCCTGGTCACGCGACAGGATGTCGGAAGTGGCGCAGTTGCAGTTGGGGATGATCTAATCCACCCACCTTTGCTTCGGCTCTGCTGGGTTAATCTTCGTCGGCTTCAATGTCATGGTCGGTATCCGCCTCGGAGTCGTCTGCTATTGGCGCCAGCATCTCTTTGAGATACTTGAACATGACCCGCGCCGCACGCGGGGGTTTTGCAGATTCGCGTTCGGCCAAGGCCTCCCGGATCAACTGGCGCAATTTCTGTCGCTCAGCCTCCGGATGCTCGCCGACAAAGGCATTGACCGCAGCATCACCCTCGGATAGCAGCCGGTCGCGCCAACGCTCACACTGGTGCTGGATCCGCACCAAGGAAACACCCTGCCCTTTAAGCTCCAGCAATTTCACTTGAATCGGCTCAATCTCGGTATGCCTGAGTAACTTGCCGATAAACTTCCGCTGACGCTTAAGCCCGCCATGTGCGGTTATTGAACGCCCGACCAGAACGGCTTCCAGAAGCTCAGGGGCCAGTTTGAGCCGCCTCAGCTTTTCACTGGACAAGCCCATGAGTTCCTCCCCGAGATCCTGCATCGCGTGACTGTCGCGTTTGAGGCTGCTCTTGCTGGGTCCGCGATACTCCTGTTCGTCAAGTAAATCGTATTCGTGATCTTGCATAGGATTATTGATATAGCCTCAAGCTAACAGCCCATGAAGCAGGTAATGGCAGTTATTTTCGGCTTTGTCACGGCGCTGTGGGCGGCGAATAGTGCGCTACTCTACCAGACAGATTCAGGCCAAAAATAGCCTGGATGTGATCATGAGCCATTGAAGTCCTCATCCTGTGCGCACTCGTTCACCGTATTTACGGGAAGCCTGGCGGCAGAAAGACTCCACCATAGACTCCGATACTTCCTTGAAAAAGCCTCCAAACGCCATCCCGAGCAAGCCATTTGAAAATTCAAAATCCATGCTGAAACTGGCCTCGCAACCCGCTGTACCACTCGGATCGAAACGCCAGAGACCGTTCAGCCGCTTAAAAGGCCCGTCGATTAATTTCATCTGGATTGATCGCCCCGCCACCATGGTATTCTCGGTTGTAAACGAGAGTTTTATTTTACCCTTGGACATGGTGATGGAGGCCTTCAGTTTGTCGTCGGTTCGGGACAGCAGCTTAACGTCACTGCACATCGGCAGATAGGCTGGATAGGACTGAACATCGTTGACGAGGTCGTACATTTCCTCAGGGGTATAGTTCACACAGACGCTTGTGGCTACGCTGGGCATCTCGCACCTTATAGTTTATATGATCGTTTGTTGGGAGGTATCCGACGGGGGTAGCACCCTCAAAGTCGGGTTACGGTCTCCAGTGCTTCGCTGAGTCGCTTGATCTCTTCATCGGCGAGTACCTGCTTGGTTACATCGTATTGAACACCCAGGTAGTAGATCAGTTTGCCTTCCCGATCAAAGAGTGGTGTAAGCGCCAGATGGTTATAAAACAACTCACCATCCTTGCGGTAGTTTCGCAAGGTAACCTCTATCGGCTGGCAATCGTCTACTGCTTTCCTGATCTTGAAGCGGGCCTCCTGATCACGGTCATACCCCTGCAGAAACCGGCAGTTACGCCCCACGACCTCCTCTTGGGCATAACCACTGATGGTTTCAAAGGCCTTATTGGCATAGACGATGGGCATATCCGGCAGATCGGGATCAGCCAGAGTGACCCCCGTCACACAGGCATCAAGGATTGTGGACAGTACCTGTGGGATAAAACCGGGGTCTTTTTCAGCGATAAAGAACATGGTGTCCTCCTGATTTAGTGAAGATCGCCAGGCGGCAAATGCTCAGCCGGCGCGGGTAAGGACTCTATCAGGCCCTTTAGGTTTTTCACTGTCCGATTGGCGCCATCCTGAACGGCGATCCGTATGAGTTTCTCAAATGGACGCATAAACATTTCCAGTTCCGGAAACTCGAAGGTAAAGGTGACGCGGGTAGTCGCCTCCGGCCCCTCCGCCAAAACATCAAGATCATAAATGCAGCGATAGGCATTAGTGACCCCGGTGAAGGCTATGCGCTGATTTGCTATTAAATCCGTTACCTTGAATGTCGATTCCGAACGATGGCCGTGATCGACCCGCACCTGATGCACCATCGAACCCACTGCCAAAGGCCCTTCCGTGAGCGGCTTCAGACTCACCACTTCAGGTGACCAGCGCGGATAGTTTTCGAAGAAGTCATCCCCTATAAATCCGAAAACCTGAGTCAAAGGTTTTCGTATGAGCGTATTGGCCTTACCCACAACGGGCTGCCTTGCACCGAACAACATCGTTACCCTCCCGATCCGAAGATCACTTGTAATTCCTTTTCGAAGCCATGCGCTGTGACGTTCCATTACAGGACGTAGGTGTCAACGCCTGCCAACAGGAGATCGTATTGGGCTTCGACCAATTCCTTGACTACTACGGCAGGTAAACCACCAACCACATTGCCCTTCAGACCTAGCCAGCCTATCGCATCACTCGGACCCAGCCCGATCACATACCCGAGATCCTGATGGAGATAAGGCTCCAGAATCTTGACCGGCCCGGCATGGCGCAGAATGTTTCTGGCCGCAAGTTTACCTTTGCGCAAGGCGGTCTGTGCGCTCTGGGCATTGGAACCGGGCATCTTGTAGCGGCTACAGTCACCGGCGCCGAAGACCCGATCTAGCGCTCGCCCCTCGACCAGTACCTGACCAGCCACATTGGTTTTGAGCGGGTAAGCCGCCAGTTTGCCTGTGAACAACAGCGAGAGTGCAGAAGGCAATGAGCGCTGCTCAGCCGAATCACGTCCCTCCAGGGTCACCTCATCTTCGTCCTGCCCACGAAAATAATGTTGCGGCAGGTAGTCAATTCCAAGATCGGCCAATCGGGCCTGGACATATTTGCCTAGCTTGCTGTTGAACTGTTTCAATGGTGCATCATTGGCGTCGACCAGTCGTAGACGATACGGCAGGTTATGCGACCGAATGTAGTGCGCAATCTCGAATAAAAACTGTATCCCGGTTGGCCCACTGCCTATTACCGTAATCCAGGATTCCGCTCCGGCGGCACTCGCAAGTTGCCGATCCAGCAACTCAGGGCCCGGGGTATTGCAAAAATCAGTGAGCGTCAGGGTATGCGGACCGAGTATAGCCTGTCTCTCTCCGGCACCGGTCGCCCACATCAGATAGTCGAACTCAACGACCTCATCACCAATCCTTAACTGACGATCACTGTTCCACTGACTGAGTACCTCATTATCGGCATTTAATTCGGCCTGAATATGGCGAACATTGAACCGTTGGGCTAGCGTTGCGAACGGCAGGCTTAACTCATCGAAAGGACGACGAAAGCTTTCATGCAGGTGGGTCACTTTCACATGCCTGTCGCGCGGATCAACCAGCGTTATTTCGGCTTCGGGGCTCTTCTCACGCAGGGTCGTTAGAGCTGCCAGGCCCGCATAACCGCCGCCCACTATGGCAACTCTGGGCGGATTCTTACCAGCAAAATAAAAGGGCATGAACATAGGGATCTCAAGGGATTTCTGCGGTTTAAGCCACCGCGTGGGCTAGCAAATCTTGGTGATCTACCGTCGTAGACACGGTTTGGAAAGGATAATTCGGCAAGGTGGCGACAAGATCGGCCAGCATCAGTCCTTTATGACGGCATTCAGTCTCCATGATCGGGGCGACCACAGTCCGCGCAGCGACCATGGACCTCGAATGTCTGGCGCCGAGGCTGGAAGTGGGCGAGACCTATCTCCTCCCTCGCCGCCAGCATCAAACCTGGCGCCAGCCGCTCCTCGACGTTATGACAGCACTCGCAAATCAATAGCATCAATTCATGCTGATGTTCTGGCTGCCAACAGCCAACAAACGCGTTAAGGCTTTCAATGCGATGAATAAAGCCCTGTTCGAGCAGAAAATCCAGTGTGCGATAGATGGTCGCAGGCTTGGCAGCAGCGTCAAAGGTTTTGAGTGTATCCAGCAAGTCATAGGCCTTGACTGACTCATGATTGGACCAGATCAACTCAAGCACCCGACGCCGAAGCGGCGTAAAGCGAACACTACGCTCACAGCACAATCGCTCAGCCTTGCTCAACGCATCGGCAATGCATCCCTGATGATCGTGACTGTGGGAATGGCTGGATGGATCCTGTCTGGGCATTGATAGACTCGTATCTGGCTAAAGTCGGCCGGAATTGTACCCGCTGGCGCGGTTCAAAAGGGTATTGGCGCATCGACAGAATGCCGATGCATGAAACAGAATGCGCTACCCTGTAGCCTAGTGCGGCCAATAACGGTAATATCATGGCCCTCTAGATAGATTAGAGTTAGTCGACTCGATAAACATCTACCGCCCCGGTAGCTCAGTTGGATAGAGCATCCCCCTCCTAAGGGGAAGGCCGTGCGTTCGAATCGCGCTCGGGGCACCATAAAATCAATTAGCTCGCGGCAGCCCCTACTACGGGCATCCGGGTTCGATCTTTGGACCCGAAGTAGTCATGTGTCGGGGGTCGATATCAGTATGGCACTCAAATGAATCGTTGAACTCGGGCGGCCCAGTGTAATTGGGTACCATCACGTAGAAACACTTGTTGGATTGATTAGCGCTCAGACCGCGTCGGTGTTCCGATAATAAAGTTCTTTGACACTCATTCCCCCGCTCCACACTCAAGCACCCATCTCTAGGCCGCCGCCCGTTGCCGTATCTCACTCAACGTCTCGACCAGTTCATCCACTTTGGCTTGAGGGAATAGACTCAATGGCCCCAGTAACACAAGACGGCATAAGCGTACTGGAGCGGGCATTAAAAATCAGGTTGGCGCGGCCCGTGAGAAAATGGGCGCCAAGCCAAGTCTGCTAATCATTGGATGTGCAGAGCGTGAAGAACACAGACACGCCTTCGAATAAGGGCCATGACGCAGTCGAGAGAATCTCGGGCATCAATTGCCATATCGGTGTGGATACGTAGAATTGGGGCACAGCAAACAAGGTTCGTCAGTCAGTAGACAGAACATAGTGTGCTACCAGGAGTATTGAATGGAAAAGTGTTCAAGCTGAATGGAAGGGTCAGCAAACCTGCTAACCCTATATTTTTATTGGCTGGGGGACTAGGATTCGAACCTAGGTTGACGGAGTCAGAGTCCGTAGTCCTGCCGCTAGACGATCCCCCATGCAAAAACAGGATGATATTAACGTTTTGAATACTGAGGACGACGTCTCGCGCCATGCAGACCAACCTTCTTACGCTCTACTTCACGCGCATCACGAGTCACATATCCAGCACGACGCAAGGGCTGACGCAACGCCTCATCCAAATCTATGAGAGCGCGAGTCAAACCGTGACGGATAGCTCCAGCCTGCCCGCTCGGCCCACCCCCGGCAACTGTCACTACAACATCCATCTTCTCAAGTAGGGAAACCAACTCCAGCGGCTGACGCACAACCATCTGGTCGGTTTTTCTACCAAAATAGTCTTCAAGTGGCTTATTGTTAACAACGATACGCCCGGTTCCGGACTTCGCAAAAACACGTGCTACCGCGCTTTTGCGGCGGCCCGTTCCGTAATAATGCTGATGTGCCATGGAGTGGTCCAGTATTAACTCGATTTAGAATTCCAGCAGCTTTGGCTGCTGTGCCTGATGGTTGTGTTCGGTGCCGGCATAAACCTTTAGTTTGCGGAACATCGCACGGCCCAGAGGGTTTTTGGGTAGCATGCCCTGGACAGCAGTCTCAATGATACGCTGGGGATGGGTCTGCCGTAGCTTACCAAGCGCTACCGACTTCATATTGCCTATATAGCCGGTATGCTTGTAATACGTCTTGTCCTTTTCTTTATTACCAGTTACCCGGATTTTTTCCGCATTGACGATAACAATGTAGTCACCCGTATCGACATGGGGGGTGTACTCCGGTTTATGCTTGCCGCGCAGCCGACGAGCAACTTCTGTACAGAGTCGGCCAAGAGTTTTGCCGTCTGCGTCGATCACGTACCAATCGCGTTTTACTTCGGCTGGCTTTGCACTAAAGGTCTTCATTACTGCCCGCTCCAGAACTATGGCGTTGCATGAAAACCGGGAATCCTACCGGAAAGACAGCTACATGACAAGAGCCAGCCTCTTCCAATGGAACATGATGCTGAAGGGGGTCGCAGAGGGATCATGGAGACATGAGCGTGACGCTACAAACCCACCAGCCCAACGCCATTGAACGGGCGAGGGAATTCATCCCCGGAACAGACCCTGTTGTCTTTGGCTTTTTCAGACCGCAAGCAAGCCCATCCTTGGACGGCCGACACGCTTCGTCGCTTTGCTTATGGAGGCCGATCCAAGTAGCACGATGGTCTTCTCAAGCGCTATCTATCCGGGATTACCGGCCTTTCTATGGCACAGATCCAACTAAATCGGCCAGTTTCTTGAAAACGGCGCCTGTGAAGGTCGACGGAAATACTCGGAGAATCTCTTCAGAACACGTTACACCGAGGAGGATGCTCAACCGGATTGATCCACGAGAACCTCTCGGATCGTGTTCAGAGTCTCAGGGGTTTCAAACGCTCGGGCAGACCGCCTATTTACTGGCTAGATCCATACCAGATACCACCTTGGCCGAGGGAGAATGCCGCGTTGCCGTGCGCCCGATATAGGGCCAGGCAACCCATAGGGCCAGCACACTGAAGCCCGAAGCGGCCGTAAATACGCCGCTGGCACCCCAAGGTTCCCAGAGTTCACCACTATAAAGACTACCCAAGGCGCCACCCAACCCGTAACACAGCCCACTAAATAGCGCCTGTCCCTTAGCGTGATGGGGACCCCTAAAATTCTGGTGAATAATGTGTATAGACGCCGCATGGGAGGCGCCAAAACTGGCAGCATGCAGAATCTGGGCGATCAAGAGCATACCCAAATGTCCGACACCGAAGGCGATCAAAAGCCAGCGGACTGCGCTGAGCATGAGACTACCGAGAAACATCCAGCGCAGGTTGATATAGCGTGATAAACGGCCTAGAAACATGAATAGCAGTATTTCAGCGAGGACCCCCAGCGCCCAGAATCCGCCAATTTGGCCATCTGTAAAGCCGTTCGCCTCTAAAAATACCGAATAAAACGCATAATAGGGGCCGTGGGCAACCTGTAACAGCAAAGCCGCGATGAAAAATGCGACGACCTCTCGGCGACTCAGAATATCGCAAATAGCATTGTTAATGTCAGGCGCATGTTGATTGATTGGCGAGGGTACCATGAGACACAGTAGCCACTGGCAAGAGAGCAACGCCATCATAACGAGCGGTAGTTGGGCCACCAGTAGTGTCCCGTCCAACATCTCGCCTATACCCCAAACCGCCACGATAAAACCCACCGAACCCCATAGCCGAATACGACTGTATAGTTGCGTACGGTGGGTCAGGTGGCTTAACGTGACTGCCTCAAACAGGGGTAGCGTCGCATTCCAGCAGAAACTGAAGGCCAAAAGCACCGCGACCTGAATGCTGAGCACTGCAGGCCCGGTATACAGCCCGGAGAAACCGACCAGAGCGAGAAAGCTCGCCCAGCGGATTAGTTGGAGGATGCGGCCAGTACGATCGGCAAGCCAGCCCCATAAAGCTGGAGATACGATCTTGGTCGCCGGCACGAGCGCCATAATCCAACCAATCTGCTGTGGGCCATATCCGCTGCTTTCGAGATACAGCGGCCAGTACGGAATAAAGCAACCCAGGATCGCGAAATAACAATAGTAAAACCCGGACAGGCGAACCTTGGGTATGCCGCGCGCTATCACGTCGGGCCTCCTCCTGCGTTGGGGAGTTATCAGGCCTTTGCAGGGATGGACTTCAGCGACATTTCGACACCAGAGTTCTGACCCCGATGCCGCAAGTAGTGATCCAGCAGCACAATCGCTGTCATCGCCTCAGCTATTGGCGTAGCACGGATACCCACGCAGGGATCATGGCGCCCGGTTGTGATAACCTCCACTGGTTCACCACGTACATTTACAGACCGGCCTGGCAACCTGAGGCTGGAGGTTGGCTTCAGAGCGATACTGACGAGAATGTCCTGACCAGAGGAAATACCACCCAGCACACCACCGGCATGATTACTGAGAAAACCCTCTGGCACTATTTCGTCACGAAACTCGCTTCCACGGGCCTCAACACAGCCAAAGCCGCCTCCGATCTCGACGCCCTTGACAGCATTGATGCTCATCAATGCATGGGCAAGATCGGCATCAAGCCGATCAAAAATAGGCTCTCCCCATCCCGGCGGTACTCCGGTCGCAACGACATTGATACGGGCGCCTATGGAATCACCCGCCTTGCGCAGGGCATCCATGTAGTCCTCCATCTCAGACACTTTGTCGGGATCCGGGCAGAAAAACGGATTTTTTTCGACCTCTTCCCACACTAGCTGCTCGGCCTTGATAGGGCCTAGTTGAGCGAGGTAGCCACGAACCTCAATACCGAGGCTCACCCGAAGATATTTTTTGGCGATGGCGCCCGCCGCCACCCGCATCGCGGTCTCGCGTGCTGAGGAGCGGCCACCACCGCGATAATCTCGAAAGCCATACTTCATGTGATAGGCATAATCGGCGTGGGCAGGACGGAACTGTTCAGCGATATTGCCGTAGTCTTTGGAACGCTGATCGACATTTTCTATCATCAAACCAATGGCCGTGCCTGTGGTTTTTCCCTCGAAAATGCCAGACAGTATCCGAACTTCATCGGGTTCACGGCGCTGGGTGGTGTGACGCGATGTTCCGGGCTTGCGACGATCCAGGTCGACCTGCAAATCAGCCTCCGAAAGGGCCATACCCGGAGGGCAGCCATCTACAACACAACCTATGGCTGGGCCATGACTCTCGCCGAAAGAAGTGACGGTGAATAATTTACCGATAGTATTTCCGGACATGGTGCTGCCTGAATTAGGTTAAGTAGTTCTACCCCCCCGCCAGTTCATCGGGTGGGCTGCGAAATTAGACACTCGAACCGACCTCGCCACGGACTACCCGCAACAAAAGTCAAGCAACAGTTTGGGATAGCCCCCGCACCTGGTCTGCCGTGAGCAAAAACACGCCATCGCCCCCTCGCTCAAAATCCAGCCAGAAGAAGGTGATCTCAGGGTATGCCTCCATCAATGCTTCGGCAGCACTCCCCACCTCAACCACCAGTATTCCACCTGGCTTCAGGTGCCGGGCAGCGCCCTGCAAGATGCCACGAACACAATCAAGCCCTTTTTCACCTGACTCAAGCCCCAACTTGGGTTCGGCATGAAATTCTGCCGGCAAATCACACCATTCAGCAGTACTCACGTAGGGTGGATTGCTGACGATAATGTCATAGCGTCGCTCACCCAGGGCAGCGTAGATATCCGATTCAATGATCTCAACCTGATCAGCCAACTCATGACGGTCAATGTTGATGCGCGCCACTGCCAGGGCATCCGGAGAGATATCGACCGCATCGACTTTCGCCCCGGGAAAAGCCAGAGCGCAGGCGACGGCTATGCAACCACTGCCGGTACACAGATCCAGAATATCAGTCACGCGCTCTTGATCAAGCCAGGGCGTAAAGCTGGCCTCAATCAACTCGGCGATGGGTGATCGTGGCACCAGCACGCGCTCATCCACATAAAAGGAGAGCCCGGCAAAGGGTGCTTCATGGGTCAAATAGGCCAGCGGCTTACGTTCCGCGATACGACGATTGATCAATGCCAGCACCCGCTCACGCTCGGGCACTGTCAGCGTGGCTTCGAAGTAGCCGCCGGGCATGTCATAGGGCAAATATAGGGCATGCAACACAAGGGCGCAGGCCTCATCCAGGGGGCCGGAAGTACCATGTCCGAAATAAAGTGCCTGCTCCGAGAAGCGACTAGCGGCATAGCGCACGTAATCCCGCAGGGTCACCAGCGTATCGAGTATGGCGATCCGCCCGGTATCATGGCTCATGGATAAAGTCCTATTGCGTTGAGGCCCGCACATTCATCAAGCCCGAACATCAGATTCATATTTTGTACCGCCTGCCCTGCTGCGCCTTTGACCAGATTATCAATGACCGATAGGACAACCACGGTGTCTCCATCCATAGGGCGGTGCACGGCAATCTGGCAGCGATTGACACCGCGAACATTACGCGTATCGGGATGTGAGCCTTCGGGCAAGATATCGACAAACGCTTCTCCCCGATAACGCTGCTCAAAAACTGCCTGCAAATCGTTGGCCTTGACCTGTAGTTGACCGTAGATCGTGGCATGAATGCCACGGATCATCGGTGTTAGATGAGGCACAAAAGTCAAGCCGACCGCCGACTGGCTAATACGCGACAGACCCTGGATTATTTCCGGCCAGTGCCGGTGCCCATTGACGCCATAAGCCTTGAAGCTTTCGCCAGCCTCACTCATCAAAGTGGCAATTTCAGCCTTCCGACCGGCGCCGCTGACACCCGATTTGACATCAGCAATGATGCGATTGGCGTCGATCAACCCGGCCTCCAACAAGGGTAACAGCCCCAACTGCACTGCCGTAGGATAGCAACCGGGGCAAGCCACCAGGCGGGCGACCCGGATAGCATCCCGGTTAATTTCAGGCAATCCATACACCGCTTCGGCCAGCCACTCAGGGCACAGGTGTGGCTCGCCATACCACCGGGTCCAGACTTTGGGATCTGCCAGCCTGAAATCTGAGGCAAGATCAATGACCTTTACGCCTCTCGCCAGCAAATCAGGCGCCATACGCATGGCTGTACCATTGGGCGTGGCAAAGAAAACGACTTCGCAGTTGTCGGCCAGCACAGCCACGCTGGGCTCAACGAAAACGGCATCAATATGGCCGCGCAGATTGGGATAGATTTCCGCAATTGACTTGCCCGCATCACTGCGCGACGTCACGCTCGTGATGGTCACACCCGGATGTAGTGCGAGAATTCGCAACAGCTCGACGCCGGTATAACCGGTACCGCCGACGATGCCGGCTCGGATCATGCCCTGACTCCGCGCCTGGGTAGGCAACCGTTGCCCCATGAGCGCATCAGGATTCCTCTGGTGAGGGGCCATCGAACGCTTCAATGGCATCCTTGAGCTTTTGCCCCGGCTTGAAGGTCACGACGCGCCGGGCGGTGATGGGAACCTCCTCGCCCGTCTTGGGAT
>JBKCCF010000034.1:0-6043 GCA_046305255.1 Methylococcaceae bacterium
GAATACCCGCAACCCGGTATCGGCGCTGTTGCGGGAGAGCAGGATGACCTCGACCGTCGGCTGAGGCAGCACTTCATTGATCGCCAGCAACTTCTTGACCAGCGCGTAAGCCACCCCGGGCTTCAGCGTTTCCTCCTCGTGCTCAATCTGATAACGGCAGAAGGCCTCTCTGCCCTGCTCTTCGAAAATACGATGCGACTGATCGAGATCGAACAAGGCGCGGGATGAAATGGCTATGATGAGTTTTTTCGGGTCTTTCATGACTGAAACGGTCTCCGTGTGCCTGAATTCAAGAATGCGCCTTTCGGGATTTCTGCCGAAATCCGATACCCTCAAGGAAACAAATGACACCCACGCTTGTCACAAACGGCGGGCGTCGGAACTTTACCGTTATGGCCCGCCCCTATGTTCAGGAAAATCTCCTCCGCCAGTGTGGTTTTCCCATTGCCAAATCCAGACTTAAAACGAAAAAGGCACCCACGATGAAAGACTTCATGACAAAAATCTTCCGCAGCAAATTCTCCGTTCTATTCCTGGTTCTGTTTATCGGCGCGCTCTATATGTTGCAGGAGAAGGCCATTATGCCGCTGGTCATGTCAGTGGTGAAGTCGGAGCTCTTCTTTGAAAAACCTATTGAGGAAAACGAGCCCCTCGGCAAGATGGAGGTTTTAACCGAGCGCACGGGTTTCGCTCTTGCAAATTGCCGCGATGCGGTAAAGAAGGAGGGTGACCTGGATAACACCGCTCAGTTCGTGGACAACAAGTACGAAGCGTGGGCTCTTGGTAATCGTCAATACCTGATCCGGTCCAGCGTCAGAATGACGGATAAGGATAAAGGCCAGGTGGAAAAGCTTTACGCCTGCACCGTGAAGATGGTGGGCGAAGATGCCTCAAAACCTGAGAGTTGGAGCATCCTCGGCGTAGACTTCAACCCTGCAAGTGAAACCAACTAACTAAGACAGTTGAAGCTCTGGTTCGGGGAACCAGAAATCAACAGGCGGGGACCGGAAGTCTTTCTGTCCCCGTTTTGCTGCGGATGTGCGCTTCAGCCCGGCGGCCAGGCGAGCCGCCGCCCACCCAGCAAGTGGAGGTGCAGGTGATAGACCTCCTGCCCTCCATCGCCCCGGCAGTTAATCACGGTGCGATAGCCAGCCGTGGCAGTTCCTTCCTGTCTCGCAACCCGTTTGACAGCATCGAACAAGGCTGCTGCCAGTGTCGGATTGTCATCCGGGAAATCATCCAGCGTTGCGATATGCTGCTTGGGTATGACCAGAATATGCACCTGTGCTTGCGGTCGTATATCGCGGAAAGCCAGCACCTGATCGCTCTCGAATACCACATCCGGCCTGATCTCGCCGGATACCATTTTGCAGAATAGACAATCACTCATGCTGGGTTCCTCCTGACAGGATAATGGGCGGATAGCTGACTTCAGAACGTATGGACCTAGAATGCTTTTCGACCGTTGAAGGCGTGCGAAAGGGTCGCGCCGTCGACATATTCAAGTTCACCCCCAAATGGCATGCCATAGGCAATCCGGCTGGCACTGATACCGTGCTGGCGGGCTAACTCATGAATATAGTGTGCCGTTGCCTCGCCTTCTACCGTGGTATTAGTGGCAAGTATGACTTCCCTCACCTTACCGGCTCGAAAACGGGCCTCCAACAGATCAAGCCGCAACTCGCCAGGACCTATGCCGTCGAGCGGCGATAACCGGCCGTGTAGCACAAAAAACAGACCTTTGAACCCGGTAGCCTGCTCAATGGCAAAAACTTCGGCGGGTGATTCCACTACACACAACAGTTCCTGCTCTCGCGTGGGGCAGGCACAGATCTGGCAAATATCGCCCTCAGTAAGCGTCCGGCACTGGCTGCAATGGCCTATCCGATCCAGTGCCGCCAGCAAGGACTCCGCCAGATGGCGCGCGCCGGCGGCATCGCGTTGCAACAGATGAAAGGTCATTCGCTGCGCGGACTTGGGACCCACCCCCGGCAAACAACGCAGAGCGCGCATCAACTGCGCCAAGGTACCGGTCTGCTGCATGCAATGAAACGCCGAGGACGTTAGAAGGGTAGCTTGAAGCCGGGCGGCAGCTCGATGCCACCGGTGAGAGAGGCCATTTTGTCCTGCTTCATCGTGTTGACCTTATTGACGGCGTCATTGAAAGCGGCTGCCACCAGATCCTCCAGCATGTCTCGGTCGTCCTTGACCAGGCTGTCATCAATTTCAATCCGTTGCACCAGTCGCTTGCCGTTAAGGGTGATCTTGACCAGACCACCACCAGACTCCCCCTGCACCTGCATCGCAGCGATTTCATCCTGAACGGTCTTGAGGTTTTCCTGCATTTTTTGAGCCTGTTGCATCAGGCCAGCCAAAGGATTTTTCATGGGCGCTTGCTCCAAACGGATTCCAGATTCACTTAGATAGGTTTTATGCTGCCAGGCAGGATGCGGGCTCCAAGCTGCTGCTTCAAGGCACGTACCGTCTCATCCTGCTCAATATCGGTTTCGGCACTTCGCTGGCGATCCTCGCGCTCACGCTGGATCAGTGTCGCCGGGGTTTCGACGTCAGGCGCCTGCATTTTTATGATCAGCGCGACCGGCCTATTAAAATAGGACTGCAAGGCTTTCTCTAGCCCTGTCTCAGAACTGCGCCCTCGCAGGTGGGCCAGCCGGGGCTCCAATGACAGGATGCAGGATGATTCATCAATTGTCTGCAGCACACAGTTATTGGCGAGTTCACGAGTCATCGCGGTAAGACCCATCGCACGGATCAACGCCGGCCAGTCCCCCACTGCATCTGCCGGGATAGCCGGCACTGGTACCGTGGCAGGCGGTTCCGCTGTGGATCGGGGCAATGGCGGGACGGGCGGCTGCCGAGCTTCCAGCACTGGAACGTGCTCGGATCCTGTAGTTGGTCGGGTATTCACCGGCACCGCCGGTCGGACCGAAGTGTCAGGACGTGCCCTCTGCTCAGAGGCGGTCCCGCGGGCTGTATCAGCAGTTGCCATCGCTGGCCTGAACGCGAGCATCCGCAGCATAACCATTTCGAAACCGCAACGAGGATCCGGTGCCAGAGGGAGGTCACGCTGACCAATCAGGCCTATCTGATAGAACAGTTGAATGTCTTCCGGAGAAACGCTCTCTGCCAGCGCCAGGATACGGTCGGCGTCATCATCCCGCCTGACCGCCTCGGGCGCCCATTGCGCCAAGGCGGCATGATGAAGAATCACCAGCAACTGCTGCAGTACATCACCGAAATCAGGGGCATGCTCAACCATGCCCTCAATTTGCTCAAGCAATCTTGGGGCATCGTGGAGGATCACAGCCTCTAGCAATTCGAATACAGGGCTTCGCGCCACAGTACCCAGCATGGCAGTCACCGTCGCTTCGCTGAGACCGCCGGCGCCTTGAACGATTGCCTGATCCATTAGACTCAGACCATCACGCAGGGAGCCGTCTGCGGCACGGGCTAGCGACCTTATTGCATTGGCTTCGAAGGTGATAGCCTCCTGATGGAGTATGGTCTCCATCTGGCCCCGTATCTGGTCTGGAGTTAATCGCTTAAGATTGAACTGCAGACAGCGGGACAGGACAGTGACTGGAATCTTTTGCGGGTCCGTCGTCGCCAGCAGGAACTTGACATGAGGTGGCGGCTCTTCAAGCGTCTTGAGCAGGGCATTGAAGCTATGGGCCGAAAGCATGTGTACTTCGTCGATCAGGTATACCTTGTAGCGGCCCTGGCTGGGTGCGTATAACACATTGTCAAGTAACTCGCGGGTATCCTCGACCTTGGTACGCGACGCCGCATCGACCTCGACCAAATCCACGAAACGGCCCTCATCCAGTTCCCGACACACCTGACATTGACCACAAGGCTCAGCGCCTTTTAGCGATTCGCAGTTTATGGCCTTGGCCAGAATGCGGGCAATGGTCGTCTTGCCTACGCCGCGAGTGCCCGTAAAAAGGTAAGCATGGTGCAAACGGTCAAATTCAAGGGCGTGGGTCAAAGCGCGAACCACGTGATCCTGGCCAACTATTTCGCGGAATCTGCGGGGCCGCCACTTTCGGGCTAAAGCCTGATAGGCCATGGCGAATAAGTCCCGTAATGGGTTTTGAACATCAGAAGCGAAGGGGTGGCAAATCTCGCCAGCCACACCCCGGCACACGAATCGGTTGCTACCGTTGCTCCCTTCCGGGCCTGGCGGGGTTTGCAGCGTATCGTTGCGGGGGGACCGACGAGACTCGCCATTGAACTCTAGCTACAGCTTAGCTTGGCTAAGCAGTGAGGCGCGTATTATGCGGGAATACCGCGCCGCATACAAGACAAGACATTCTTTCTTCGCCCATGCATCAGGACTCACCCCTTAAAAGACCCAACATAACCTCAAGAAACGCGACTCGGGCCTCTGCGGTATCCAGCGGGCAGGTGAATTTCAGTCGCTCCGGCCCATCCAGCGTGTAAGTCTGCGATTGCGTCTGAATGAGGCTGATGACCCTCATGGGATCAATATCGGGGTTAGGGTGGAACAGAACCCGCCCCCCCATCGCACCGGCTTCGATTTTGCGTATACCCAGTTTTTCCGCCTGCAATTTGAGGTCAGCCATCGCAAACAGCGTTTTGGTGGCCGGGGGCAGAAGACCAAAGCGATCAATCATTTCCACTTGAAGCGCACGCAGATCCTCATGGCTACGGGCGTTGGCAATCCGCTTATACAAGACCAATCGGGTATGAACATCGCCCAGATAGGTTTCCGGAATCAGGGCGGGGCTCTGCAGATCAATCTCCGGGCCGGCCTCATGCGGCATCAGGTCAATCTCTGGTTGTCGGCCGGATTGCAGGGCCTTGACGGCACGTTCCAGCAGTTCGGTGTAAAGGGACAATCCAATTTCCTGGATCTGCCCACTCTGCTCGCCTCCCAGCAACTCACCTGCTCCGCGAATTTCAAGATCATGCGAGGACAGCATGAAGCCCGCCCCCAATTCACCGGACGCTTCGATAGCCTCAAGTCGGCGGGTCGCATCGGTCGTCATCAGGCTTTTGGGTGGCACAACCAGATAAGCATAGGCGCGGTGGTGCGAGCGGCCCACGCGGCCCCGTATCTGATGCAACTGGGATAAACCCAGTTTGTCGGCACGATTGATAATGATGGTGTTGGCGCTGGGCACGTCAATACCGCTCTCGATAATGGTGGTGCAGAGCAGAACATTGAACCGCTGATGGTAGAAATCGAGCATGATCCGCTCAAGCTCCCGCTCGGGCATTTGCCCGTGGGCGATGCGGATGCTGGCCAGCGGTATCATGACCTCAAGATCGCGCGCCATTTTCTCCATGGTTTCGATCTTGTTGTGCAGGAAATAGACCTGCCCGCCACGCTTGATTTCACGCAGTATGGCTTCCTGGATCAGGGCACCATCCCACTCACTGATGAAGGTTTTGATGGCATGGCGATTAGG
The DNA here is from genome assembly GCA_046305255.1 of Methylococcaceae bacterium. Classification (GTDB taxonomy): domain Bacteria; phylum Pseudomonadota; class Gammaproteobacteria; order Methylococcales; family Methylococcaceae; genus UBA6136. Next base: position 5,457 of record JBKCCF010000034.1, read on the forward strand.
CGGAGGGGTGGCGATAATTGATATGTCGCGCAAACCGGACATGGCCATGTTCAGGGTTCGCGGGATAGGGGTGGCGGTTAGGGTCAGGAAATCGACCTCGCTTCGCAGTTTCTTGAAGTACTCCTTCTGCGCGACGCCGAACCGCTGCTCCTCATCGACGATGACGAGGCCAAGATCCCTGAATTGAACACTTTTCTGCAGAATCTTATGGGTGCCTATCAAGATGTCGATTTTGCCCTCGGCCAACTCGGTCATGACCTGATCCTGCTGCTTTTTGCCGACGAAACGTGACAGGGTCTCGACCCTGATGGGCCAGTCGGCATAGCGATCCCTGAAATTCTGGTAATGCTGCTGCGCCAGCAGGGTTGTCGGCACGAGAACAGCCACTTGTTTGGCGTTCTGTACTGCGATAAAAGCCGCGCGCATGGCGACCTCGGTCTTACCAAACCCGACGTCGCCACACACCACTCTATCCATGGGTTGAGCAGATGCGAGGTCCTTGATCACATCAAGAATGGCCGTCGCCTGATCCGGCGTCTCCTCAAACGGAAAGCCTGCGACAAAACTTGCATACTCATCGGTGATGG
>JBKCCF010000035.1:0-11194 GCA_046305255.1 Methylococcaceae bacterium
CACGCTTTGCACGTTGCCCAGAGTGTTCCTGCAACGACCCATCGCCTGCAGGGCTCCTTTCCGATCAGTCACTTCGGCAGTCGTAACGACGATGGCGTGAGGGAGTCCTTGCGTATCCACAGCAATATGGCGCTTGATGCCTGAGATTTTCTTCCCTGCGTCATAACCTTTGTTAGCAGACGTGTCCGTGTTCTTCACGCTCTGCGAATCAATGATTAACAGACTGGGTGTGGCGTTGCGCCCCAATTTCTCGCGGGCCGCGCCAACCTGATTTTTTTAATGCCCGCTCCAGTACCCTTACGCCGTCCGGATCGAGCTCACTCCATTTGGCAAAATACGAATGCACGGTTCTCCACTTGGGAAAGTCCCTCGGCAGCATCCTCCACTGACACCCCTTCCGCAGCAGATACAACACCCCGCAGAAGAGTTCATACAGATCAACGTCGTCGGCTTGGTCAGTTTCCTCACACTTTGCAGGAGCGGCAGGATCTCTTCAAATTTCACGCGACTGATGTCGCTTGCGTATGGCTTCCTCATCCGCCCATTGTCCGGTATTTTCGGAAAATCGTGAACAGGCCCTAACGGTTTAGGGGGGTTCACGAACAGGGGGGTGATTTCACGTGGATAAGTTGCACGATGCACAGGCTTGTCCCACCACGGACACCGGCAATCCGAAGACCGGATATGTGGGCTTTCAGGGGCGGCCATGTCATGCCCTAGGCATGAGATCACACTGTTTAAGTATGGACTGCCACGCCTTGGTGTGACGGGCGATTGCCTGATTGAATTTAAACCAAGCGCTGGCTTCTGACTCTGGATTTAGTGTTTGATCATAAAAATTCTGGAAGGCTTTCGGGATTTCAATTTCTTGTTTATCCACCAATTCACGAATCACCACCACAAGGGGACGAGCTTGTGTGTGAATCAGACTGATGTAAGGCTGAGCCTCGCGAATGTAGAACTTTTGGAAGACATTGAAGAGATAATCTCCCTTGACTGTTTTTCTGCCCATTGGACAAAGTCTTTTTTGCTCTGCCACTTTTTCAAGAAGTTCAGATCCTCGTTCCATGTAGGCGGTCGTCGCGACAATCCCCTGTAACAATTGTCCGATTAGCCTTGAAGATTGAATGACGTAATACCGAGATTCGAGGGTACTTTCAGCTGTCGGATCCTCATTAGCTTGGAGTTCAAGGGCTTGGCCAGAAATGAAACCCAGTGCGGCGACAATATCAGTCGCAGACTGCTCGGAACGCATAGGTAGTGACTCTGTGCGAGTGCTCAACAGCACCCTGAATTCCGGACTTCCAAAGGTTGCATTCCAGAATACGGTGGGAAGAATCGCTTTTTTTCGGTCTGCAATGGATTGAACTTCGGCCAAAAACTTTTTTTGTTCGCTTTTGTTTGGTTGCTGTAGGTCTTGAATACATCCCTTAAGCTGCTGTAGGAACCGTCTTTCATAGAGAAGGCGTGCCGTAGGTGATTGAAGCTTCCCGAGAGAGCTGTTACGAGCACTCACCTCCCCTATCAAGCCGCAACGGCCGAGCCCTATGTATGTGCCGAATCCAACCCTAATGTCCTCAGCCGTCAGGACTAAGTCTCGAGGGCGAGGGTAGGAAGGTAGAACCTCAAGCCGGTCCATTGGCTTGTGCGCCACCTCGGTTATATTTTCAATTCTGTCTAAAAGTTGGCTAAAGAACTCTTCAGGCGAACGGGTCTCACCGCACCCTGAAATGACCGTCAATAGGCAAAAAACAAAAAGTATTTTCTGTTTCATACCCATTTGATGGGATCCCCATGCAAATGTTGCAAAAGGATTTATCAGTACATTTTTTTAACCCGACATCGGCCCCAGGATTTCCCGCACACTCCGGGCAAAGGGCTCGCCCATATAGCCGCTGTCGGTCAGCACGCTTTGCACGTTGCCCAGAGTGTTCCTGCGACGACCCATCGCATGCAGGGCGCCTTTCCGATCAGTCACTTCGGCAGCCGTAACGACGATGGCGTGAGGGAGTCCTTGCGTATCCACAGCAATATGGCGCTTCATGCCCGAGATTTTCTTCCCTGCGTCATAACCTTTATTAGCAGACGTGTCCGTGTTCTTCACGCTCTGCGAATCAATGATTAACAGACTGGGCGTGGCGTTGCGCCCCAATTTCTCGCGGGTCGCGCCAACCTGATTTTTTTAATGCCCGCTCCAGTACGCTTATGCCGTCCGGGTCAGGCTCACTCCATTTGGCAAAATATGAATGCACGGTTCTCCACTTGGGAAAGTCCTTCGGCAGCATCCTCCACTGACACCCGCTCCGCAGCAGATACAACACCCCGCAGAACACGTCATACAAATTCACCGTCGTCGGCTTGGTCCGTTTCCTCACGCTTTGCAATAGCGGCAGGATCTCTTCAAATTTCTCGCGACTGATGTCACTTGCGTATGGCTTCCTCATTCGCCCATTGTCCGGTATTTTCGGAAAATCGTGAACAGGCTTTTAGTCCAGCCCCTCCTGGTACCAATAGATGAAAGTTCGTTTTTGCGGCAGCACGGTATCGCTGGCGACGTGTGTTCCGGTTAGGACAATCGAGTGATGTTCCGTGGTAGTCACCCCATTCTGGTTGCGGCTGACTGGGATAATAGCTAGTGCCGGGGCGGGGGGAATCCCCGCATTGGCCAGGTTTTCGAATCGGGTGGGGTTGCCTCGCGAATCCTTGTAGATCGCGGGTCCACCAGTATCTGGTTGGATGCCATAAAGCCGAGCGATACCCAGGCGTGTCTGACTGCAGTCAGAACCCGAAGGATCGGCATAGCCATGAACGGGAAAGAACGTGACGCCATTATCCGTGACTGCGGCACCGACTGTTTTTTCGCCCGACCCCAATCGTACATACCATCCAGGGGCATCCACCGGGATCGTGCGTGAGGGATCGGTGGCATCGAACAGGGTGCAGTCTTTCTCGTCTCCTTCGCACCGAAGGGGTGTTTGACCTTGGGTATCCTTGAGCATGTAGAGCCGGTTTTGCACCGTCCTGTCGAACGGTTTTTCCCTATCGCCCGAGCCTATCATCAATACCCGGACACCCTTGATCGTGATGATGTCGGGTGCGTTCAGGAATTTTCTGGCATTCGCCCCGGATCTATGGGGGTCTGCCGGATCGCCTAGCGAGGCGAGTTTAGTGATGGACCATTTCGTTGCGTCAGTCGTTGTAAGCCCTGTCGATGCGTCGGTCAGGCTGATTTTCCAGATGTTACCGCCGGTATCGCCGATATAGGCCGCTTCGGCCAGCCGGGTTGATGGGTTGGTGGCGATGGCGGCAGTCGCGGGAATGCTGTCTTTCAGACCGTTGGCCGGGCCAAAAAAACGGAGGACCGACCCTGTTTCCGGCTGGATGATAAAAAGCCCGCGGCCCATTGATGTCTCCGTAGCGGCTGACCCATAGCGTCTGGCGCCACTGTCATAGGGCCGATCCTCTGCACCGGGATCGTAGCCGGCACCGAATAGTATCGCCGTCATGTCGTGACTGAGTTGTATCGGTTTGAGTTGAGACCAGGTTTGCCCTAGTTCTGCGTAGCCCGAATCCAGGTGCCCCTTTTTCCAAAGCAGCTTCGGATTGTTCTTTTCGGTTATATCAATGGCATAAATGCTTCGCCCGCCGCGACGAAGTGGCATGAACAGTATGGCCCTGTCGGGCGAGCAATTGTGATCAAAGTCAGGGGTGTAGGCGCTTAAATCGCCGTCCAGCACATACGGCTTGCCGGTTTGGTTGGCTGGAACCGTTGTCGGGAGTTGGATGGGTGGGGCGTTATCCCTGAGTCGTTTGCTGGCCTTAAGCCCTTCCTGGGTGACGAGACTCCATAACTCGCGTCCGCCAGAGGGGATCGACCCGCCCTGCACCGCGTGCAGCAGGCCATCATTGCTGGCGTAGAAAACCACAACATCACCTGTTTCAGTCGCCGAACAGCCGCCACCCGCCTTGCCATAATTTAGGGCGAAAGGTTGAGAATGGAGCACATCGCCAATAATGGCGAGACGTGGGCCGCCCATTTGTTCGCGGTTTTCGCCGGTATTATCGACGCCGCGAATCCAGTTTATGAGCAGATCCCTCTCTCCCGGCCGGAGTGTTGCGCCGAATAGGCCGTCGGTTAATACGCTATTTTTGATGGCAAATACGGTTTCAGGGTTTAGTCTTAGCACGGTTCCAGGGGAACAATCCAGGCAGATGTACGCAGTGCGTCCCGAGTTGGTGCTATCGAATGTAAAACTGTCCCGAAGCTGTTGCGCGGCACCGCCCTTCTCGGTCGTGGATCCATCTGGCGCATCGGGTGATTGCGTCCAGAAACTGACCGCAGTTGGCTTAATAGCACCGGCACCCTCGCGTGCGGGCTCCCCCTGTCGGTCAGCCAGAACAATCCGCGAAGTGCCTGTTGCAGGGTCGGCTTCATTGAGGGCAAATTGATAAAGCTTGAGATTGCCCGGCCAGCGCGGCCCCGAATCCGGTCGAAACATGCCGAGATACACCTGATTGAGCGCGTTACCATTCGGGTGGATGCTGACCGGGAGTGAAGGTGCCGCCAACATTTGATCGGCGCGGCAATCCATGAAGAGATCAATATCGTCGGCATATGAGAGAACGGGGCTGAGCAGAAGGGCCAGTAAGTAGGGCCGTGCCAACACGTGCATTCAGCCTTCCTGCTCCGGGCAGGCCACCGGAGCGGGCATGAATTCACAGTTCACGCCGGCACGCGGGCAGGTGGATGGCGGGGGTGCCTTGAAACCCAGATGCATGGTTGAGTGGGCTGATGTATTGCTATCGTTGATGCTGGCGCTGATGTCCCATAGCGCGCTACTCAGACGTTCCGATCGCGCGGTATCGCTCGACGGTAGCGTCTCGCAATGGGCTGTGATTATCACTTCGGTCAGTTTCAGATTCATACAGATCGGCAGGGTGAAGTGCGGTGTACAGGTACCATCGAAAAGCGGTTCTGCATCATTGCTTAGCAGGGTTTCCAGTGCGATCCACAATGTGGTTTCGGATTCGATATGAGCCTGTAAGTTACCGACCAACCTCATGTGGGTAAGACTCTGGGACACCGCCGCTACGGCTATGACGGTCATGATGCTGAGCATGACCAGGGCCACAGACAAAACGAGCCCTGTTTGTCTGGATGCGCTGCCGTGATTCATGGTTGTCTGCGGCTACTGATGTTGGTGATGCGAACTACCCTGGCGAATACATGCCTGCGATAGTGGTCACCCATGGGGCCGACTCGACGGCGACCGAGAAAATAGGTTTTGGTGTCGGTGAAAACAGGGTTGCTTTCGATGCTCCGCGCCAGCAGGTCAATTCTGGTTGATACCACGTTGATAGCATCCTTCCAGCACGACAACGCGGTAGGCGAAACATAAATATCGGGAATCCCGTCCCCCACGACGGGAGGGGCTGAGCAATCCGTTGACAGTGCATTATCGAGACCAAGATCGACCTGGAGGTCTTCTATGCCCTCAATCATCGGTTCACTTCGCAGTGTTGGCCTGTTCGCTGATGAATAAGACAATGACGTGCGAACCAGTGTCGGAATGCCGTCGCTGCTGATGCTGGACCATGACCGGATGTAAAAGATACGCAGGACAAGACTGCGTATTTCTGCTGGATCGCCGGCCGCGTTGACCAGCGAGAAACCGGTTCCGGGTGGTCCGTTTCGGCTGCTGGCGCAGTTTTTTTCGGTCAGACAGCCGATGATGTACCGATTGATGGTGCTCTGAATGTAGACCTGACCCGCAATCATCGCGGCATCAATCACCTCGGTACTTGCGCGCCGGATGACAAGAACCCCAGTGCCGTTAACGCGGCCTGTCAGCGCGCTTTCGCAGGATTTGCCAGGAGAGGAAGCATATGCCACCACCGGAAACAGCAGGCCGTTGGTCAGTGTTTGAGTGCCAAGGTCACAAGGATCCGGCAGGTCGGACAATGTCTCGGGTAGATTGATCTGAGCTTCAGCCGGCGAGAAATCGCCATAAAAACCGGCATGCTCAAGTTCTTCAGCCAACATAGCCAGCGCATAGCGACCGTTTTCAATTTCCTGGCTGCCTTGACGCAGGCTGCGGTGGTTTTGGCTTGCCTGCAAAGATAGTTTGGCGATCCCAAGCATCACTGTCAGACCGAGCGCCAGCGCCAGCATAATTTCAATCAGTGAAAAGCCGTTTTTCAGCGGGGGCCTTTTCAGCAGGGGCGCGGCCGACATGGTGCAGCCTAGTGGGTCCTGGAAAATCGGATATGCGCACTGACAATGCGGCGTAATCCCTCGCTGCCATAGCGGCCAGAACCGCAACTATTGCTTGTGCGGGGGTCGTTTGACGCTACCTTGATGTCGGTCAGACCTTGCCAGGCGACCGTAACGAAGACGTCCTCGCCATTTCCGGTGATGCAGCCATGGCCACCGATAATGCCGCCGCTATAGGGTGTGCTGTCGGTTGAATCGCCCCGCCGCTCACTGGCGCCCGCTAACAGGTTACGCCAACAACTGATATCCGAAGCAGCCCGCGTTGCACCCTGCAGATCACAACTGTCAGTAACGGCAAAATCCGAGTCGCTAGCCAGGGTTTCGAGGTATTCGCTTCCGCCTGTTCGATTGGACCTCATGCGATGCACCATATCCTGAAGCAGTATCAGTGCATGTGAGCGTTGGTAGGATTCCATTTCTGCATGCTGTGCCTTTACATGCAGACCCGCGATCCCCAACAAGCCTATGGCTGTAATCACCAGGGCAACAAGCACCTCCAGCAATCCGGCGCCGTATTGTTGCGGTCGGGGTGGCCATTGGGATAAAAAACGGTTCGCCCTGACTGCCCTGACCATCATCGCCACTTCTCAACCGGGAGCTTTGTTCCGCGCTGATCCAGGCTCAAAGGGCCGTCTTTCTCCTGCGCCGATTGCGGGAGAGGGGTAGCGGTCAGGGTATAGGACGGGGGCGCTGTGGCGTGACTCACGCTCAGAGCGTAATTCAGCGCCACCGCCTCCGGCGGTTGGGCGACCCCAAGGTTCAGCAGAGACCCATAGACGTGGTTGATCTGGAAGTATTCTTCCTCACGAATAGCCAGTTCCAGCATGAATTGCTGAACTTCAGAGCGCCGGGCGCGCAGGATGTAATGCTGATAAGAAGGGACCGCGATGCCGGTAAGAAGGGCGATGATCACCGCAGTAAGCATGACTTCAATGAGAGTGAAGCCCACCATGTGGACTGACTTGCCACCAGCGTAGGCCCGAGGTTGATTCTTGCGCTGCAGGGATAACCGTAGGTTCATGCCTGATCCTCTCCACATTAGACACGTTGAGGATAAGCTAACAGCTTGATTCTATTCTGTGTGTTTCATTTTATAACCGGCAGGTGGCGGTGATGATGTGCAGAGGCTGACAGGCGTTCAGCCCGGTGTGCAGGAATTAACCGAGACGGTTCTGTCATCGCCGCTGATCGTTCTGATTCGGCCGGTCGTACTGATCACGATCACTCTGGCCTTCGCCCTGTCCGTTGCGAAAGCCCTGATACGATCATCACAGAAGATGATCTGCCCGTTATTGTTACGCGACATGCCGGAACCGGTAAAAGAGATCCGCTCCGAGACATGACTGTTGCCCCGAATGGTGAGGGTGCCGCCGGCAGCAGTGCTGGTGTGGAGAATGGTCTCCGGGATGTTCGAGTTGTCTGGGTCAACGAATACCATCCAACCCTGCTCCCAGCCGTCGGCCTTGCTGCAGGTGGTGAGGTCGCTGCTTTTACAGAGGCTGACGCGAACCCCGCGCTTTATGGCCTCGCTTTTTGCGTAGTGAAAGCCGGCAATCAGGCCGTTGACCTCTGTGCTTAATCGATTCGACTTGACGAACTCCTGAAAACCCGGGATCCCCACGGCGAGCAGGATGACACTGATCGCAAGGCTGACCAATAGCTCAATCAGGGTAAAACCGGCACTGTGATGCATGATCTGTGGCCCCGAAGTATAAGGGCTAACACCATCAGAATAATGGCGTGAGAAGATTGATGCCGATCAGGGCAAGGCTTGCGGGTATGGAGACCAGCAACATGAACAGCGAGATGGAAAGCCCTGATTCAAGCCCGATCGGGGTGGCTTCAGGCTCATGCCGGATCACGAAGGCGTAATATGCGGCTAGCAGTTGTGTCGCCACGACGATTGAAAAGACCAGAAAATAGCGATGAGACAGTTCAAAGGTATGCGTGAGAACGTCGTTCAGTAAGGTCAGCATCAAAGGCGCATAGAGAAAAGCGGCAGGCAAACTGAGAAGATAGGCTCTAACAGGTCTGATGGTGATGTCTTCATATTTTTTAAGGAGCCACGGTAAGCTCAGTGCCCACATCAGATTGGAGAGCAGCAAGAGCGTCAAGGCCGCGAGCAGGCCTTTGCTGCCTTGCAGGTGGGGTTCGGTCAGCAATTCTATCCAGCGGGTTAGCACTGGATGGGCTTTATACAGGAGTGGATTCATGATGATGGGGTTCCTTGATTTTGCTGTTGTAAATTCATACAGAAAGCGGATCTGCAAACGAACAGCTTTTTGCTGGATAGTTACCGTTATTGGCCTCTGGTCCGTCCTCGGTCAGGGGGCTGTTGAGGCAGCTGAAAACCTTGCACGCGGTCAAGTGTTATACCTCCCCGTGTATTCGGAGGTGCCCTACGGGGATAAGGGGTACACCCTGAACCTGACCGCGACGCTGAGTCTGCGCAATACGGACCGCAAAAGCGCGATTACAGTAAAGCGCATTGATTATTTTAATGCCGCGGGTGCAGTGATTCGATCCTATCTGAAAAAGCCAGCTTCACTGGGTCCCATGGCAACGACCGATTATATCGTCAAGGAGTCGGACCGTAGCGGCGGCATCAGCGCTAGTTTCCTGGTGGAGTGGGAAAGCGATGAGCCTGTGACGTCGCCGTTTGTCGAGGTCATCATGGTGAACAGCACCTACAATCAGGGTATCGGCTTTAGCAGCCCGGCCCGGGTTCTGGATCAGCGGAACTGAGGATGCATTGCGGTACGCGTGACGGCGTGCCCTTTCTGTTGGCTTTTCGGCAGCCATCGCCGGGTAGAGTACGTCGTTTCAATTCAGCAGGGTGGTGAGCACCACGATGTCAGCTTTTGTTCGTTACATAGGGATTGATTATTCCGGCGCCGGGACGCCAGAGACGAGCCTGAAGGGGCTGCGGGTGTATCAGGCGACCACCCATGCTGCGGCTACAAAGGTGCTGCCGCCGCCCGGTCGGCGCAAGTACTGGACGCGGCGCGGGATAGCGCAGTGGCTTGCAGCGTGTCTGGCTGAAACCGCGCCGACGCTGGTCGGGATTGATCACGGATTTTCCTTCCCGCTGCAGTATTTCGAAGCGCATCGCCTGTTGCCCGATTGGCCCGCTTTCCTTGATGACTTCCAGCAGCACTGGCCGACCGATGATGAACACACCTACGTTGATTTTGTTCGCGACGGGGTCTGTGGTAATGGCGCAGCCCGTATGGGGCATCCGCGCTGGCGGCGGCTCTGCGAGAAGCGCTGCCGCGCCAAGTCGGTCTTCCATTTCGATGTGCAGGGCACCGTTGCCAAATCGACCCATGCCGGTATTCCCTGGTTGCGCTACCTCCGTCGGGAAGTGGGCGAGTCTCTCCATTTCTGGCCGTTCGACGGCTGGGAGATTCCGGCTGGCAGGTCAGTGGTGGCCGAGGTCTACCCCTCGCTCTGGAAACACGACTATGCACCTGAAGACCGCACGGCCGATCAGCATGATGCCTACAGTGTAGCCTGCTGGCTGCGGCAAGCCGACCGGGAGGGGCGTCTGACAGCCGCATTGAACCCCGGATTGCATCAGCCGCAACGAGCCATCGCCGAGGTCGAGGGCTGGATTCTGGGGGTGATGTAACGGCGGGCGCTAGTGGATACCCGGCGCCTTTTGGGCCGCTGTTTCGCTGAACAGAAAGCCAATATCGACCGCGTCGAAATGATGGCGGCGATTGCAAAATTCACAATCCACCTCAATCGTACCCCGTTCCTTGATAAGGGCCTCAATCTCTTGCCGGCCCATGGCCAGCAGGACGCCCTCGATCCGTTCGCGCGAACAACTACAGCGGAAGACGACCGGCTCCGGCTCAAACAGCCGGACATCCTCTTCGTTGAACAGGCGGTGGAGGATTTCACCTGCTGGCAGTGTGAGCAGTTCGGCCGGGGTGATGGTTCCGGCCAGCGCGTTGATGCGATCAAAGTCTTCACGCTCACCATGCTGCGCCGGCAGCGCCTGGATAAAGAGACCTGCGGCGGCCCCTTCAGCATCGGCTGCCAGCCAGAGGCGGGTGGGAAGCTGTTCCGACAGGTTGAAGTAGGATTCTATTGACTCCGCCAGCGACGCGCCGTCCAGCGCGACTATCCCCTGATAGGGTTCGTGTCCTTCGTTCTGCACGGTGAGAACCATGCGCCCTTCACCGAAAAGCTGCGCCAAAGTGTCGCCCCGCACATCCCCCTGCCAGTGGGCCAAACCGCGGATACTACGGGTATGGGTGGCCTGAGCGACCAGTGTATTGATCGGACCGTTGCCCTGGACCTGGAAAATCAGGGCGCCCTCAAACTTGATGGTGCCGGATAACAGGAGGGAGGCCGCAAGGGCCTGACCCAGTTGCACGGCCACCACCGAGGGATAGTCCTTGTTGGCGCGAATGGCCTGCCAGCTGTCATCCAGACGGACGATTTCGCCTCGGATGCCCAGATTCTCGAAGATGAAGCGCTGAAAACTGTCGTGCATGATCGTGGATGAGGTGTGTGCGGCTGCACAGTTTACCCTACATCCTCCCGGACGAGTCCGAGACTACCCGGTCGCTTGCCGGGCTAGTTCCGTGATGCGATGCCAGCGTTTGTCGCGCACGACATCCGCCGGTGCCAGCCAGGAGCCACCGACACAGGCGACGTTGCTCAAGGCCAGGTAGGCTTTGTAGTTATCGAGTGAGATACCGCCGGTTGGGCAGAATGTGACCTGCGGTAACGGGCCGGCAATAGCCCTCAGCATGGGGATGCCACCCGCAGCCTCGGCGGGAAAGAATTTGAAGCAATCCAGCCCGTAGTCCATGCCCTGCATCAGTTCGGAAATAGTGGCGATGCCAGGGATCAGCGGTGTGCCGCTGGCGGTTGCAGCGCTCAACAGGCGCGGCGTCAGTCCGGGGC
>JBKCCF010000036.1:0-5239 GCA_046305255.1 Methylococcaceae bacterium
GATCGAAATCCGTTGAAAGGCGCGTTGGGTGATGCGCTACATGCCGTGCTTTGCGGCGCCGGTCACAACATCCGCCTGCTGATGAAGAAGCTGCGGCTTCTTTGGCCCGAAATTATGGAGTGGCTGTATACCCAGTTGGCCCGATATATGACTCGCCTACTCATACACAGAGCTTGATTCCGACTTGTTCAGCGCGGACTGCTTACGTCGGTCTGGATCGGACGCCATCAACGCGGTCGGGTCCTGCTGGTCTACCTGGCGGGAGCCGCACCGCCACTACTGGCCCTCAGTCCGGGACAACGCTCACCCACCGGGCCGATCGAAAGCGTCCTCGGCGCCAGTCTCGGGATTCAGGTGCTGTTCATTGTCGGCATCCTGATCCATCAATGGCGGACACTGAAGCTGTCCAGCATTGATTTTGAAACCCTTTATGGCAGTGTCAGGCGACTTGGCCCCTACCTCATCCCGGGTCTCTCCATCGGCATTTGCAGTCCGCTCAGCGGGCTGATGATCCGCAGAACCCTGGCCCAGCAACTGGACTGGGACGCAGCCGGGGCGGCCACCGCCATCTGGCGGGTATCCGACTGGGTATTAGGCTGCGCCAGTGGCGCCCTTTATGTTTATCTGCTACCGCTGCTCAGCCCCTACATCATCAGTGGCAGACTGAATCATGCCCTGCGGCGGATGCTCCGGCAGGTGTGGCTGCCCAGTCTGGTGGTTCTGCTGGCCCTGTTTGAGTGGCAATCGCAGCTGTTTCCCCTGTTCTATGACAGTCGTCTTGTGCCGGACAGGGATACCATTGCCCTGTTCTGGCTCGGAGATGCCCTCCGCATCCTCGCCGCTATAGGACTTGTCGGCCTTTATGCGTTGCAGGCCGGCAAGACCATCGCCACCGGCGAACTGCTCAGCCAGCCATTGCTGGCCCTCCTGTTACTGCTCGGCGCGGGTCAAAGCCTGCTATGGACGGGTGCCGCTCATGTGGTCAGTTATGCAATCTATGCCACATTCAATCTGGGCAGTCTGGCCCTGATCTACTCAAAAGCGTCCGACCTCCCGACCCTTGGCACCGTAATGCCCCGACGCAAAGGCGGCTGATGCGGGAGCCGATCCCCCGGCGCGGTCGCTTCGGCAAGGCACCGCAAACCCTACGGACTAACCGGTACCTGTCGCCACCCAAACGCTCAGCCGCTATCCGCCATCCGTCGGACCAGTTGCAACAGGCGGGGCAGACAGACCCGGTTCAGGTCATAGTGCGTCACCGCAAACTGACGGGCATTGCGGCCCAGTCGCGCCCGGGCGGCGGGATCGTCCAGCAGTCGGCAGACCGCGTCGGTCAGCCCGGCCGGATCGAAGAAATCCACAAGCCGGCCGGTTTCGTCCTCGATAATGGCTTCCCGCAACGGTGCGGTATCGCTGGCAACAATGGCGCACCCCGAGGCCATGGCCTCCAACAGGCTCCATGACAGCACAAAGGGATAGGTCAGATAGACGTGGACCGTAGAAATCTGTAATAGATAGCCGAAGTGCTTGTGCTCAATAGGGCCAAGGTAATGCACCCGACTCAGGTCGAGGCGATCCTTCACCTCATCCAGAAAGATCTGTTTCCAGGTGGTCCCGTCCGGCGGCTTCGCGCCGTAGCTGACACCGTCACCGCCCACGATCAACACCTGGGCATTGGGACGACGGGCCAGCAGTTCCGGCAAGGCCCGCATGAAGATGTGATAACCCCGGTAGGGTTCCATATTGCGGTTGACGAAGGTGATGACCTCCTGCTCCTTCGTCAGCACCTGGCCGTTGATTTTGAGCCATGCCGACGGGTCGGGTCTTATGGCATCGGTGTCGATGCCATCGTGGATGACCTCAATCCGTGAGCGGAACGGCTCGGGGAACGTGCTTTTCTGCCATTCGGTTGGCGAAACGCCGGCATCGGCCATATCAAAATGCAGGAAATTATTGGCATTCTTCATCCGCAGCCGACAGGCATCGGCCGGGTCATGGCGGGCAAACTCGGGATCAAACCCCACATCGGTGCCTTTGGCCGCGTAGAAAAACTCGCAATAAATCACCATGCGCGACTCGGGCCAGACCAGCTTAAGGAACAGGCTCTCGCCCCAGCCGGGATGGGCAATGATGACATCCGGCACAAAACCCTCCGCCCGCAACGCCAGCGCCGCCCGGTAGGCGGCATCACCGCGGATTACCCTGGTTTCGAGGTCAGACACCCAGGGATGAACCCCCCGGGCAGTTCCTCGGGTGGCTTGATAGCGAATCACGCGAAGCCCCCCTGCGGAGGCGTACTGATTCATGGTGAAGGCCACCACTTCGTTAGCAGGATCCTTCAGCAAGGCGGGAGTCAGGTGTTTGTACTGGCCGGGGAAGTTCTGGTGAACCAGCAGGATTTTCATGGCGTTGGCATGGCGTCGTGAATCAATGTGCGGTGCGCATGGTAGCAGAGAGGGGTGCCGGCAGCCGGTTGCTGCTCTCTTGACCAGGTGCTCCAGCCGTTGCGGTTGGCCCGACCATGAATGGCGGCTTGCTCAGCAGTTGGCTGCATCCTGCGACACCATCAGCTGGAGGCGCAGAACTTCGACACGCGAAACGCTTCACCAGATACCTCGGGTTGGATTGATATATGAGGGGTCTGAGAATATGACCCGCCAAGCGTGAACAGGCCGTTTTGGAACAGGCGATCTGGCTAAAACTGAAAAGCCTCGGGCTTAACCGAGGCTTTTCACCACTCGCGGGCATGCATCCGATCACACCGACCTGCGACGTTCCCCTCACTGAGAACAGGAGGGGGGACGCCGGCCCTTCCGTGGGCGGTCGCAGACTTTAGCTGATATCGCCGATTGACAGGCCACCAGCACCGGTACCACCGACGTTGTTGAAGACGCCCACCAGGGTAATTTCACCCTCGGTGACAACAGTGTCACTGTTGAGATCGTTGACTTCGTACAGGTAACTATCAACCAGATCTGGTGTGCTGGCACCTACACTCATTGCACCCCCATCAAGGTCATTCAACAGTAGCAAGGTTTTGCCGCCGGCGCTCGACACGGCAAGGCTACCGTTCGAAATGGAGGCCATAACACCATTTATATCGGTAAAGTCATTCAAGTTGAAGTTATCCTGGAACTCAATGATGCCTTCAACACCCGCGCCCTGCGTTGCCAACGTCAGAGGAGCAGACCTGTAGGCACCGGTCTGCACCGCGGTGTAGGTGCGGAAGTTATAGTTACCGGCAGATGTAACAAAGTTGGTATCGAACACATCGGCGGTAACATTAAAGTCTGCGATGGTGTCAACACCGTCACCCACGTTATGGACCACCCGATCGTTTCCAGCACCGGTGTCAATCCAGTCGTTACCCTTGCCGCCCGCAATGACGTTGGCCGAGGCATTGCCGCGTAACATGTTATCGCCGGCGTTACCATAGAGATCAATCGCGCCGATTACCGAACTGGCTTCAATCTTGGCGCCAGTGGTGCCGGCGCCATCTCCCAGTGCATCCGTGATCCGTACTTCCTCAATGCCTGTGACGGTACTGTTCAGAATCAGGGTATCCGTCTGAGTCGTGGTGAAGCGGATGACGTCTGTGCCATCGCCACCGGACAGGGTTTCGATGGGAGAGGTGCTATTCGAGTCGTGATGATCGCTTGCCCTGCCAATCAGGAATACATCATCGCCATTGCCGCCCACCAGACTGTCATGGCCCTCGCCGCCGATGATGGTATCCGCACCGGCCCCACCATTGAGGGTATCCGCGGCATTACCACCCGTGATGGCGTCGTTGCCATTGAAGTCGGTGGCGGAGATATTGAGACTGTCGCCGTCAAAGCGTGACGCATCAATCACCATATCCTCTGTTATGGCACCACCAGTGGTATTGGCTATTTCGACCGTGCCGCCGTGGGTGTTGAAGTTATCACCGAGCGTCAGGGTGTAGGCCGCATTGGCGGCAACATCGACCTTTTCAATATTGCTGACGTTAACCGTGGTGAAATCCCATTCGCCACCTGGCGTTAGAACGATTACGTCGGTATCACCCGCACCACCGTCGATGCTCTCACCCAGTGCCAGTTCGAGCACGCTCCAGCGATAGACAAATGTGTCGTTGCCCGCACCACCCAGCAGCGTGTCCGCTTCGCCGTGACCGAAGAGGATGTCATTACCGCTACCAGCATCAAGGCTATCCGCCCCATAGCCGCCCGTAATACTGTCATCCCCTGTACCCGAGACGATGGTATCCGCTCCCTCACCGCCATCAATGCTGTCATCCCCCGCACCGGACTCGATAGAGTTGTTACCCGCACCCCCTGTGATGGTGTCATTGCCGGCATCCGTCCGTACCATGATGTTGTTTTGGGTGGCGGCAATATCGAAAACCGAACCATTACCGAGGCGCGCATCAATCGTGTGCAGATCGGCTTTATCAGCCTCCTCACCCAGCGTTACCTCCTGTCGCCCCGTCCCGGATAGCAACAGCGTCTGCACGTCTCTGACGTTTTTGAAATCGTCATTAATGACGATGGCGTTATCGACAATCTCGAGGGTATTGCTGTCGGCAAAATCATCCGATCCGCCATCGACAGTGTCCTGCCAATCGAACTCGGCCGAGTTGAACTGAATCACATCGTCACCGAATTCGTTGCCTATGCCCGGCCCGTCTGTGCCGATTCTGTCATTGCCACTACCGGCAACGAGAGTGTCGTTACCCTCCCCGCCGAACAGAGTGTCATCATCGGCACCACCATCCACTACGTCGTTGCCGTCGCCACCCTCCAGACTGTCATTGTTATCGCCGCCCCGCAGGGTGTCGTTACCCTTACCGCCTTTCAAGATGTCTTCACCGGCCCCGCCCACGAAAGAGTCATTGCTATCCATCTTATCGCCCTTAACCACGATCGCGAGATCGGGCGACAGAATCGTGCTGGCATCGACCTGCACACCGTGCGTCTGGGCAACATCAGCCTTGATCGTCAACGTCTGATCGCTGGCATTGATCACGGCATCATCGTCCAGGTAAATCTGCCATTGAGACGACGCACCATCGGCCGCAAGGCTAATCTCCTCGACACCATCAAGTTTCAGGTTGCCAAATCCAGTTCCATCTCTGAAATCGTAGAGGCCAGCTGCTTTCAGCTTCAGCGTGTCAACACCGCCATCATTGTCACCCCCTATGACCTCATCGTTCGCGGTCAGGTCAGCCACGAGTTCCACCACGAAGGTGTCAGCACCG
>JBKCCF010000037.1:0-7347 GCA_046305255.1 Methylococcaceae bacterium
AATCCACCGTCGTCGGCTTGGTCCGTTTCCTCACGCTTTGCAGCAGCGGCAGGATCTCTTCAAATTTCTCGCGACTGATGTCGCTTGCGTATGGTTTTCTCATCAGCCTATTGTCCGGTATTTTCGAGAAATCGTGAACAGGCTCTAATGTGCGCCTTGACCTAGTCAAAGCGTTATGAGGGTCTATCGGAGAAGGTCTCTGATCTTTTGCATAGGAAGCTTTTCCTTGGGCATTGGCATGTAAACCAAGGAGTGCGGTACAGAAAAAGCGTATTTTCTGTAGCCCATAAAAAATCAGCCTCTTAAGCTGCTAATTTATTGCGGAATTTGGTCGGGGAGACAGGATTCGAACCTGCGACTTCTACCTCCCGAAGGTAGCGCTCTACCAAGCTGAGCTACACCCCGAAAATTCTTCCTTAAATGTACGCATCCAATTGTAGCTGATCAGGCTCATAGGCTCAATCTTCCTGATCATCTAACCTGCACGAATGGCTATCGCCCCATACGCTATGGTGGTGCGATCAATCTAGTAGTTGCGCTCTACTGAAAATTGGGCCAGTTGCACCAAGGCTTCCCGGTATTTTGAGTCAGGCAGGACAGCTAACGCGGCAATTGCCTTTTCAGCTTCCTCGACAGCACGTCTTGATGTGTAGGCAATTGCATCGGTCGCCTCCACTATCTCAAATACGGCCCGGAAAGCCTCCCTGCTCCCATTTTCGATGGCATTGCGGAGCACATGTGACTGCGCCTCGCTACCCTGCTCGATAGCATAGATCAGGGGTAGTGTAGGTTTGCCGTCAGCAAGATCATCGCCGAGATTTTTACCGAGCTCGGTCGGATCTGCCCGGTAATCCAGTGCATCATCAATAAGCTGAAATGCGATACCGAGGTGGAGACCATAATCTTTCAAGGCTGCCTCGACCCCCTCATCGGCATTCGAGAGCACTGCGGCCAACTGCAACGCGGCGCTGAACAGAATGGCTGTCTTGCGACAGATGACTTCCAGATACTTCTGCTCGGTGGTTGCCGGATTATTGCAATTGAGCAACTGAAGGACTTCACCTTCAGCAATGGAGGTGGTGGTGTGTGACAATATCTCCATGACTCTAAGTTTATGCACCCGCACCATCAATTCGAAAGAACGCGAGTACAGATAATCCCCCACCAGGACACTGGCCGAGTTGCCCCATAGAGCATTGGCAGTATCCTTGCCTCGCCTCAAGGTTGATTCGTCAACCACGTCATCGTGTAGCAAGGTCGCTGTGTGGATAAATTCAATGACGGCAGCCAGCGTAATCTGATGCCTATCCTCACATCCCAGCGCCTTGGCAGCGAGCAGCAACAGCATGGGGCGCAGGCGTTTACCACCACTGTTCACAATGTAATGGCCGATCTGATTGATCAGCACCACGTCAGAACTCAACTCCTGCAAAATCAGCTGATCTACCGCGTTGGATTCCGGCTCGACCAGTTTGCGGATACTTGCAAAGTCGAGGGCGGGAGAAAATGCAGTAGAACTCATAGGGAAGGTTTCTTGTGGGTTTGTGGTGTGGATGAGACGATTTGACGACCGTGGGACGCGGGAAAGAGTGAGGGCAATCCTAGGTTTGGGGTCGAAACGTGTCAAGGCCGGTTAGTATCGCTCCGGGCGTCATAATGATGCCCAGAGTGTCATTCGCTACCAGGAATATGACCCTCATAAGGGGTGGCATAACCACACTCCTTTTGCGGGCAGACCTTCTCTGCGCCACGCCGCTTGGTGACTTTCAGGGTTAACAGCGGCCAATTGCAGTTGGGACAGGGCTCCTTGATAGGCGGATTCCAGACCGCATAAGTGCAGCTTGGATAACTCGAACAGGAATAAAACAGTTTTCCAAAGCGGGATTTCCGCTTGGTGAGGGTGCCCTTTTTGCATTCTGGACAGTCGACACCGGTGTCTTCCGGCTTTTCCAATGGCTCAATGTGCTTGCAGCTGGGATAACCACTACAGCCGATAAACTTGCCATAGCGTCCCGACTTGATGACCAGATCGGATTCGCACTTGGGGCACGTTCGGCCTTCTACCACTTCGGGCGGAGCCACAGGGCCATCGTCCTTGAGATTGCGGGTATATTTGCACTCTGGATAGTGGGTACAACCTACGAAGCGGCCATTGCGACCCAACCGGATGGAAAGTTTGCTGCCACATTCAGGACAGGCCTCATCCATTTCCTCATGGGTCACATCCGCTCGCTTCAGACTTTCGTCCTTGTCATCGATCAAGGCAATGAAGGGGCCCCAGAATTGCCGCATGAGGGGAATCCAACTTTTCTCACCACGCGACACGGCGTCAAGATCATCCTCAAGGTGAGCGGTGAAGTTGTAATCCACATACTGGGTGAAATGCTCGGTCAGGAATTTATTGACGATACGACCGACGTCAGTCGGGCGGAACCGCTTGCTCTCCAAGTCCACATAAAGCCGCTGTTGCAGAGTCGAAATGATGGAGGCATAAGTGGACGGCCTGCCAATACCATATTCTTCCAGCGTCTTGACCAGACTGGCCTCGGTATAACGCGGGGGTGGCTCGGTGAAATGCTGGCCAGGGATGATATCGACCAGATCCACCACCTCGCCCTCGCGCAATTTGGGCAAAAAACCCTCTTCATCGTCGGCCGCCGCATCATCCTTGCCCTCCAGATAGACGGACATAAAACCGGGATGCAGCACGGTTGAGCCCGTCGCGCGGAAAATACCGGCGCCCTCCGGACCACAGGCGAGATCCACCGATACCGTGCTGATCGTCGCGTGGATCATTTGCGATGCAACGGTACGTTTCCAGATCAGCGAATAAAGTTTGAACTGATCAGGGCTGAGGAATGCTTTGACCTTCTCGGGCACACGCAATGCGGAGGTGGGCCGGACAGCCTCATGGGCTTCCTGGGCGTTCTTGCTTTTGGTCTTGTACTGCGGCGGTTTTGCCGGGACATTATCCTGACCGTAGCGGCTAGGGATCAGTTCGCGCAACTCATTGACCGCCTCATTGGCGAGCGATACCGAATCGGTACGCATATAGGTGATCAAACCCAGGCTTTCGCCGCCCAGATCAATACCTTCATAAAGTTGTTGGGCCACAGTCATGGTTCTTCGAGTAGTAAAACCAAGCTTGCGGGAGGCTTCCTGCTGCAGGGTGGATGTAGTGAATGGAGCAGCAGGATTACGCTTGCGCTCTTTTTCCTCTACCTTCCTGATTAGCAACTTACCCTGAGCCGCCTCGGTCAGCACGTCACGTGCCGCAGTCGCCTGCTGTTCTGTGGTCAGGCTGAATTGCTCGAGCTTTTCTCCGCCAAGATGCGTCAACCGGGCCCGGAAAACCGAATCAGCAGAGCGAGCATCGGCCTCAACCGTCCAGTACTCGCGCGTGACAAACTTTTCGATTTCAAGCTCACGCTCCACAATCATCCGCAGGGCAGGACTCTGCACCCGACCGGCGGAAAGACCCCGTCGTATTTTCTTCCAGAGTAGCGGGGAGAGTTTGAAACCAACCAGATAATCCAGAGCACGCCGCGCCTGCTGGGCATTGATCAGGTCTATGGAAAGCGCTTTGGGGTTTTCAATCGCCTCGGTCACCGCGCGTTTGGTGATTTCGTGAAACACCACACGATGGACCGGCTTTTGCTCAAGCAGATTGCGTTCCTTGAGCAATTCATAGATATGCCATGAGATGGCCTCGCCTTCGCGATCCGGGTCAGTAGCAAGAAAAAGTACATCGGCCTTTTTGGCAGCCTTGGCGATGGTCTGCACATGCTTGTCATTACGCTCAATGATCTCGTACTTCATGGCAAAGTCATGCTCAGGATCGACCGCCCCCTCCTTGGGAACCAGGTCGCGCACATGGCCGTAAGACGCAAGTACCTGAAAATCCTTGCCGAGATACTTCTCGATGGTTTTGGCCTTGGCGGGCGATTCGACTATGACGAGATTATGGCTCATCGGGTGTTGCAACTATTCCTGCTGAGGTCATGACGGATGATGACGGTTTAATTTTCGGGTGAGCGATCGGCCATTCAGTGCAAATAGGCGGGCAGATTCTCATAGACCAGGTTTTCCATGCGGGCAAAGGCAATTTCCTCATCGGGCCGGCTGAACAGTACCATCAGAATGACCCACTTCAGATCCTCCAGCGACATGCTTGCCTCATCAATCGCCATAACCCGGTCAATCACTACCTCGCGAACAGCTGGGGTCAGAATCCCGCTCTGCTCCAGGAACATGAGTAATCCACGGCTGGCGGTGTCGAGTTTTGCCATTTCCTCAGGACTAAATACGCGGAATGTCGGTGAGGAGAGGGGCTGGATAGCCTGATGCTCGGTGAGGGAATCCAGCCAGTCGAAAGCCCGGTTGATCTCGACCTGGGGGAACCCGGCTTCCATCAGTTCTGTTCGCAACACCTCAGGGTCAGGACTCATCTCCACATCGCTGTCCATATAGTTTTCAAACAAATAGATGAGGACATCGAAAACATTTTCTTTCATTGAGTGCTCATAGGCTATGTGAGTACGACCACAACTGTTCAGTGACTCCGGATGTAGCATCCACCCGGCATGGAGGTTATTGCACCCGCGAGCTCCAATACGAGTAGTTCGGATGCGATGGACTCAGCCGACAGCCCGGTCGCCGCGACAAGAGTATCCACAGTCGTCGGGTCATACGCAATAAATTTCAAGAGTCCGGATGCATTGCCGTCACCGTCAGCCTCCGCCAATTCAGGCGTTGCCGATACCGCAATATGCCCTAGTGTGGGGTAATCCTCGACGACATCGACCGGCGCCTGCACCAATTTGGCACCCTCCCGAATCAACGCGTTACAGCCTCGGGATAGGGGGCTATAAATGGAGCCTGGAATGGCAAACACATCCCTGCCCTGCTCGGCGGCCAGCCGCGCAGTAATAAGGGAACCCGAGCGAGGCGCGGCCTCGACCACCAGGGTACCCAGTGCCAGCCCGCTGATTATCCGATTCCGCCGCGGAAAATTGGCGGCAACAGGCCCGGTTCCGGGCGGATACTCGGAAATCAGCGCTCCACCGCAGGCGATGATCTCATCGGCCAGTTTTTCGTGCTGGCGCGGATAAATCCGGTCGGGGCCGGTTCCAGCCACTGCAAGAGTAATCCCACCGCCATCAAGCGCACCTCTATGGCTCGCCGCATCAATCCCCAGGGCAAGCCCACTGACGATACCGACGCCGCTTGCCACCAGTGCAAAGGCAAACTCCCGCGCGGTTTTCTGCCCCATGGGAGTCGGACTGCGACTGCCAACCATCGCGATCTGGGGCATCGCCAAAATATTCGGCTCACCTCTCACGAACAGGGTAGCGGGCGGATCCGGAATCTCGGCCAACTGGGACGGATAATGAGGCTGATTCAACATCAGACAGTGACGGCCCCTTTCACTCAGCCAGGCCAGATCCGCATCGACCATGGCCCAGTCCGGTGTCATGAAATAGGCTATGGTCCTGTCCGGTATTCGCAGCGTGGCCCACTGTGCCCGCTCGGCCCGGAATACCGCTTCGGCAGAACCAAAATGCTCGAGCAGACGGCCAAACCTGCGACTACCAATCAACGGCGCCCGGTGCAGGGCCAGCCAGTAACGTAATTCTTCGCTGTCATTAAACGCTGTGGTCATGGCTGAGGTGCCCTGATGATGTCCTGAACATGGATAAATTGCTCCGCCTTCATCACCAGAGCGAAACTGACCCGCTCATAAGGCAGAAACACCATCAACAAACCAGCACGCTGCTCAGGAGCACTCAGGCTATGGCCAAAACCCGGCCTCACGCTATCCCGGATAGTCGACCCCTGCTGCCAGATTTCGAACACCTGCCCGGCCACCACCCCGTTCACCCGCCCCCGGTCCAGCGCCACAATGGAAAACTGGCCAATCTGACTGACACCGTCCATCAAGCCGATGATATGGCCCTTCATCCCAGGTTTGGCCGGCTGTAACGGGTAGCCATACCCGATTTCTTCGCTGCGCGCCGGCATGACATGATCGCCGCTGCGTACCTCTTTTTCCGCACGCGTCAGTCTCACTGTTGCAGGGTCGCCGGGCTGTTCCAGAACGGCCTCGGCCACGAACAGAGCCTCCTGCCCCAGACTCTCGCCCGTCTCGGCATCCTGATAGCGATCACCGGCCCTGAAGATGACATAGTCAACCGGTTTCGTAGTCGGGATGGCGCGCACCAACGCCTGGTTACCGGGACAACCCATCACATGCTCCTCTGCCAGATCAACCACATAGGGAAGACGCTCCAGGGCATCGACTGAGACTACCCGAGGATGACTCAGAAAAGGACGAATCACCTCGGTCGGGATCACCGGTATGGGGTTTTCCAGCGGCGTCACCCGCACACGCGGTTCAAGTGGGTCTGAACCTGTTTCCAACCGGAGATAAGGCTGGCCGCCCACCTCCTCCAGAAGGATCACATCACCGGGATAGATGGCATCGGGATTGGTGATCCGCCGGTTTTCATGCCAGATTAAAGGCCACTCCCAGGGGCGTCGCAGAAAGCGTCCGGCGATACTCCACAGTGTATCGCCTTCAACAACCCGGTATCGGTAAGGGTGTTGGGGTTGCAACTCGACCGCAGGTGAAGGATCTGATATGCCGACCGCGACAAGCACGAGCAGAACCGACCCAAAGAATCGGCTGACCCGAACCCCATCATGGCAAATCAGTTGTCTGCTGACCGCAAACTTAATTGCTTTTTGCATTCAATGTCCGTTGTATTTTCGCTACAATTCCGACCGTCACTATTGGTTTATCCTCAGTTCCTATGTCCATTCTAACCATACTCGAACTTCCAGATGAGCGCCTGCGGAAAAAGGCGCTGCCCGTCCAAAACGTGGATGACAGCATTCGTCGCCTGGCCGACGACATGCTCGAAACCATGTACGCGGCACCCGGCATCGGGCTTGCCGCGACTCAGGTCAACGTCCAGCAACGCGTCATCGTGCTCGACATCTCGGAAGAAAAAAACCAGCCGCTTTGCCTGATCAACCCATCCATCATCAGCAAACAGGGCAGCGAAGAAATGGATGAAGGCTGTCTCTCGGTGCCGGGTGTGTTCGAGAAAGTTACCCGCGCCAATAACATCATGGTCAAGGCACTGGATCGGGACGGTGTGGCCTTCGAAATGGAAGCCGATGGCATTCTGGCTGTCTGTATCCAGCATGAAATTGATCATCTTGAAGGCAAACTATTCGTTGACTACCTCTCACCGCTCAAGCGACAGCTGGCCCGCAAAAAGGTCAGGAAGGAGCAACGCCAACGCCAGGACGCCGAAGCGGCAAAAGCCCGCGGTGCCATGT
>JBKCCF010000038.1:0-9554 GCA_046305255.1 Methylococcaceae bacterium
CCCTGTTAGAATGCCGCTCGCGCCGGATGGCGGTTGCCTTGCAGCGCACCGCTGTCCGTCGGACCATGCCCCTCCCTCCGGACCGGTTTGGTCTGAATACCCCCGAACCGTTCGCAGGAGACCCCAGAATGCCCGTATTAGCCGCCATTGATCCAACATTCTGGATCAGCCTGGGCGAGATCATGCTCGTCAACATCGTGCTGTCTGGCGACAACGCGGTGGTGATTGCGCTGGCCGCTCGCTCACTCCCTGACCTGCAACGTCGGCGGGCGGTGGTTTGGGGGTCGGTGGCTGCCATCATCATGCGGGTGGTGCTGACGATTGTGGCCGTTGAAATGCTGCGGCTTCCCTACCTCAAGCTCGTGGGTAGTGTGCTGCTGTTCTGGATCGCCCTTAAGTTGCTGACCCCCGAAGATGAGGGGAAGGACAACATTCACAGCCACAACAGCATGGGCACCGCCATCCGCACCATACTGATTGCTGATGTGGTGATGAGTCTCGACAACGTGCTGGCGGTGGCCGCCGCCGCCAAGGGCAACAGCGCGTTACTCATGCTGGGGCTTGCCGTCAGCATCCCGCTGGTCATATTCGGCAGCACCCTGGTTTTGAAGCTGATGGACCGCTTCCCCTTCATCATCACCCTCGGTGCGGCCATGCTGGGCTATGTTTCGGGCGAGATGCTCGTCACCGATCCTGTTCTGCATGACTGGCCCTACCTGCTGGATAACCCATGGCTGCACAGTGCCATCCCCGCATCCGGTGCGGCGCTCGTGGTACTGATCGGCAAACTGCTGGGTCTAAGCAAGCGGGCTACAGCGCCGGTTGAACTGGTCGATCTGGCCGGTGAAGAAGACCAATCCGGCCATCCGCCGGCTGAACAACAGGAATAAGGTTTATGCTCAAGATACTGATCCCCGTAGATGGCTCGGAAAACTCGACCCGGGCGATCGACTACCTGATCGCCTGGTTGCCCGAGTTAAAGGACGTCCCGGACATTCATCTGGTCAATGTCCAGCATGCCGTCCACGGCGAAGTCAGCCTGTTTGTCGGCAGTGATCAGATACGCAGCTTCCATCACGACGAGGGCAGCAAGGCACTGACGGCAGCCCGCGAAAGACTGGACGCGGCATCCATCCCCTATTGCAGCCACATCGGTGTGGGTGATCCTGCTGAGGTGATCGTTCACTACTCGAAAGAAAAGGCCTGCGACCAGATCATCATGAGCACCCGCGGGGTGGGTGATCTGGCCTCCCTGCTGCTGGGATCGGTGACACATTCGATCATCCAGAAGGCTGACATCCCGGTTTTGCTGGTCAAATAAACCGTAAACACCTCGCTACTGATAGCGCAGGGCTTCAATCGGCCTGAGTCCCGCCGCCTGCCGTGCCGGGTAAAAGCCGAAGAAAATACCCACCGCGGCCGCCACCCCGAAAGCCAGCAGGATTGACCACAGCGTCACCACCACCGGCATGCCCACTGTGGTTGCAATCAGCCAGGCAAGGCCCAGCCCCAGCAGGGCACCGATCAAACTGCCGGCCAGGGATATGATCAGCGCCTCCAGCAGAAACTGCGACAGGATATCCCGCCGCCTGGCGCCAATCGCCATTCGTATGCCGATTTCGCGGGTACGTTCGGTCACCGACACCAGCATGATATTCATGATGCCGATGCCACCCACGAGCAGCGACACGCCGGCAATCGCCCCCAGCATCATCGACATGGCCTTGGTGGCACCTGCCGCCGTCGCCGCCAATGCGGTCAGATTGCGGACGGTGAAGTCATCATCCTGACCGGCGCGAATATGATGGCGCTGCCTCAGCAACTCCATGATCTGGCGTTCGGCCCTATCCATAACGTCAGCCGTCGCCGCCTTGACCATCATGAAACGCACCATGCCCGGAAACTGGTTACCAAACAATTGCCGCTGCGCCGTGGTCAACGGCACCAGCGCGGTGTCGTCCTGATCGCGCCCGTCCAGACTCTGACCCTTGGCCGCCAGCACACCCACCACCAGAAACGGACTGTTCTTGATCCGCACCATCTTGCCGACCGGATTCTCGTCACCAAACAGATTGCGCACCACCGTCTGCCCCAGCAATACCACCCGGGTAGCAGCCCGCACGTCGTTGTCGGTGAAGACCGCCCCCATGTCCGGATACCAGTCGCGCACCTCGAATAGGCTGGGCGTGGTACCGGCGATCATGGTCGTCCAGTTGTTGGGGCCATAGATCACCTGGGCATTGTTGGGATAGATCGGCGCAACAGCCGCCACCTCGGGCAACTCGGAGAGCGCCAGCGCGTCGTTGTAGGTTAGGGTCGGCACCGTACCACCGCCCATGCGTACCCCCCCCGAGGTCGAAGCACCAGACAGGATAATGAACAGATTGCTGCCCATCGAAGCAATCGACTCACTGACCAGTGCCTGGGCACCCTGCCCTATCGCCAGCATCAGCACGACGGCGCCAACCCCGATAATCATGCCGAGCATGGTCAGTGCCGTCCGGAGACGGTTGGCACCCATGGCCTGCAGGGCTTCGTCCAGCGTGTCGCCCAACGTCATGTCGCGTTGCCCTTCAAGATGGATTCGACCGGGCCATCACCCGAGATACGGCCATCGACCACATGAATCAGACGCCGCGCATGGCGGGCGATATCGGCTTCATGCGTCACCAGCACAATCGTCAGACCTTGCCGGTTGAGGCCCTCGAATAACGCCATGATGTCCTCGCCGGTCTGGCTGTCGAGATTGCCGGTGGGTTCATCCGCCAGAATCAGCCTGGGCGAGTTGGCCAGCGCCCGCGCAATTGCAACCCGCTGCTGCTGGCCCCCGGAAATCTGGGCCGGTCGATGCCGGGCCCGTTGAGCCAGCCCCACCTGCTCCAGCATCCTGAGAGCCGTAGCCTGTCGTTCCGCCCGCGGCAAGCCGGCGTAAACCAGGGGGAGCGCCACGTTGTCCTGAATGGTCTTGCGCGGCAACAGATTGAAGCCCTGAAAGACAAAGCCAATCAGGCGATTGCGTAGATCCGCCAACTCATCCACAGCCAACTGTGCGGTATCGGTGCCATTCAGCAGATAATGCCCCGCCGTCGGCACATCCAGACAGCCAAGGATGTTCATGAGGGTAGACTTGCCTGAGCCCGAAGGCCCCATGATCGCGACGAATTCGCCAGCGGCTATGGTGAAATTCAACTCATGCAGTACCTTGAGCGATTCGCCATCACCGAAGCCATAGTCCTTGCCGAGGGCACGGACTTCAATCAGCGGATCACCGGCTTTCGGCGCCATCAGAACATCCGCATCTTGAAACCGCCGCCCCCGCCGCCTGACTGCGAGGTTTTCTCCCGCTTGAGGTCATCAATCACCAGTATGTCTCCGACCCGCAGCGCCCCCGACAAGACTTCAGCCATTTTGCTGTCGGTCAGCCCCAACTGCACGATCACGGCGACCGGCTTGCCCTGCTCCAGCCGATAGACGGATTTCGCATCCGTAGGCGGCGCCGGCTTCACGGTCGCGGCCTCCTCGGGCCTGAAGCGCAATGCACTCAGGGGCACTCGCAGCACGTTCGTACGCTGGTCGATACCGATATTGACGAAGGCGGTCATCCCCGGCAGCAGGGCTTCATCGGGATTATCAACATCAATGACCACGTTGTAACTGACGACATTCTGAAGCATCTGGGCGTTCAGCCTGATCTGGCGCACGATGCCCGAAAACTCGCGCCCCGCAAACGCATCGACCGTGAAGCGGGCCGACTGACCCACCTTGATGCCGCCGACATCGGCTTCGGCCACAGTAGTATCAATCTGCATCCGCTTGAGATTTTCAGCTATGGTAAACAGCGTCGGTGTCTGGAAGCTGGCGGCAACGGTCTGGCCCACATCGACGCTGCGCGAGACGACGATCCCTGACACTGGCGAAACGATGACGCTGTACCGCAGATTGGTTTCATCACGCCGCACCGAAGCTGAAGCCGCCGCAACCTGGGCCCGCCCGACTCCCAGCACCTGCACCGCTTGATCCCACTCGGCACGGGCGATATAGCCTTTTTCAAACAGCGCCTGGGCGCGACTGACATTGGCCTCGGCCAGTTGCAGCGAGGCTTTGGCGTTGGCGAGATTGGCCTGACTCTGATCGAGGGCGGCACGAAACAGCGAGGGGTCAAGCTCCGCCAGTACCTGCCCGGCCTTGACCCGATCATTGAAATCAGCGTACAGACGCTGAAGGGTACCCGAGACTTGGGTGCCGACATTGACCAGCACCACCGGATTGAGTGTGCCGTTGGCCGACACCACCTTGCGGATGTCGCCCTGATCAACGGTAGCAGTGATGTATTGCGCCTCATCAGGGGTTGGGGTTTTTCGCCAGTAGCCATAGAGGCCCGCCGCGAAAGCCGCAATCAGTAACAGAATAAGGGTGTGTCGGCGTGACATGAGTGCTCGCACTAAATTTAGGGATCAGGGACGGGACGCGGGATGCCGGGGCTTATTTGCCAGGGCGGCTACCCTCGCGGGGCTGAAGCGCACTGACGTCGTCGAGGTCCAGCTGCCCCAGTGCCTGCGCCAGCTGGGCTTTGCCGATGCGCCAGTTGTAGTGCGCCTGCACGAACTGGTTGCGGGCATTGGCCAGATTGGTTTCCGAATTGAGCAGTTCGACGATATTGCCCACACCTTCCTTGTAACGACCCAGCGCGACCTTTTCGGACTCCAGCGCACTGGTAAGCAGTTCCTCAGTGTTATGCAGGTTTTCGCGGGTAGCCGCCAGCGTAAAGTAGGCCTGCCAGACATTCAGTGACACCTGCTGTTCCAGCTTGTCGCGGTTGGCGGCCTGCACCAGCACCTGCTCCTCGGCGCTCCTGATCTGGTAGGTATTATTGAAACCAGTGAAAATCGGCACCGACATCTGAACCCCCACCATCCAGCTTGAGATATTGCTGGAGCCAAAGGTTTCGTAATAGTTGTAATTGCCGATCAGGGACAGCGTCGGCAGGCTACCGGAGCGCGCCAGCTGAATGTTGGCTTCCGAGGCCCTGACCTGCGATTCAGCGGCGGCGAGATCGGGCCGCGCCCGTTTGGCCTGATCAATCAGGTCCTCGACGTCCTTCTCGCGCTGGAGATCAGGCCCGACCAGGCTCGGCGGCTCAAAGATCAGACTCTCGCTGGGCTTCAGGCCCATGGCATTGGCAACGGTACCCAGTGCGGCGCGGGCATTACCAGCAGCCGTTTGCCGGTTGACCTTGGCCTGCGAATAGGTGGTCTGCGCCAGTAGCTTGTCACTCAGGGCAGCGGCACCGACCTGAAAGCGGTAGGCAGCGACATCAAACGCGGTTTTGGTAAAATTTTCAGTAGCTTCAGCGGCTTCCAGTGCTGCTCGTGAGGCAAACAGCTGATAGTAGGCCTGGATGGCCGAAAACAGCACCGCTTGCAGCGTCGCCGCATGCGTCCAGTTAGCCGCCTCCAGGGCCTGCCGGGCAGCCTCGACCCGGGCGGCCCGTCCACCGAAATCCAGTAGCAGATAGTTGACGCTGAGCAGGGGCGCAATCCGGGTGTTGTCCGACTTGCCGTCGCCGCTGCCCGAAAACGGTATCGCATTGGAAAAGCCACCCCCCGCGGCGTTCTGGCTGCGCGATAGCGGAACCGAGAGATTGACGCTGGGGAGATAGGCAGACTCTGCCATGCCCAGTTGGGAGGCCTGCTGGCGGGCATTGGCCCAGGCCTGCCGCGTCTGCGGATTGTGACAAAGCGCCTGCTCAATTACATCCACCAACCCCCAGCGGGTCGGCTTGCGGCTATCGGCATGACAGGGATCGCTACCCACCGTGGTCGCAGCTTTACCGGGCGTGTCAGACAGTGACTCATGGGTTTTGAGAGGGTCATCGGGATAGGGCAGCAGATCCATCGCCCCAGCCGTGTGAACCCCCAGCGCCAGACTGACCGCCATCAGCCGTCCGCCCCACCGCCCACCGGGCTGCGCATTCGTCCTGCGGGACGGGTTGCTGGGTAATCCGGTGATAAAACACATACGGCGGCGTGTGGGGGGTAAACAGAGCAACTGGAGGAAGGTTATTGTGACATAGGCGCCGACGGATGGGCCGGGCTTATCCGCCCCATGACGGCCTGATGCTTTCGTACGCGCGGGCTGAAGCCACGGCCATTACCGGTTGTCCATTACCGGTTGTCATAGCGATTCAGGTCGAATATGCCCGCTGCCACCGGGTTCAACCGGCGGTTCTCGCGATTGAAGAAATCGGCAAACTGCCAGAAGGCCGGATTGCCCCGGCGGATACCAAAGTCATCTACCAGACGGGTGGCATCTTCGGGACTGCTGATGGCCAGTACTCGCTCGACAAACACCGGCAGCCTGCTGATTTCCACATCAAAGAAGAGGTGGGGGTAGCTGCCCACAAAGCCGGGCGCGAGCGTGAGGGTATCGTTTTCCGGTAGCCGTCGGCTATTTTCCAGCATCATGAACGACACGTTCTCAAGCGCGATGTTTTTGACCAGGCTGTACGCCACGCCGCTATCACGGGCGGCCCCGGCCTCATGCACCCGGATGAAAGACAGGTCCGGCAGGTACTGGATACCGCCACCTTGCAGCAAGGATAGGGCCCGCAAGACATCGTCGGCCCGTATTTCCAAAGCGCTGGCGCCGGGACGATGGCAGGGCGGCTGGCCGCAGCGGTTGATGGCGTCGGCCGGGCCCGCCACCGCGCCGAGGCGTGCGGTGATCCGTGTGAACAACTCCTGCTTGTAATGCGAACTCTGGTACGGCACGGCGCTGTCCTTGCCATAGCCATAATAGGGATTGACGAGGGCCGAATTCAGTTCCGACAGATAACCCTGGTTCCAGTTGCGGTAGATGCCGGGCCGCGCCGCCGCCGGCACCAGGCTAAGCATATTGTTCTCACCCTCCATCCGCAGATTGTCCATGTAAAGACGGGTTGCGGCCTGATGGCTGACGCTGCCAAAGACGTTAAAGCCCGCCACCAGCAAATAATGGATACGCTCAAACAGAGGGTAGTCCACCAGCCAGCCGGTTTGCGGCAGTTCACCGACCAGCCCGTAGGACAGCGAGGCACTATCGAAATGGCGGAACGCCGTCAACGCTGCCGAGGGATTGTGACCGTCACCCGCCCACAGCGCCTCCACACTGTTGCGGACATTACCCTTCAAGGCGACGAGGTAGTTGTTCTTTTCCTTGAGATAACGCACCTGTCGCTCGGTATAGCCGACCATCATGTCCCCCATGCCGATGTCGTCGCCCTTTTCGCTGGGTAATTCGAGCTGCTGCGCCTGCCCCCTCAGGAACGCCGCATCATTGCTGATCGCATCGGTTGCGGGATCGTAAAAGAATATCCAGAACTGATCACGAATAACGTTAAGCGCCACCTGTCCCCGGCAAACCGGTCCTTTCATGAAGCCGGAAATGAAGAAATAGGCGTCATCCAGCATAAAGCGGTAGCGTGACTGCGGCGGCAGGGCGTCGAACACGACAAAAGGATTGGCCGCCACTTCCCGCTTGTAGCCGGGCCACTGGTTGACGCTGTAATCAGGATCAAGGAACAGCTCACGCAGGCGGGCGATGCGGGCATCGCCTATTTCGTAGGGCAGGTGGTTCTTGTCAACGATGGTCTGCCTGACCGGCACCAGGCGATAGTAGAAGGCGCGACCGGGATCGTCATAGGGTCTTGTGGTCGGTATCTCGCTGGCCGGCTGGCCGGGCGGTGTGGCCGAGCGTGTCAGCCGGTAAAACGCCCGCTCCGTTGTCCTCTTGAAGTAAAGATGCCCCATGAACAGATGCTCGTAGACATAACGCGCCACTAGTCGCTGCTTGAGACTCTGACCATTCATGAACGCCTCCCAGCGGTCTATCGCGGGCTGCGATTCAGCCGCTACGGGGACGGGCGCCGGGTAATGAGCACCCTGCGCCAACCAGTTGAGGAGCGTGGTGCGCTCACCGTCGCTCAGACCCGGCAAGGCATAGGGCATACCCCACAACGGGTGCTGAGCGGCGTAACGATTGAATTCTTCCGAACGTGGGCACTCCAGGGGGCGATCCAGTGCGAATTCAAAATCGTCTGGCAGGATGCCCGTTGTGGGCAGCGGATGATCCTGCTTCAGCTGCAGCATTTTGGCGAGTACCGAATTGTCGAGCGCAGCGTCGGCCGTGGCGCTGCGCTCGTTCAGCACCGGCGCAAAGCCTTTGTTTCGCCATTCCGCCGTGGTCCTGGCGTCGACGAACAGGCGAGTCGGTGCCATCGCCTTCAGTCGTGCCCCGTCGTACACCAGCGTCTTGCTCGCACCCCGATCCAGCCCTTGCGCGGATTCCAGTTTCAACTGGCAGGGGGCGTCGTAGCAGCCATGGCACGCAACGCAGCGATTGTCCAGTATGGGTTGCACGTCGCGTGTGAACGACACCTTGCCTGCGGCCATTTCACGCGCATACTGCTGCGGGCCGATCTGCCTGTCTGGGGTGATGGAGGGGCCGTACAGCCTGGCATAGTCACTCAGCGGCATGAACACGGTGCAGCCGATCAGTAACAGCACTGCGGTGAACAGGCCAGCAAGTCGAAATGGGCGCATGATCTCTCCTTTATGTATCAGGCATGGCTGGGGCCAGCCGGTCAGCGTATCGTGACCCTACTTTACGGGGCACCTGAAGCCGCGTCCATGATCCGCCCGATTGAGTGCATGACCCGCAGCAGGAGACACCCATGACACCCGCCATTCAATCTCTCCGTATCCGCGTCGAAGGGCGGGTGCAGGGTGTCGGTTACCGGCCCTTTGTCGCCAGAACCGCGCGGGCTTTGGCGCTCGGCGGTTGGGTACGCAACCGGGCGGGCATGGTGGAAATTCAGGTCCAAGGCCCGAAAGCCACGCTGGACCAGTTCCGCCAGATCCTGACCCAGCACGCACCGCCACTGGCAAGACCTGTCCGCATGACGGTCGAAGCGACCGCCCCCGCCCACCTCAGCGGCTTTGCCATTCTTGCGAGCACCGCCGCTGCGGATGGCTACCGGCATATTCCGCCCGATCAGGTGATGTGCGCCGACTGTCTGCAGGAACTGACAACCCCCACCGAACGCCGTTATCGCTACCCGTTCATCAACTGCACCCAGTGCGGCCCCCGCTACACGCTGATAGACCGGCTGCCGTTTGACCGGCCCAACACCGCCATGGCCGGCTTTCAACTCTGCACTGCCTGCCGTCACCAGTATGACAACCCGGCAGATCGGCGCCATCACGCGCAGATTCTGGCCTGTGCCGAATGTGGGCCGCGCCTGGTCTTTCAGACGGAGTCCAAGCCATCAGTCCTCCTGAACGGCAACGAGGCCGCCCTCTCGGCCTGCCTGCGGGCCTTGCACAGGGGGCTGATTGTGGCGGTCAAGGGGGTCGGCGGCTATCACCTGCTGTGCGATGCCGGCAGTGA
Organism: Methylococcaceae bacterium; assembly: GCA_046305255.1. Classification (GTDB taxonomy): domain Bacteria; phylum Pseudomonadota; class Gammaproteobacteria; order Methylococcales; family Methylococcaceae; genus UBA6136. The sequence continues at coordinate 9,427 of JBKCCF010000038.1, forward strand.
GAGGGCCGTTCTGCGGCTGCGGCAGCGCAACCAGCGACCCCATAAACCGCTGGCGGTGTTGCTGCCCTGGCGCGGTGGCGATGGGCCGCTCCGGCGCGATCAGCCCGGCCCTGTCCTCGGCAGTCAGG
>JBKCCF010000039.1:0-7421 GCA_046305255.1 Methylococcaceae bacterium
GATGCCTTGGGTAACGAGATTTATCGTTAGGAGGCGTTATGTCCAAGTTCTCCCTTCCCTTCGGCAAGGCCAGCAATAAACCCAGCCCCCGCATCCCCGATGTCGATCTCTCTGCGCTTGAGGCCTTCGCCTCCGGCGCCAGGTCAATCGATGCATCCTTGGCCGAATCTGAGGCGCCGCTCTGGTCTGGTCTCGACCGCAACGCCCCGCCCAAGTACACCCTCTCTATTAGGGTCAACGACTATCATCTGGCCATGATCCGTCAGGTGACAGCAGCTCAGGACACCACCCAAAACCGACTGCTGCGCCGACTACTGTTGCCCGAGATTGAGGCCTTGGCGGTAGCATCTGCTCGTCAGGCGGAATCAGCGGAGTGACCGGAGAGCCCCCCCTGTTTTCACGGTGGGAGCGCGACACGCGCTACTACGAGCTGCATCTACGGCAGGACTTGTGGGGTGACTGGTTGTTGACCCGCGTCTGGGGGCGTCGTGGCACATCGCTTGGGCAAATCCGGCACGTACACTATGCAGACTATGGTGAGGGTGCCAGCCAGTATGCTGACTCGATAAAACAACGTAGCAAACGCGGCTATGTCCAGACACTTTCGATACATTGAACCCTGCAGCCACCCAACGCCATCGGTATGTTGGGCTCTGTCGGGTCTTGTGTTCACGTTGTTCACTGCTGTTTAGACCGCCGCCTCCCCCGCCCACCATCGGGCCCGCCGGTACGGGCCTCGCGCGAGTGTGCAGGGCCATTCATGTCATGTGGCCCGTGCAGCGGCAGTGCAAGCGGGCCCATGGTCGGCGTGTCGCGTCGGTGATATTGACCAGGCGGTGCCCTAGTCGTAGCATTAAGCCGGCTAGTGGGGCAGGGATTTATGCTGTTTACGCATAAATATGTCTTTCGATATAACGGCGTCAGGGGGTGACAGTGTTGCGTAAGGTGCGTAGCTTTTTTGCAACATCCATTTCTGTCAACCCACCTTGCAACCCATTGGTTTATATGCCGAAAACTAGGCCTAGCTGTTCTAACTGAGACCTTATTAAGAAGGGATTAAGACCCATGTTCATTACCTCATTAAGTGATTGTTGAAATGTTCTAACTGAGACCTTATTAAGAAGGGATTAAGACTGTTGCTGTTGAAACCTCACACGTGTGAGGTTTGGTTCTAACTGAGACCTTATTAAGAAGTGATTAAGACCTAGGCGAAAAGTCATACCGTATGACTTCGGCGGGTCTAACTGAGACCTTAACAATAAGGGATATATAAACCCTGACTTTGTGTCAGGGTTTTCGTGCAATAAATAGCAATATTGTAGGTATTAGCCTGGCCGATATTTATCGGCAACAGGATTCTGGCTCATGCCGATATGGTTCGGCAGCGGGTGCTATTCACTACCTTACCGTCAGCCCCACGTAGTACTCGTTTCACCGACCCTTGATAACTCTAGGTATGTCGGGCCCATCACCTGATTCCAGCCGACTACCGGCAGCAACATCACCCAACGTGCTCGCCCATCTATCGCTCGGCTCGAATCCTTGATGGCAACGGGCCGAGCCCGCTGCCGGGGTGGCTGTTCGAAGGCAATGGCTTCGCCCTCATATATCGTCCACATCTACTGCACCCACGGTATTCGCCCGGCTTGCGCCCGGCTCATTCCGCCTTCACGCAACTGGCTACGCCAGATGCTGGAACTTGCCTCCGCTTCGCTACGGCTTCGAACAAGCAGCAGCCGAAGTTTTAGGCGCCCCCCCTCCCCCTCGCGGGGGCTTTAAGCGGCCATCCATGGCCGAACTGGTTGAGCTTTGGGTCCCCCAAAGCTGGAGGGTACCCTTGAGCAAAAGGCAATCAATGTGGCCAAGTTCTTCCGCAATCTGGAGGCCATGGCTGACGCCATTAAGGAGGCCGAAGACCGTATGGCCCAACGCCGTCGGGCACTTGAGGGTCGGGTGAAATGGCTTAAGGATTACCTCAAGGGCAGCATGGATCATTGCGGCATCCAGAAAATTGATTCGCCATGGTTCGTGCTGGCAGTTCAGAAAAACCCGGCAGCGGTCGATGTATACGACGAGGCGGCCCTGCCAGAGGCTTATAAGCTTGAGGTGGTTTCTGTCCGTATCGACAAGGCAGGTATCAAGCGAGCGCTTGAAGCGGGTAAGTCTGTACCCGGTGCAACTCTCACGCGAGGCACGCGCCTGGCCGTTCGGTAGGCCTTAGCCGGTGGGCGGCTGGGCCGCCCACCTTTAGGCTGGCATGCCCATTGATATCTTTCGTGCATTAGTGCTTTATAAAAAACGTTCAATGTAAAAAATCGCCTATCGTATAAAGCAGTAAGCACGAAAGTTGGCGCGGGGGTGAATCTTGAAAAAAGTGCGCTACAAAAAAGAAACCCGTTCTCAGGATGAGGCATATAACCTTATCCCGGACGGGCTGAACGAGGATGAAAATGAAACGATCTGGGGTTTACTCTACGGGTGATCATCCATAGGGGTCCAATCACGATTTAGTAATGTAGTCATAAGGCGGGCTGATAGCCTTCAAGGTCTTGGCCCTGCCTGCTCTCCTTCTGGTATCCACCACTCCGCCGACCATATCAGCATCACTGCAGATCATCTTCCGAGCCTCTTGTAGCAAAATTGGCCTTAACTTTAGTTTGTATATTTGTTAGTTTGTTTGTTAGTTTTGTTATAGTGAGGCTCCAATCAGGAGAACCGCCATGCGCCCCGCCGAATTTGCACCCGAAGCGATCATCCAAGCCGGTCAAGAGCTGCAAGCGACTGGCCGCAACATCACCGGCTTTGCCCTTCGCCAGAAGGTCGGCGGCGGCAATCCGACCAGGCTTAAACAAGTCTGGGATGAACACATCAACAGCCAAACCACGGCCAAGGCCGAGCCGGTTGCAGAACTGCCGGTTGAAGTTGCCGAGGAAGTGGCGACCGTGACCAAGGCGCTTACCGAGCGCCTGGCCGCGCTGGCCGTGGAGTTGAACGACAAGGCGGTAAAGGCAGCAGAGCGCCGGGTTCATGAAGTGGTGCGCGCCGCTGGCGAGCAACGCGAGCAGGCCGAGCGCGAACTAGCCGACGCATCGCAAACCGTAGACGACTTGGAAAACAAGCTGGACGAGGCCGCAAGCGCCGCCGCCGTGCTGGAAAAACGCCTGGCCGACAGTCAGACCAGCCACCAGGCGCAAGCCGTCGAACTGGCCCAGGTACGCGAACGCCTGGCGCTGATCGAGCAGACGGCCAAGGCCGCGACCGAGCAACACGCCGCCGAGCTTGCCCGCTTGAATGCCAGCATCGAGAGCGAACGCCAACGCCACCAGCAGGAAGCCGAACAGCTTCGCGCCGAGCTGGCCGAGATTAATAAAGCCAACCAGGTCTCAGCCGCCGAACGTGACCAGGTGCGGGCCGAACTGGCGACCGTTAAGGCTAGGGCAGAAGCCACCGAGCAGGCCCATCAGGACCAACGCAAGGCCGTCGAGCGCGAAGCCCGGCAAGCCGCCGAGCGCATCGCCAAGGCCGAGTCTGACCAGGTCCAGGCCACTAAGGAAGCCTGTTCGGCCCGCGAGGACGCCGCCAAGCTGCGCGGCCAGGTGGAAGCCCTACAGGTCCAAACTGCCGAGCTGGTGCGCGCCCTCAGCGAACGTCAGGTGTAATATGCGTCTTTACTCGCAATTGCCTCATTGGTTGTTTTGTTCTCTTGCAAAGAACGGATTCGTTACTGTACCGGTTCATCCACCTGGCCTTCTTGGCCATGCTACCCATAAAATCGTGAACAGGCTCTAAGACGCTATCACCGTTCTGAATTGTTCTCTGAACCATGCATGCGCAGGATCATTCGTCATGGACCGGTGCCAGATCAGATTGGAAAAGAACGGGGGTAGTTGTACAGGCACGGGGAAGTGCACCAGGGCAAATCTCTGGCTCATCGCCTCGGCCATGGTGACGGTAGAGACCGCAATCAAATCCGTCGACTCCAGCACATAAGGCAGCAGTGCAGCATTGGGAATCTCCATGGCCGTGTGTTGCTTCACGGTTTTGATGAAAGTGCTGAGATGCTCGTCATGGGTCGTGATGTGCGTCTCATGCACATTGACGAATCGCTCCTGCAGGATGTCTTCAAGAGAGGGGTTCGAGTGGATTCGCGGATGGTTTATTTTGACGAGGACACACAACTGGCTTTCCCAGAGGGGTAAGTGTTCCAGCATGTCATCATTCAGCCGTGCCGTATTGAAGGCCAGGTCAAGGCGATGCTCACGCAGTAACCGAGGGATTTCATCCACCGGATCAATTGTTCGAATGAACAGCCGCACATGTGGCGCTACAACGGCAACCCGTTGGAACAGGCGGACGCCCAATAGGGCCCCACCGCCATAATCCATGGAAATGACGAAGGTGCGCTGGCTTTGGCCTGGGTCGAATGCCTGTCTCTGGGCCAGCTCAGCTCGGACCAGATCGAGTGCCTCATGAACCCGCAGGTAGAAATCATCGGCCTGAGAGGTGGGGGTAAGTCCTTTGGATCGCCCCTGAAACAATGTGTCTCCCACCAGATACCGAAGACGGCCCAAGGCATGGCTTATGGCCGACTGCGTCATCCCCAGGCGTTCAGCCGCCTTGATCTGGCTTTGCTCTTCGTAGACCACCTCAAATACGGTGAGAAGATTGAGATCAACCCCCCGTAAATTAATCTCATGCATAAAGATTATGTGATTTATTCATTGGATTGATGGAGGCCCGATAACTACAGTTTGCACCCATGGAGTTTGAGTCAGGTGGCATCGCCAGTCTGGTCAAATCGCCATTTTCTATCCAATTCTTCGTGGGAAAGCATCATGACGTTAATCAGAAAATCGATTGGAACCCTCTTGCCTATGATGGCTGCAATGGAATTCGTTGTTCCGGTTGCAGACGCAGCTACCCTGCCGGCGCCCGTGCCGCGCGTGATTATAAGTGCAGCCTCGTCTTGGGGCACCGCGGCTGATAGCTGGGCCGGATACACGGGGCAACTCAGTATCTGGGTACCCAGTGACGTGAAGGGCGGCTGGACCTTGAAGTTTCGGTCAGCCGAACTCGCGAGGCAGGCCAGCGCCGCTTCATTCTGGAATACGACAGCCAGTTATGATGCCGCCTCCCAGGTTTTCACCCTGGTATCACCCGGATGGGCAGGGGACATTCAGGCCAACAGTGTACTCAGCGTGGGCTTCAATGGCAGCGGCACTCTAGATACACATTTTGCCCTAGAGGATTGCACGCTCAATGGCCAGCCCTGTGTTGCAACGGTATTAAGCAATCAGGATTCCCTGCAGACCCTGGCCAATCTTAAGGCCACGGACGCGAGTGCCGGTAGTTCATCATCCCCGATAGACACCAGCGGCCAGGCCAGTACTACCGGCAATACGAATGCGACACTGGAAGTGCTGCTATCAATGAGCAGTAGCTGGGAAGGCGGCTACAGCGGCAATATCACCATCAAGAATCTTTCAGGAAATACCTTGGCCTCGGGTGCTTCAGGCTGGCAGGCCAAACTGAAGTTTCCTGATCTGGCCACGGCCAAGGACGTATTCAAAAGTGGCCCCTGGAACATGCAGGCCGTGTTTGGAACGGATGGCACAGTTACCCTGACCCCGGCTCCCTGGGCTGCAGCTCTTGCCGCGGGTGACACCGTCAGCAGTGGCTTTAATGGCGGTACCAGCGCCAATCTGCTTAAGGCAGCCAGCGCCGATGGACGTGTGACGATCCAATTCACCAGTTCCGTGAGTACGGGGGGTGCCTCAGGGAGCGGTAATGGGACAACCGACCCAGGCTCCCCGCCTGTCGATACCGTTAACCCCACCCCCGTGAGTGGTGATACAGGCTTGCCAACCGGAACGGTCGCGGGCGGATTTCTGTTCAGCCCATACAAGGATGTTGGCATTTCCATGAACTGGAATACCAATGTCATGTCCACGGTAGCCGCAGGGGCGCTGACCCCCTTGCTGAATGTGTTACCGACTAGAGTGCCGGCGGTGACCTGGGCTTTTGCGACAGGCGAGTGCGGCAAGGAAAACTGGGCCGGTATCGCTGCGGATGCGCTAGCCGCTGCCAATGTCAAACAGTTCACCGACGCCAATAAAAACTACGTGATCTCGACCGGTGGAGCGGCTGGGGCTTTCACCTGTTCAACGCCTGAGGGTATGCGTACCTTCATTAATCGATATGCGTCCAGGAACCTTGTCGGTGTGGACTTCGATATTGAAGCCGGCCAGTCAGCGGCAGCAATTGGAACCTTGGTCCAGCAAGTACAGGCGGTGCAGGCGGATTACCCGAACCTGCGCTTCAGTTTCACTATCGCTACCTTGGGCTCCAGCAATGGTCAATCCGCGAACTCGACCTATGGCGATCTCAATGCAACCGGCTACAACGTGCTGCAGGCCCTGAACAAGTACCCACTGACCAACTACACCATCAACCTTATGGTGATGGATTTCGGTGCCGCCGGTTCAGGGGTTTGCGTGGTCGGTGGTAACGGGCTCTGTGACATGGGACAAACAGCGATTCAGGCGGCCAAGAATCTGACCGCCCGGTTTGGCGTTCCCTCCGAACGGATTGAGTTGACGCCCATGATAGGCGTCAACGATGTTCGTGATGAACTCTTTTCCCTGCAGGACACCGACACTTTATTGACATGGTCTAGAGCCAATCATCTGGCCGGTGTACATTTCTGGTCAATAGATCGTGATACACCCTGCAATCAGGCGAACGCATCACCCATCTGCAGTTCCGTGGTCGAGGTTCCAACCTGGGGTTGGACTCAGCGGTTCATCAGTGGTTTGGGACTCTGACGGATTCGGATAGCACCCGGACGTTCCGGCGTATCAAGAAGATTAAAGCCCCGCTTCGGCGGGGTTTTCATTGAGTCTTTACCCGCTAAGTTTGATCGGCATAGGGGGTAGCCGTTAGGCTACGCCCCTGCCACACCACCTGGCATGCGGGTCCGCACGAGGCGGTTCGAGGAGTTGAGGTCATGTGAGCTCTGCTCGTGCTACGCAACTGCGCGGCGGGGTCGTCGCACGTCCTGCACTCCTTCGTGGCCATAGGGGCACCTCGAAAAACCTCCCCACCTTGGGATGCTCCGGTAAAATTAGCGTCATTTGGGGCCATATGGTGCGGATGAAATGAAGAAGTGCTCAGCGATCAAAAACGACCTCTTTGCCTCTCATCAGCGTGAGAGCCAGATTGATCACGTGGGTGATCCTCTGGCGGGGATTGAGGCCTGTATCGATTTCAAAGCACTGGCGGCTTCGGTGGATCAGGTGGCTCCGCGTGGGGAGTGTGCGAAGGGTGGCCGTCCGGCCTATCCGACGGAGACCATGGTGCGTATTCTGGTCTTGAAGCGACTCAACAATCATTCGGACGAACGGATGGAGTTTCTTCTCCTG
>JBKCCF010000040.1:0-16268 GCA_046305255.1 Methylococcaceae bacterium
TCGCATCCCTTTCGCTCGGGAGCGAGCGTCGGTTCGACCTTCGCCACAAGGCGAGCGGGGATAGCCTGCACCTGCCGCTGGCGCACGGCAGCCTGCTGATCATGCGCGGCAGCTTTCAGCATCACTGGCGCCACCGCATCCCCCGGCAACCTGGCCTGTTACGGCCGCGCATCAACCTCACCTTCCGACTGATCCACCCGCGAGACTGACCATGGCCGAGATTATTCCCTTTCGCAAACCCAGGGCCTCGGAAAAGCACAAGGGCAAAACCCTCTGCCGCAGCGGTTTTCATCGCTGGGCGGTCGATAGGACCAAAATTTTTGATGTCAAGCAGGGCCGACTGGTCACGGTGTCCCGCTGCGAGCGCTGCGGAACGCTCAAGCACGAACTCCGCTGACGGCTGTCGGTTTCAGTCGCCGATGCGGCCCTCAAGAAAACCGGCCAGCGCGTGCGACTGAAAGTGGGTGAGGCACCAGGGCTGGTCATCCAGCAGGGAGTAATACTGAGGAGGAACCACATAGACCCACGCCGCCACAGTCAGGCCCGCTGCGGTTGTCACCGCCAGTGACTCACGCCGGTAGAACGTATCCTCAAAGGCATCAAGCCGGGCCAGTTCGGCCGGATCCAGCCCGCTGTAGAGAACGCCGGACGTCACCGCCCCCGCTTCGCGGCGGAGGCCGGGGTAACTGTAGTTCAGCAGCCGATAGCGGGCGTAGCCGTTCAGGCTGGCCTGGCCGGCTACCGGGCAGCGCCCGATGACCGCCGACATGACCGAGGGGAGTTGCAGGGTGCCGTAGGTAAAGACACTGGCAGTCGAATGCATGGGTTTACCATTAAAGTCGGAGGTGGAACTCGGGCGGGCTGGATCGTGCAGGGGCAGGGAATGCGCCGGGATCGGGCCCGAATCATCGCTATAGCCAAGGGACTGGATCATGACGAGCCTCACAGGAAACAGCCACCCGCTCCCCGCCCCACGGGTTGCCCCAGCGGTAGTCGCAGGGCTGGGCGCGGAACAGTTGGGACAGTTCACCCTGGCCCCGCGTGTGCTCATCGTCGATGATAATACCGATTCGGCCGACAGTCTGGCGTTGCTGCTGACCATGACCGGCCACCATGTGCGGACGGCCTACGATGGCAGAGGGGCGCTGCGGCATGCGGTCGATTTCAAGCCCGCGGCCGTGTTGCTGGATATCGGCCTGCCGGATATGAACGGTTATGACGTGGCCCGCCACCTCAGGGACACGCCGGGACTGGAGAACATTCTGGTCATCGCGGTTACCGGCTATGGTCACGACTGCGACCGGATCCGCTCTGCCATGGCCGGAATCAACCATCACCTGGTCAAGCCGGTTGATCCGGATGCGCTTTTAGCGCTGCTCAATGGCGGTAGCTGACGCCTGACCAGCGTCTTCGCTAGGTACTCATACCTATGTCGGCCCGGTCTGACATGATGTGTAATGTCGTCACTCGAGCGGGGCCGGTCAGGCTCTTCCCGGGGGCCGGTCCAGGATGGACCGGCAGGACACAGGACACCGCGACAGGACGCAGGGCTGTACGCGCCGGATAGGGACTTTCCGGATGGAAGAATGGATGCCTCCAGCAGAATTCGGGACATTCCGAAAGGATGTCGCAATGTCCCGAATACCCCTCGACAGCCGTCTGGCCCATGACCAGTGACCTCGCCTGACGGACGCCACGAGATTCAGTCGCTCGCCGTTTGACAGGCTATTCGCGACAGGTTATTTGTTCCGCCACATGGATTGGCACCGGAACCCGCAAATGACCCCACACAGCATATTGATTGGCAAGGGCGATGTCCCCTGCTTTCTTGAAGGCCGCTACGCCAATCGCCATGGGCTGATCGCCGGCGCGACCGGTACCGGCAAGACCGTTACCCTGCAGTGTCTGGCCGAGGGATTCTCCGACCTTGGGGTGCCGGTATTCCTGGCGGACATCAAGGGTGATCTGGCAGGACTTGCCGTTGCCGGCGCCGACAATCCCAAACTGGCTGACCGGGCCCGTGATCTGGGCTTGGCGGATTACCGTCCCCAGGCGTATCCCGTAGTGTTCTGGGATGTGTTTGGCCTACAGGGCCATCCGCTGCGGGCAACGCTGTCCGATATGGGGCCTTTGCTGCTGGCGCGTCTGCTGAACCTGACCGACATACAAGCCAGCGTTCTGACCCTGCTGTTCAAATACGCCGACGACAAGGGATTACTCCTGCTGGATCTCAAGGACCTGCGAGCGCTGATTGCCTTTGCCGTCGACAACACCGCCGAACTCGGCAAAGACTACGGCACGGTCAGCAAGCAGACCCTCGGCATACTGCAGCGCGAACTGCTGGCACTGGAGCAGCAGGGTGCCGAAAGTTTCTTCGGCGAACCCGCGCTCGCGCTGGACGATCTCATGCAGACCACGCCGGAAGGCCGAGGTCAGATCAATATCCTGGCCGCCGATCAGCTGTATCAGCAGCCCGCCCTCTATGCCACCTGTCTGTTGTGGCTGTTGGCTGAACTCTTCGAGAATCTGCCCGAAACCGGCGATGCTGAACGGCCCCGGCTGGTGTTCTTTTTCGATGAGGCTCACCTGTTGTTTGACGAGGCCCCCAAGGTGCTGATCGACAAGGTAGAACAGGTGGTGCGGCTGATTCGATCCAGGGGTGTAGGTGTGTATTTCATCACCCAGAATCCACTGGATGTCCCCGAGACGGTTCTCGGTCAGTTGGGCAACTGGGTCCAGCATGCACTGAGGGCCTTTACCCCCCGGGATCAGAAAGCGGTCAGGCGCGCTGCTGAAACCTTCCGCGCCCGGCCGGGGTTGGATGTCGCAACAGCCATCACCGAACTCGCGGTGGGCGAGGCGCTGATCTCGACCCTTGTTGAGGGCGGCATTCCCAGTCCGGTCGAGCGGGCGCGGGTCTGTCCACCGCGTTCGCGCATCGGCACAATTACGCGGGAGGAACGGCAGAGCATTCTCCGCCGTTCGCCCTGCCGGGCGCGTTACGAGCGTGCGTTGGACAGGGAATCGGCCTTCGAACGGCTGCGGGCGAATGCGACCGAAACCGCAGGCGAAGGGGCTATCAGCGATGAGCTGCAGGGGTTTCTGACCCAGGCCGCCAAAAGCGCCATGAAGGCCGCCAGTTCGGAGCTGGGTCGCAGGATCGGCAAGCAACTACTGCGCGGCATTCTGGGGTCCCTGAGTAAATGAAAAGGGGGCAGCAGGGTCGGTAGCTTACCCCTCTGCAGCCAGCATCTGCGCTACCAGGCTGTGCAGCGCCTTGCCACGATGGCTGAGCCGGTTTTTTTCCTCGGCCTGCAGTTCGGCTGAGGTACAGTCACGATCCGCCAGCAGAAACAGCGGGTCATAGCCAAAGCCCTGCTCACCCCGCGCCTGATCCAGAATCAGCCCGTCCCACACACCCTGCGCAATCAGCGGGCTGGGGTCGTGGGCATGCCGCAGATACACCATGACACAGCGGAAGCGGGCGGTTCTGCGGTGCAGCGGAACACCCGCCAGCTCGGACAGCAGCAAGGCGTTGTTGTCCGCATCGCTGGCGCCAACGCCGGCATAGCGGGCTGAATAGACCCCCGGGGCACCGGCCAGGGCATCGACCTCAAGGCCCGAATCATCGGCGATCACCGGAACCCCGGCGATAGCAGCAGCGTGACGCGCCTTGATGAGGGCATTCTCGATGAAGGTCAGTCCGGTTTCCTCCGCCTCGCTGATGGAAAAATCGGACTGTGCCAGTACCGCTATGCCATGCGCCGCCAGCATCGCCCGAATCTCCCGCAGCTTGCCAGGATTGTTGCTGGCCAAAAGAATCCTGTTCATGACTAAACCCGCCTGACTCAACGCTGGCTGTTGGCCAGCGCCTCACTCTGATGGCGCATCAGGTCGGCGATACCCTTGCCGGCCAGATCCAGCATGGCATCAAGTTCAGCCCGGCGGAAGGCATGACCCTCGGCCGTTCCCTGCACCTCGATAAAGGCACCGGCATCATTCATCACGACATTCATGTCGGTTTCGGCATCGCAATCCTCGCGATAATCAAGGTCAAGGACCGGCACCCCCTTGCAGATACCGACCGAGACCGAGGCAATCTGGCCATGGATAGGGTTGGACTTGAGGCGACGCACCTTCATCAGATGCATGACAGCGAGATTGAGAGCGACAAATCCACCGGTAATGGAGGCGGTGCGGGTGCCGCCATCAGCCTGGATGACATCGCAGTCGATGGTGACCGTGCGCTCGCCCAGCGCCTGCAGATCAAGACCTGCGCGAAGGGACCGACCGATCAGACGCTGGATTTCCATGGTCCGTCCACCCTGTTTGCCCCGGGCTGCCTCGCGACCCGAGCGCTCATGGGTGGCGCGCGGCAGCATGCCGTATTCGGCGGTAATCCAGCCGGCGCCCTTGCCCTTCAGGAAGGAGGGCACCCGGTCTTCGATACTGGCAGTGCAGATCACCCGGGTATCGCCGAACTCAACCAGCACCGAACCCTCGGCATGTTTGGTGAAGTGGGGGGTTATGATGATATTCCGCAGTTGGTCGGGCTGGCGTCCGCTGGGTCTCATGGTGTTGCTCGCTATACGAAAAACCGTGCAGTATACCGGAATAATACCCCCCAACAGCCGCCACTTCTTTTGCGAAAGTCCCCCCATGACCCTGCGACATTGCCTCTACCTCACGGGTTTTGCCGTGCTGCTGATCATCGCCCCCCTTGCCTATCAGGTAGACAGGGCGGCACTGTCGCTACTGGTCCTGGAGGGTGAGCGGCCCCTGCCGATGCTGGCGGCACCGGTAACGGTGGCGTTTGATGCGCTTGCCATCCCCACCATTGAGGCGCATGACCGGCTGGACGCTGCCCGGGCACTGGGGTATCTGCATGCAGGCGAGCGGCTGTTCCAGATGGACATGATGCGCCGCAAAATGGCAGGACGGCTGGCCGAAATCATAGGTGCCAAGGCGGTCGATTTGGACCGACGGCAGCGCAGCTATCGGTTCGGTGATGCGGCAGCGGCAATACTGGCGGACTTGCCTGACGATCAACGCGACGTCCTGCGGGCCTATGCCGAGGGCGTCAACGCGCAGATGACTCGGCTCGTGGAATTCCCGCCGGAATTCCGCTTTCTGCATTATCGCCCCGAGCCCTGGCAGCCGACAGACAGCCTGCTGACAGCACTCGCCATGTTCCAGTTGCTCAGCGATCAGGAAAACGATGAGCGCATGCTGTCGGTGATGGCCCGCTGCCTGCCGCCCGAACTGACCGCCTTTCTCACCCCCGATGATGATATCTATGCCCATACCCTGACGGGTGGGCCAGAATCGCGCAGGCCCGCCACCCCGCTGCCGGTCAACGCCATTGGCCAATTACTGAAAACCCAGCCCGACAGGCCGCTGGCCCGGGCACCGGTGGAACCGGAACCCCCCGCGACCGGATCCAACAACTGGGCTGTAAACGGCAGCAGGACAGCCGATGGTCGCGCCATTGTGGCCGATGACATGCATCTGCCGCTCGGCGTACCCAATACCTGGTACCGGGCCCGTCTGCGGTATGGCCGCACGGTGCTCAGTGGTATCACCCTGCCGGGGCTGCCGCTGGTGGTCGTCGGCAGTAACGGTCATCTTGCCTGGGGATTTACCAACATTGACGGCGACCTGCTGGATCTTGTCCGGCTTACCCTCAATCCCGCCAATCCCTCCGAATACCTGACACCCACCGGCTGGCGGGCCATCGACAGCCGCCGTGAAATCATCAGGGTGAAAAATGGTGAGGACGTCATTATCGAAACCCGCGGCACCCTCTGGGGGCCGGTCTCGCCTCAGCCGTTGCTAGGCCAGAGTGTTGCCCTGCACTGGACGGCGCTGGACCCCTCGGCGGTCAATCTGACGCTGCTGGATATGGCCGAGGCACAAACGCTGGAACAGGGTCTTGATCTGATGAACCGGGTCGGGATTCCCCCGCAAAACGTCGTGCTGGCGGATGACCACGGCCATATAGGCTGGACCTATGCCGGATTTTTCCCATTGCGGCAGGGCTTTGATGGCAGCAGCCAGCAGTCCTGGGCTGACGGCACACGCGGCTGGCGCGGTTACATCGCTGCAGCGCAACTGCCCAGACTGATCGACCCGCCTGAAGGCTATATCGCCACCGCCAACAATCGCACGCTGGGCAAAGGCTACCCTCACATCATCAGCCATGGCTTTTCCAATGGCTACCGGGCCTACCGCATTCGGGAAAGGCTCGCGGCCAGGACACACCTGAGCGAGCGGGACATGCTGGAGATACAGCTCGATACCCGCAGCGAATTTCACGAGTTCTACCGCACCCTGGCCCTGACACTATTGAATCAGGACGACCGCCGCGCCGATGCCGAGCTCACCGATGCCGAGCGGGCCATCCGGGGCTGGAATGGACGGCTTGATCCTGACAGTACCGGCATCGCCCTGTTGGTGCGCTGGCGCAGTGATCTGGCCAAAGCCCTGTTCTCGCCCTTATTGGCCGAATGCATGCGCAGCGAGCCCACCTTTGCCTATCGTTGGCGTGAACAGGAAACACCGCTGCGCACCTGGTTGTCGGCGCAGGTGCCGGAAACGCTCCCCAGGCCGCACCCGGCCGGCTGGTCCGGATTTTTGCTGGACACGCTCCGCCAAAGTCTGCAGGACCTCAAAACCGAACACCATGTGCGATCACTCGCCGAATTGCCGTGGCAAAAGGTGAATACTGTCAAGATTCCACACCCCTTCAGTCAGGGCCATGCGCTGGCCGCCGGCTGGCTGGACATGACGCCAGCCCCCGGCGCCTGCAATGGCTTTTGCGTCAAGGTATTGCAGGGTCAGCATGGGGCCAGCGAGCGGATGGTGGTGGCACCGGATCATCTGGAGGACGCGATTTTGCACATGCCCGGCGGCCAGTCGGGGCATCCGCTTTCGCCGCATTATCGCGACCAGCACCCGGCCTGGCAGCAGGGTGAGCCGCTGCCGTTTCTGCCCGGCGCAGCCGAACACGGGTTGACGCTGGTACCGGCGTCGCCGCGCTGAGGGTCGGGCGTAAGGCCCTGACGGAATCGGCAGATGCCTTGGCGGGATAACAAAATCAGGATGAATTAGGGTTTAATGACGGCCTTCACACGCGCCACGCAGAGGGCAGCAGGGTCCCACTTTCTTGTAAGGCAGGAGTATTACACGTGAATTTCAGGCTAATTGCCTTGTTATGTGCACTTCTTACAGTGCTGGGTGCGGCCGAGCCGCTCAAGGCCCGCGAGTCCTGGGGCGGTGCCCTGTTGCTGGCCGAGGGTGAGGAGGAAGAGGATGACGAAGAGGATGATGCCGGCGGTGGCGGCGGGCGCTCCAGCGTCGAGGACTTACGCAACTGGGCCCAGCAGCGTCGGCTGGAGCGCGGTGAAGAGCCGTTGCCTGATTATTCCGGTCGAAGCCGCACACCCGCCTATGTTTCCGATAGCTACACGCCCCGCGTCCACTACAGCCGCCACCGGTCGGGGCGGCATTACACCCGCGGCGGGCGTCATGGTCGCCACAGTTATCGCAGCCGCCACGGCCACTATGGTCATGGCGGGCGACATCACTCAGGGTACAGTCATCAGGCCACCCGCGTATCACATCATGCGCAGCATGGGGCCGGTGCTCACCGGGTCTCTCATCGGCATGCGCAATCTGCTCATGGGTCTGCCTCACATCACGCACACACGGCAAAATCCTCGTCAGGCCGCCGGCATGGTCGGCGGTAGGCCATTTCACCATCCGGGTGGCCCGCAGCTGTTTTCACGGACGGCTGTGCGACTCGGCGCCTCGCTATCACTTACTCGGGATCATCATGTCATCTGACTTCTTTAGCGTTTCATTCGAGGCATTACCGCCGACGCTGCCGCTGTTTCCGCTGGCTGACGCCATTGTCATGCCGGGCTGTCAGCTTCCGCTGAATGTGTTTGAGCCGCGTTACCTGGATCTGGTGTTTGATACCCTGAAGGAAGAAAGACTGATCGGCATGGTTCAGCCTGACAACAGTGGCGGAAAGGATGCGCTCTATCGCACGGGTACCGCCGGCCGCATCGTTTGCTTTAATGAGCTGCCCGACCGCCGACTGTTTATCATCCTGGGTGGGGTCTGCCGTTTCGATATTGTCGCGGAGTTGCCTGCCGAGCGCCGCTATCGGCAGGCCATGGTCAGCTGGAGCCGCTTTCGGCAGGATGTCGAAGGCGTGGCCAGCGAGGACAGCGCGGAACGGGACCGTTTCATGATGCTGCTGCGGGCCTACTCGAAGCGGCATGGCTTCAAGACCGATTGGTCCGAGGTGGAAGACATGCCGCTGCTGATGCTGGTCAATGCGCTGGCCGGTCAGTTGCCGCTGGACACGCTGGAAAAGCAAAGCCTGGTTGAGGCGGTATCCGAACAGGAGCGGGTATCCCGCTTCATTGACCTGCTGGCCTTTGAGGTGAGTGGTCTGAGCCTGACGCCGGACACTCGCCACTAGGCCGGGGTCAGTCCCGTCTCAGGGCTGGTTGAGGTCATCGTTGCGCCAGTACTTGGCACCGGTGATGCTGATGCCGGCGATGGCGCCCTCCTCGGTCAGCTGATACAGGGTAATGCCGGGCGATACGTTATAGCCCGCCTCGGCTGCCCCTCCCTGCGTCTTGTCCTTGGCCGCTGCGGCCGCCCGCGCGCCGAACTCCCAGCCGGAATTTACAAAGTCATCCATGGCAGAGCGGGTACTGAACAGAAATATCAGCCTGAAATTGGTAAAGCCAAAGCCGAAACCCGGCTGTAACTCGAACATCTTCATGTAGGTACGTTTTTGGCCGCGATTATCGACCACGACGCCATTGCCGTGGTCCAGTCCGCCGTAGAGGAATTTCCCGCCGCTGGAATCGAACACCGCATAGCCCACTGAACGCTGAACCTCGCGCTGGGCACCAGGATGTTGGGCGTAGAGTTTCTGCAGGGTATCGCTCTCCATGGCCCGAATCTGTGACCGCTGGTGGGCTGAACTCCCCTCCAGTTTGGTGCCGCAGGCGCTAAGACTGACGATCATGACCAGACACAGGGCGGACAAAACAACACGCATGACATTCTCCGATTCGCAGTTAAGGGGCCAGCCCGAGCGCGGGTCGCAGCAGGGCCGTGGCGGTGAATAATCCGGTAATGGGCCGGTAATGACAAGCCACGAGCTACCGGTGCGGTGGCCCGGTGCCGTCAATGTCCGGCAAGGCTCTCCACGGCGGCGGCGAAACGGCTGAACGTCTGTTGCCATAGGTGCGGCCGGACAGCCGCCAATCCCTGCCGGAAGTGGTGGCGTAGTGCGCCATCGCCCAGGAGCTGTTGCAGACCGGCAGCGAAGGCCGGCGCATCGTCGGCGGGCACCACCAGTCCGGTCTCTCCTGTCACCACGAGGCGGTCTGCATCACCCACTGCCGTGGTCAGCGCAGGTAGTCCTGCCGCAGCGGCTTCAGCCAGCGCCATGCCGTAGGATTCATGGCAGCTGTAACTGACAAAGAGATCCATGGTTGCCAGCAGCCGGGCCAGTTGCGCCGGGGCAAGCGGGCCGTGCAAATGGCATCGGCGGCTGAGGCCCAGCTGGTCCACATAAGCCCGGAAGTGGCGGGCATAGGCAGGATCACACGCGTCATCGCCGGCCAAATGCCAGACCCAGTCGGCATCCTGCCGCGCCAGCAGGGTCAGCAGTTCCAGCGGGCGCTTGGCCGGCAGCAGATTGCCGACCGTGATGATGTTGACCGGGCCAGCCGGCTGGCGGTCCCTTACCGCCTGCCGCGCAGCACTAAATTCGGCATCACCGCCGGGCTCGCAGAAGTAAACCGGCAGGGCGGGATAGCGGCGCTGCAGCAACGCCTGGGTGCCCTCACCGGTGACAATGAGACCGTCCATCCGGCGCACTGCCGCGTCGAACCGGTTGGCCCAGAGGGTCTGCGCCCCCTCGCTCAGGCGCGGATTTAACCAGGGCAGGTAGTGCACCAGCAGGCCATGAACGGCCTGTTTCAGGGGGGGTGGCGTTGATGCCAGCCGCTCCAGGTACAGGCTATCCCATAGCATTACCGGCGCACTGAGGGCAGCCCACTCCGCCGCAGTAGCCGTTAGCGGATTCACCTCACGCACAGACAGGGGAAATCCCGCATCTGCAGCCTCCCGCACCAGCGCCTGGTTGTAGCGGTAGCCGCCCGACAGGCGGCCGTGAGCAGGGGGTTGGATCAGTAGGGTCTGGGTCATGGTGAGGCGAGTATGCTGGGTGGAGAGCGACGACCCGACAGCGGGTAGCGCAGACGGCAGTCGCAGCGCCGCGTCTGTATTTCACTGCAGGCATGAACCGTGGACAATAGCGCAGACCCTCTGCCGGAGACACCATGAACCCTATTCTGACCCGCTGGACTGAACAGCATGCCCTGCTGATGACCATCAGCATCGGCGCCGTTCTGCTGGAAAAATCACCGCTGCCGGTGGTCGCAATGGCGGCAGGCTCATTTCTGGGGCTAATCTGGCGCAGCCGGCGACAGTGGACACCGGCGCAGGTGTTCGGACTGGCCAATGGCATCACCCTGGCCCGTCTGCTGACCGCCATGACCCTGCTGCTGGCGGTCGGCGGCAACAGCTATCTGACGGCAGCCCTGCTGTTCGGAGCCGTTTGCGCCGACGGGCTCGATGGCTGGGCCGCCCGCCGCTACAACACGGTGTCGGCCTTCGGTCATCTGTTCGATCAGGAAACCGATGCCTTTCTATTGCTCGCGGTTTGCCTGCTGTTGTTCATCTCCGGCAAACTGGGCGGGTTCATTCTGTTGCCTGGCGCACTGCGCTACCTGTTTGTACTGTTCGGGCAAGTGGCAAAACCCCCGGCGCGCAGCGTGAAGGGCAACCTGTTCACCCGCACAACGGGGGTCAGCGCTGTCCTGATGTTCACGCTCTGCCTGTTGCCGCTACCGCCCGCACTGGATTTCTGGCTGGCCGTCTCCGTGACGCTCGCGCTGGGTCTCTCGTTCGCCTACTCGACCTGGCTACTCTACCGCCCGGCGCCCGGATTAACCTCGTCATGAAACTGCGAACGACCCCGGTCAGCGGCCCCCACGATATTCAGGCCTTCTTTGATCAACTGGCACCCCATTATGTCGATTGTCATGGTGAGGCCGATTCGTTGCTGCAGTATCGGCTGGGAATGATCGAGGCCTTGCTGGCGGACTGTGGGCGAAGTGTGCTGCTTGAAATTGGATGCGGTACCGGGCTTCACCTGTTTGCATTGGCGGAGGCATTCGAGCACAGCATTGGTACCGATCTCTCACCCGGCATGATTGCCGCCGCCGATACATTGCGTCAGCAGCATCCCCGGGCCGGACATATCAGCCTGCGGGTCGATGCGGCTGAGACGCTGGCCACCGTAGCCCCAGACTCGGCGGATGTTGTGCTCTGCGTCGGTGCCTTCGAGCATATGCCCGACAAGCGGGCGGTGCTGGGCCAGGTTTGGCGGGTTCTGAAGCCTGGCGGCAGCTTCATTTGTCTGACGCCGAATGGCGATCATCCCTGGTATCGGCTGGCGCCCTGGCTGGGCCTTGCCACCCGCCATCTGAGCAGCGATCACTTCCTGGGTCGAACGCTGCTGGGTCGTCTGCTGGCGGTGGCCGGATTTCAGCTGCATACGCTGAATGGCTGGACCTTTGTCCCGCGCGGCGACATGCCATGGCTCTGGGCCGGATTGATGACACTGGCAGACGGGCTGGGCCGGCGCTGGGGGCTTGTGACGCTGCGCGGTGGACTCTGTTGCCGGGCGATCAAGCCCCGGTGAGCTGGCGATGTGCGGGTTTCTGTGCCAGCACGTCCAGCTGGTGGATGATCATGCCGAGCTGACGCGCGTCAATCTGGTCGCGCCGCGTCGCGTACCACAGGTCGAGCGCGGCGGGTTCGAATAGCCCGGCGCGGCGGGATTCCTCCAGTATCATCTCCAGCAGCGCCAACAGACAGACGGCATCCTGCTGACGGTAACTGTCGCAAAAGGGCGTGATGCTCCAGTCGGAACTGCCATAGGCCAGCATATCAAACCCCTGCGCATGCAATGCCCCGTGCAGCTTCCGGCCGGATTCCGCCCCCGCCGACGGTTCGTCACCGAAAGGCAGTTCCCGGCGATCCATCGACGCATCGTAATTGGCCAAAATAGCCTTTTCCAGCCCATCATCTGCCCGTACGGGAAAGAGGGTCGTGCCGGCATCGTAATTGAGCGTGGCATAGAACAGGCCGGCGGGTGCCAGCCAGCGGGCAATGCGCTGTGCCATGAGTCGGGGCGGCAACAGATCCATCAGCGCGTGGGCGATGATGGCATCGTACTGGCCGGCACCGGCCGGCTCAAAATCGGCAAGATCGGCCGCGACCGTTCGAATCCTCAGGGTTTGCTTGCCGCGCCAGGCCTCAATCCCCCCCTCGACCAGCGTCACCTCGTATTCCCGTCGCCCCAGCATTTTTACGCCATCCTGCTTCGCCGCTTCCAGCAGTTCCGGTTCTCTGTCCACCAGTGTGAGGTCGAGGTTGGCATGTAACTCGGCATCCAGCAGCCGCCGCAACGAACTGCCGGTGCCGGCGCCGAGATCAAGCAGTTGCAGTGTGGTGTGGCTGCGCAAGGCTGCGAAGAAGGCGGCCCGAACATCAGGATTCAGGCTGCGTTCGTCAAGCCCGTACTTGGCGTTGAGGTAATCGCGAAACGGTATGCTCATGGCGTGGTGGCTCTGCAGAAATGGGGCAGCGGATGATGCGGCAGTTCGCCGGAAAAGACCAGACCACCAGTGATCTGCCCGCTCTGGCGCTTCACGCGATCCCGGTCAGCCGCGCCCAGTCGAAGAACGGCCCCGGATCCGTCTTGCGGCCCGGGGCAATGTCCTCATGTCCGGTGACGTTAGCGCGCGTCAGACCGGGATACGCCCGCAGCAGGGCATCCACCAGGCGGTTCAGCTGCTGGTACTGAATCTCTTCGTAGGGGGAATCATCGGTGCCCTCCAGCTCAATGCCGATGGAGAAGTCATTGCACACTGCCCGGCCCCGGTAACTGGATACGCCGGCATGCCAGGCCCTGCGATCGAACGGGACATATTGCAGAATCTCGCCGGTTCTGCGGATGAGGGTATGCGCCGATACGCGGAGGTGGGCAATGCCGGCGTAATAGGGGTGTTCGGTGGGGTCCAGCGTATTGGTGAACAACTGGGTGACGCCCTCGGTGCCAAATTGGCCGGGAGGCAAACTGATGCAGTGGATAACGATGAGCGAGAGGTCATCGGTGGCGGGTCTAGAATCGTGATTGGGGCTGGCGATGACGCGCGCCTCGTCTAGAATGTGTTCGGTAATGTTCATGTTTTTTCGCTATCTGCCATTGTCTGCCGCATTCTGCCATAGCCATTCCCGTCCGGTCGGGCGGGTCTGGTCCACTGCGCGCCACTCTTTCCTTACATGACGCGAGCACGCCATAGATGAACCCGATATCGCAGGATGAAGCCTGGATGCGTTACGCCATGCACCTCGCAGAAAAGGCCGAAGCCCTGGGTGAAGTACCGGTGGGGGCGGTGATCATCAAGAACGGCGAAAGGGTGGCCGAAGGCTGGAATTGCCCCATCGCGACCCATGATCCGACGGCACACGCCGAGATACGGGCGCTACGCGCTGCCGGTGCAGCACTGAGTAACTACCGTCTGGTCGATACCACGCTCTACGTCACGCTCGAGCCCTGCATCATGTGCATGGGTGCCATCAGCCACGCCCGCATCCGGCGCGTGGTCTTCGGTGCAACCGATCCTAAACGGGGTGCGGCCGGCAGCATCATGCAGCTGGCCGATCAGGTGTTCCTGAACCACAAAATAGAATGGGCCGGCGGCATGCTCGGTGAGGAATGCGGCGCGCAGTTACGGGCATTCTTTCAGGCCCGCCGGAACACGGTCGGATGACGCGCCGACCCGGCCACGCCCCCCCTTCTGGACCGCACTTTCCGTAAGGACGGATCAAGGTATAATCCGCCACCGCAAAAGGAGAGGTACCGAAGCGGTCATAACGGCGCCGACTCGAAATCGGATGGTCGGGGAAACCCGGCACAAGGGTTCGAATCCCTTCCTCTCCGCCATCTTGCTTTGTAAGCACATGTTTTAAAAGGTTTTACAAATTAGACGGGTTATTTACCCGCCTCTGTACCCACCGTGCTAACAAGGGTTTGATCTGTACTTTTGGGTCAGTTGATGCAGAAATCGGCATCAATCTAAATTGGAATGTTGAGGGTTGTTTCTCAACGCCCTCGCGACCACGCTCAAGAAATCTAATTATTTCCACACTGGCTCTCTACCTGAGTCCAGGGGTTGGTTTTCATGCTCATTGACTTCACCGTCTACGCTAGAGTCCCTGAGTTATCTCTCTGGATCGGTAGCCCTAGACAAAGAAATAACTGTTATCGGCGTCATTATCCTCGGCGATAGCGGAACACCCCTCGCTAGAGGGTATCTGTGGCCCTTTAAGACAAACAATGATGAGGTCCAGCCTCGGCCGGCGCTTTCGTTCTATTTTTTTGTTATGAGCGATCAGGGGCGGCTTTCTTTGCCGCAACAGCAGGCGCTGTGCTTACCCACGTCTAATTCCTTGCCTTCATTCAATAGGAAGAGTAGTAAGAATAGGAACCGAAAGGGGCATTAGTTTGACTTGTCAGAATTCTTCTGCCAGTGATCGAAACTGATGCTCATCATCGTTCTTGTGTAGTGAGGTGATGGTTATGGCAAATGAAGGATATGCATGGTATGACCCATCCAGCAATTCTCTGGAGGTGGTCCGTCCCGGTGAAAATTCGAGGCGCCGGATTCCCTGTACCAATCTAAAACCCTCATCGAACCGTGTGTATGGTGTTCGGGTCCACGGGGATGAGATCTGGGTATTGGTTAGCCCTCCAAAGAATTCCAGACCAGATCGTAAATTCGTTTATCGCTTCTCAAGCTTGTCAGGTGGATCGAGTTCGTCCCTTTGATTTCTCTGAGCTTTGACCCTAAATTAGGCAGGAGAAAATTTTTTTGACAAATCACATCGCAGCTCCTGTGCCTTCCTATTCTTCCTACTGTTCCTACTCATAGGCGGCTGCTTTATATGTGGAGGGAGTAGGAAGAATAGGAAGAGTAGGAACCTGTCGGAAGCTGATCGTGATTTGTCAGATGAATTCTCGAAGAGATTTCAGGTATCGACACTAAGCGGATACCCACTGACCTTCTTTACCATTACAGAGCCATATTGGAGAGCATGCAATGAATGAAATCAATGAATCCGTGGATTTCGAACCGAATCCTGTAGTCAGTCTCGGGGATCTTATTCGCGATGAGATTTCAGTGGGTGTTTTGGCAACCGCAATTGAGAATGAAGGAATTTATTGCTACGACCGGTATGGTCGTTTTCTTACCGCTGACTGCAAAGCTAAGGTCGAAGCTCTAGACCTTCTCGCTGAGATGTATGCATGGTCTATTGGGGCGGATGAGGACAGATCGCCACTTGATATGGATCAGGAGCAGGAGATTTGGAAATATGAGAAGTATGGCTGGCCCGTTGAGGGGGTCCCAAACTTTGAAAGTTTGTTGGGGGATACGCTTGTCAGAAGTACGGGAGATGTTATTAAAAAACAGAAGAAGTCAAGGCATGCAAGTTTGAAGTTCATCAAGATTTTTATTCCCTTCTTGGTGGAACTCGCAAAAAGAGATCCGGATCTAGATCTAAAGGCAATGCCGGGCGTCAAGGAGGATCTGCGTAAAGCCGCTATTGCATTCAACCCGGCATTCAATATGGCTGAATCTACCTTCAGTGACTACATTAAGTATTACTGCAAGTTTGTGCAGGGTGGGAAATCGACGGATCATTATGAGAAGCTCTTCAGTAATCAGAAATAGATGGGGGTGATTCCCCTTTTTACGAGGCCCGATTACTAAGGCCTTAAAAAATCACCCCCACTTCTTCCTCCATTACCCCAATTTTCAATTAAGGGGTTTGACCTGAAAATGGAATCTCACCAAGGCAATTGTGCTTTGGGTAAACAACAAGAAAGGAGATTTCATTTATGAAAATTCAAATTCTAAGGCTCTCTGCAGTCAAGGCCCAAACGGGGCTCTCACGTAGCACCATTTACCTTCGAATCAAAGAAGGTGCTTTTCCTGCTCCTGTTTCCCTCGGTTCTCGTGCCGTGGGTTGGAACTCGGCGGATATTGATCGCTGGATTGATCAGCGCATCCATTCCAGTCGAGCTAACAAGACTAATAAAT
>JBKCCF010000041.1:0-2687 GCA_046305255.1 Methylococcaceae bacterium
GATCGGCCTATGTGACTGCTGCCGTGCTGGGCTTTGCCCATACGGTCGGTGAGTTTGGTGTCGTTCTGATGATAGGCGGCAACATTCCCGGCAGCACCCGGGTGGTCTCCGTGCAGATTTATGACCATGTCGAAGCAATGGAATATGGTCAGGCCCATTGGCTGGCGGGTGGTATGGTGGGGTTTGCCTTTGTAGTGCTGCTGGTGCTGCAGGGGCTGGGAGTGTATCGGGGGCGGGTTTAGAAAATGGCGGCTGATACAGACGCGATTCGGCTGGATATAGCGCTGCAACGCCCCGGGTTTGAGTTGGCGCTGGATGTCGTTCTGCCCGGCGCGGGCGTCACAGGTCTCTGGGGACGTTCGGGCGCGGGCAAGACCAGTGTGCTACGCGCGCTGGCCGGGCTTGAACTACAGGCGCGAGGGCTGGTTTCGGTCAAGGGGGAACCCTGGCAGGATGACGCGCGCGGGATTTTTGTTCCCACCCATCGGCGCCCGCTGGGTTATGTCATGCAGCAGGCCCATCTGTTTCCCCATCTTAGTGTTCGCGGCAATCTGGAATATGGACAGTCACGAATACCGCCGGCGGCAAGGTGGATGGCCTTTGAGCAGGCCGTGAGTCTGCTCGGGTTGGGGCATTTGCTCGCGCGGCAGCCCGCTACCTTGTCGGGCGGTGAACGGCAACGGGTTGCGATGGGTCGGGCCTTGCTGACCAGTCCCCGGCTGCTGCTGATGGATGAACCGCTATCGGCGCTGGATACGGATCGCAAGGCCGAGATACTGCCTTATCTTGAGCGGCTGCACCGAGAGCTTGATCTCCCGATCATTTATGTCAGCCATGTGCCGGATGAACTGGCACGCTTGTGTGACCATCTGATGCTGCTGGCAGCGGGCCGTGTGCTTGCGCATGGGCCGTTGCATACGATGCTGGCGCGGCTGGATCTCCCGCTGAGCCACGCCGAAGATGCCGGTGTGGTGCTGGAGGCTACAATCGACGGCCACGAGCCATCCGATCGCCTGACCCGATTGAGGTTTGCGGGCGGCACCCTGCTGGTCGCGCAACGGACCGAAACCGTCGGGACGGGTATTCGCTGTCGGGTGCATGCCCGCGATGTCAGCCTGGCATTAAGTCAACCTGTAGACACCAGCATTCTCAATATCATGGAGGCCAGAGTTGTCGAACTGGCCGATGCGGGTTGTGGCGCTGATGTCATGGTCAGGCTGGATGTGAGTGGGATCCCCTTGCTGGCGAGAATCACCCGTCGCTCGATGAACCGACTCAGCCTGAGGCCCGGCCTTGTGGTGTGGGCCCAGATCAAGACGGTCGCCTTACTGGATCAGATATGAACGATAACTCTGACTTTTCCCCGAAACCAGTCGCCGCTCCAAGGGGGCGCAAACTGGAACGGCGCGGTGCCGGTCCCCAGTTGGTTGATGGCGACATCATGCTGGGGGGGTATCTCAATTCCCGGCTGTTTGAGCTGCTGGCGGCGGTCGACCGTATCGGTTCGATTAACCGCGCCGCGGGTGCAGTGGGGATGAGTTATAAGGGGGCATGGGAGCTGATCGAGCGCGCCAATGGCCTGTCGCCGCGACCGCTGATAGATACGGCCACTGGCGGCCGTGACGGAGGGGGGACTCGCCTTTCGGTAACCGGCAAAGCCTTGCTGACGCTGTTTATCCGGGTTCGGGACGAGCATCAGGCCTTTCTTGATACGCTCAATGAGAATCTGGGGCATGACCCCGTTGTATTGCAATGGCTACGGAGGCTATTCATGAGGGCAAGTGCGCGCAACCAATGGACCGGGCAGGTGACGGAGATTAGGGAGGGGGCCGTCAATGCCGAAGTGCGGGTCCGTCTTAAGGGGGGGGCTAGCCTAGTGGTCAGCCTGACGCTGGACTCCGTGGCCGAACTGGGGCTGGTCCCCGGACGGGAGGTGCTGGCCCTGGTCAAGGCGTCCATGGTCATGGTGGTGGCCGATCTTGAGGGGTACCGGCTGTCGGCACGCAATCAGCTGGCGGGCAATATTTCCCGCCTGGAGGCGGGATCGGCCAGTACCGAGGTGGTCATCGCGCTACCCGGCGGCGATACGGTGGTGGCAACGATTACCGGCAATAGCGCTGAGGCTCTGGCGCTTGCGGTAGGCCAGCCGGTTCTGGCTGTATTCAAGGCGGGAGCCGTGATACTCGGGGTGGCGGACTAGCCCTGGCGGGATGGCGCCGAGCTGCGTTACAGCGCTTTGATCAGCACCTTGGAGTTGCGCTGGCGGTTGTAGGCCGCCTGCCGTGCCTGCGGCAGATCATTGACGCCGGCAGGTTCGAAACCGTGTTCGCGGAACCAGTGCTCGGTCTGGGTGGTGAGCACAAAAAGTCGCCTAAGCCCTCGGGTTCTGGCTTCATCTTCGATAGTGCCCAGCAAACGCGAGCCCCGTGTCTCGCGACGATAGTCGGGATGCAGGACCAGGCAGGCCAGTTCGCCGGTGGCCTGATCGGAGAACTGGTGCAGGGCGGCACAGCCGATAATGGTGCCATCCCGGTCTATTACCCGATAGTCGCCGATTCCGGTTTCCAGCCTTTCGCGCGAGCGCGCGACCAGCACACCTTGTTGCTCCAGTGGCAGGATCAGTTCCAGGATGCCCGGCACGTCGCCGACGCTGGCCTGTCGCAGGGTCTCAAATGGCGTGCGGCTGA
>JBKCCF010000042.1:0-7497 GCA_046305255.1 Methylococcaceae bacterium
CTTGGCATAGATATCCAGCAACTCGGCCGCCACATCCCTTATCCGCTCCAGCGCCTTGCGTCGGGCCTTTTGCCACTGCTCGCCACCCAACCGATGCAGAGGGGCCGATTCAGGGCTTGCGCCACTGTAGCGGCCGATCAGGTGCAGGGATGATACCGGCACATAAAGTGTGTCCTGATGAGCATATTCCAGCGTCAGGAATTCGGCATCAACGCCGCCGACGGTGAGTTTGGTGAGCCCCATGAAGCGACCGACACCATGATCCTGGTGTACCACAGGCGCGCCGATGTCGAGTTCCTCAAGGTTGCGCAGCAGTTGATCCAGCTTATGGCCACCGGCTGAGCGTCGTCTGCGGCGCTGCTGAACCCGTTCGCCCGACAGTTGGGTCTCGGTTACGATAGCCAGCGCCGGATCATCAAGCAGCAGGCCGTGATCCATAGGTGCAACCACCAGGCAAATCCGATCGTTCCCTTCACTGAACTGCTGCCAGTTATCAACCACCTTGGGCTTGATCTGAATTCGTGCGAGGTTTTCCAGCAGGGCTTCGCGATGACCGGCTGTTTCAGCCACAAATAGTGTGCGTCCCCCCAGTCCGGCGATGAGCGATTGCAACTCTTTCGCTGGCTCCTTGTGTTTGGGGTCCAACGCTACCGGGGGTAATTCCCTGCAATCAAAAATCGTGACCTGAAGGCGCTCACCTTCAGATACCATGTCAGTTTGCCCTGCCCTTTCTATGAGAATACGAGGGTATAACGCCAGGCGGGTCTGCAGGGCGGCAGGATCCAGAAATAACTGTTCAGGCGGCAATGGTGGTTTGTCGATATAGTCTTTACGCTGCTGATAGCGTGCTTCAGTATCAACGAAGAATTGCGTGGCAGCCTGTTCAATCGGTCCATGCAACACGATGGTGGTCTGTTGCGGCAGATAGTCAAAAAGGGTCTCGGTATGCTCTACGAATAGCGGCAAATAGTAATCCGCACCGCCGGCAGCAACTCCCTTGCTGATATCCTGATACAAGGGGTTGCCAGCCGATGCTCCTGGAAATTGCGTTCGAAAAGCCTGCCGAAAGCGTTTGATAGCCGCATCATCAAACGGAAACTCCCTGGCAGGGAAAAGGTTTATGTCACCAACCTTATCTGCGGACCGCTGTGTTTCGGGATCAAAGGTACGAATCGACTCAACCTCGTCATCGAATAATTCGATGCGGTAAGCCACAGCACTGCCCATCGGAAAAAGATCAAGTATCGAACCGCGTACCGCAAACTCTCCGTGCTGGAGAACCTGATTAACGCAGTGATAACTGACACTCTCCAGTCGATTACGGGTCTCTTCCAGATTAATCGGGCTACCGGGCTTAAGTACGAAGGTATTACCCAGCACATGACTACGAGGACTTAGCCGTTGCATCAATGTGGCAGCCGGCGTCAACAAGATACCCCGCCCCGTTCTTGACAACAGCGAGAGCGTTTTTAATCGCCCAGAAACGATCTCGGGTAATGGTGCGAAAACATCATAGGGTAGCGTTTCCCAGTCCGGGAAATGCAGCACAGGCACAGAACCGCCGAGAAAAAACTGGATCTCATGCTCCAGCCTTACCGCGGTCTGGGTATCCTCAACCACGACCAGATACAGACGATTATCCGCGCGCACCGCGGACGCCAGCGCCAAGGCATCGCCACAACCACGCAGACCACGCCATAACACAGGCGGGCCCGGCCGGATCGACACTTCAGGGCGAAAGAGCGAGTATTTCCTCATGGCAGGCTGGGTTATTTGATTCATTACTTGAGACGTCAATTCGATAAATCCATCATGTCAACAACTGTAAAGGGCTAACAACAGCCTACACAGAGCCCCATTAAAGTTCCCTGGCCTCACCGTTACCCCACAACATTACTCCTCTAAACGAAACATCGGGGCCGGTCAACCTCTTGACGTTAGAGCAACCACGAAAGCAGTACACATGAGGATGGGTTATTGCACCGTCTTCTTCAGAGATTTAATTTCTGAAAGGCTGGTACAACTCCACTGGATTAGCATCCATCTAAAATTATCTTTCGGAAAGAGTGTTTATTGGCCATTTGCACAAAATAAAAAATGCAATATACTTCCAGTCGGTAACATGATCCTCAACCTATATATATGCAACCAAGACAAGAGGTAAATATGAGCACAGACCTACATGATATGTCAGAAGCACAACTTGCCAGTCTGCTCGAGAATGCCCAAAAGGCTCTCAGACAGAAACAGGAAGGTAAGCGTAGGGAAATTATCACTCAAATCAGGGAGCTCGCTAGTTCTATTGGCGTCACCGTCGAAATCAGTGATGGCGCCAAGAGTGTTTCCACTAGAAAAGGCAGCAAGGTCGAGCCCAAATACCGCAACCCTAACAACCACGAGGAAACCTGGACGGGTCGCGGTATGAAACCACGCTGGATGCAGGCCCTTATTGATCAGGGTCACGACCCTATGGAATTCAGTATCTAAATCGCAAACAGCACGGGGCTGTTGCTTGATTTCAAGCCAGCCCCGCTATTTTCGGCAAACCTGTCGCTTGATTCGGTTACCGGTTTATCAGTCAAGAAACCGCCGGGTTATTCCCTCATAAGAATCTATCCTGCGATCCCGCAGAAACGGCCATATTCGGCGCACATCTTCAGATCGCTGGCGATCCAGCCCAACCATGAGCACCTCGCTGTTCAGGCTATCTGCGCGGCAGAGAAATTCGCCCTGCGGCCCTGCCGCAAAACTATTCCCCCAGAACTGTATTCCTTTGCTTTGCCCGCCAGGATCAGGCTCGCGACCAATTCTATTGCACGCGATGACCGGCAGCCCGTTGGCCACGGCATGACCCCGCTGAACGGTAATCCAGGCATCCAGCTGGCGTTGCTGTTCTGCCGGCTCATCATCAGGATTCCAGCCAATAGCCGTAGGATAAATTAAAAGATCAGCGCCGGCCAAAGCCATCAGCCGGGCGGCCTCTGGATACCATTGATCCCAACACACCAGTACACCCAGTTTGCCGACAGAGGTCGCAATAGGCGAAAACCCAAGATCACCCGGAGTGAAATAAAACTTCTCGTAATACCCGGGATCATCGGGTATATGCATTTTGCGATACTTACCGACCAATCGGCCATCACGCTCAAGCACTACCGCCGTATTGTGGTAGAGCCCCGGCGCACGACGCTCGAACAGGGATGCCACGATCACCAGATCCAGTTCCCGGGCCAGCCCCGCAAGTTGCTCAGTGGTAGGGCCGGGAATCGGTTCGGCCAGATCAAACCGAACGGTATCCTCGGTCTGACAGAAATAGGGGCCAAGGTGTAATTCGGGCAGCACGACCAGTTTCGCGCCTTGAGCGGCAGCATCGCGGACACCCCGAATGGACGTCGCAAGATTGATAGCGGGATCGGCGTCCATGCAGGCCTGCTGAATGAAGCCAACATTAAGAAGGGAAGACATTACACATCAACTCACAGAAACGGTGGCAGGAAATTGCATGGTCATGCAATGCAGGCTGCCGTACTGGCGAATCAGCGGCAGACAATCAATAGCAACAATCTCACGGCCCGGGAAACAGTTAGCGAGACGCTCCAGCGCCAGGCGATCAGCAGCCTCATCGCCATAGACCGGTACCAATACCGCATCGTTGATGATGAGAAAGTTGGAATAGGTCGCAGGCAGACGATCACCGTCCTCGCTGCGGATAATGGCAGGCATGGGCAAAGGCACCAGTCTGTAGGCCTTGCCTGACGCTGAACTAAAAGACTGTAACTGGGCCGCCATCGCCTGAAACTCCGCATACAGCGGATCGGCGGGATCGTCACAAGCGGTATAGGCGATCGTATCTGGCGAGCAAAACCGGGCCAGGGTGTCAATATGGGCGTCGGTATCGTCGCCCTCGGCGTGGCCATGTGCCAACCACAGAATCTTTTCCGCTCCGAGGCGGATGCGCAACTCGGCTTCGATCTGTGCCTGATTGCATGCCGGATTGCGATTGGGATTGAGCAGACAGCGGCGGGTTGTCATGACCGTAGCCATGCCATCGGTTTCGATGCTGCCACCCTCGAGCACAAAATCAACTGCCAGTCGCGGAATATCGCCGAGTATGCCGGTCGCATGCAGCCGCTGCGCCAGCGCGGCATCGTCAGCATGCTCATACTTCCCCCCCCAGCCGTTAAAACGAAAATCCAGCAGGCTGACGGCTCCCTCGCCAGTGGCCACTGTCAGCGGCGCAGTATCCCGAACCCAGACATCGTTATAGGGCAACACGACACATCGCACCCGATCAAGAGTGCAGTGACCGGCGCTGAGGCGCCCGAGGATGACATCACGGTGACGCTCACTGCGACACGCAACAATGACGATTTCACGGCGGGCAATTTCGCTGGCGATGCGGATATAGGTATCCTCCACCGCAGACAACCAGCGACTGAAGTCGCCTTCGGCATAAGGCCAGGCCAGAAGCACGGCGGACTGTTCCGCCCATTCGGGTATGAGAGCAACGGGAGTAGCAGTGTGGGTCAAGACGATGATCCGTAGCGTCGTTAAAACCGGCGATTCTAACCGAAAACCGGGTGCTTAAGGCTCAGGCGAAAGGCCACCTATCAATCCCGCGCCCAACCCTCGACCCGTCGGGTAGGAACAGGCTCGGTTTCACTGGAGGGCGGATGCGACCGTTTGGTCACGATCCTGAAGCAGACCCGCAGAGTATCCCCCGCCAGTATCCAGGACACCGTAATAAACAACAGCGTCAGGCCAGCATCCAGATAATCGTTAAAAATCAACTGCGGCGCATTGGCAGACTGCTCAGGCGACAGCAGTCCACCCGCCAGTTTGTCTGATAAATCCTTTGCATGAGCAAAAAAACCGATCCTCAATTCCGGGCTGAACAGCTTCTGCCAGGCAGCGGTACTGGTCACGATCAGTAACCAGACCAGAGGCACCCCGGTCACCCATGCATACCGTAACTTGCTGCTCTTGACAATGATCGTGGTTGCCACGCAAAGGGCAATGCCCGCCAGCATCTGGTTGGCAATCCCGAATAGCGGCCACAGGCTGTTGATGCCACCCAGAGGATCAATGACGCCGATATAGAGCAGATAGCCCCAGCCGGCCACAACCAGCGCACTGGTCAGGATCACACCGGGATACCAGGAGGTCCGGCCCAGCGCCGGAATCCAATTACCCAGCACATCCTGCAACATGAAACGGGCAACCCGGGTACCGGCGTCAAGCGTGGTCAGAATGAACAGTGCCTCGAACATGATGGCGAAGTGATACCAAAGCGCCAGCAGACTCTCGCCGAAGGCACTCGCAAACAGGCTCGCCATACCCACCGCCAGCGAAGGGGCGCCACCGGTGCGGGCAAACAGGGTCGATTCACCCATTTCCCGCGCCAGCATCTGCATCTGCTCCAGCGTTACCGGAAATCCCCAGCCCGAGATGGTGGCCACTGCCGCAGCGGCCTCCTTGCCGACCACACCGGCGGGGCTGTTGATGGCGAAATAAACGCCCGGTTCCAGCACCGTGGCAGCGATCATGGCCATGATCGCGACAAAAGATTCCATAATCATAGCGCCATACCCGAAAAAGCGGGCGTCAGCCTCATTCGCCAGCAATTTGGGCGTGGTACCGGAGGCGATCAGCGCATGGAACCCCGAAATTGCGCCACAGGCGATCGTGATAAAGACGAAGGGAAACAGCTTGCCGCCAAATATGGGACCGGTACCGTCGATGAAACGGGTGAGTGCCGGCATCTTTACGTCAGGGTGCAAGATGATGATGGCAACCGCCAAGGCCGAAATGGTACCTAGCTTCATGAAGGTCGACAGATAATCGCGCGGTGCCAGTAACAGCCAGACCGGCAGTACGGCGGCGGCAAAGCCATAGCCGATGACCATCATTGCCAGAGGCAGGCCATCGAAATCAAAACCGGTGCGCCATTCGGGGTGAGCATCGACCACGCCGCCCCCCCAAACCGACAGTAACAAGAGCGATACCCCCAGCACCGTCGCCTCGATCACCCGACCGGGCCGCAGGATGTTCATGTAGATGCCGACCAGCATGGCGATGGGAATCGTCGCGCCTACGGTCGAGGTCGCCCAGGGGCTGTGCTTCATGGCATTCACCACCACCAGACCCAGCACAGCGATCAGGATGATCATGATGCACATGACCCCCAGCATGGCCGCACTGCCGCCAATAGGACCCAGCTCATCGCGGGCCATCTGGCCCAGCGAGCGGCCATTGCGGCGTACCGAACAGAACAGAATGACAAAGTCCTGAACGCACCCGCCCATCACGGCGCCGATAAGAATCCATAGGGTTCCCGGCAGATAACCAAACTGCGCGGCCAGCGTCGGGCCAATGAGGGGGCCGGGCCCCGCAATGGCGGCGAAATGATGACCGAATACCACCCAGCGGTTAGTGGGCAGGAAGTCCCTGCCGTCATTGAACCGCTCTGCCGGCGTGGCACGGCGTGCATCCAGCCCCAGCACCCGCGTTGCCACAAAAGCGCTATAGAAGCGATAGCCCAGAGCGTAGACACAGATCGCAGCGGTGATGAACCAGAGGCTGTTGACGTTTTCCCCCCGGTTGAGGGCAATGCCACTGATGACAGAGGCGCCCATCACCGCAATACCAACCCAAAGGGCCATACTGCGGATGTCGTTAAGATTCGGTTGTGTTGTCATATTCGATCTGCCATATCACGCACTTCAGCCTCGGCTTCACGCCACGGTGTCAGGATGTTTTTTTGCCGAAAATTCGTACCAGCCCCGCCAAACCCAATACAACGGCGGCCATGATGATTTTGGCGAACTTGGCCAGAAACAGCCCCGCCATGGCCAACAGGCCCAACTTCTTGGCGGCGACCCCGGCCACCAGCGCCATCAGGCCATATTCGGCCACTTTGTCGGTTTCGGCCTGAAAATCGGCATAGCGTTTGCCGGCATCGAACTCGAGGGAAGCCAGCAACTTGCGGGCAACAGGCATCAGGGGCTCAATCGCAGCAGAATCGGTGACGAGGTTCATGCTGATGTAACCGTCTCGCCCTAAAATGACGCTGTTGTAGTTGATGCCACTGACTGTTTCAGGCGCCTGCCCCTTGAGCCGGCTTGATAGCGACCACACCAGGCGGTGTGTATCAGGATCATACTGCGGCGGCTCGACCCAGCCCGCGACTTCCAACTCGGGCAGGCCATGATCACGGCGCTCGCCATTGGCCGCCTCCGTACCTTTGCGAATCTCGGCCAATACGTCGTCAGGCTTCCAGCTGTGAGCATCGTGATCACGGATGTAGCCGACCGGGTTGAAGGTCACCACGATAAACCACTGCGCCGCATCGTCCCCCGCCGGAAAGATCATGCCCTGGACGTTATCGCTGCCGGGATTTCCCATGGCCTCCAGTAGGTTACGAGAAGATTCGGCACCGACAAAATTGTAGCCACCCGGCAACAGCAGCACAGCCTGCTTTGCGATCGGCACAGTCAA
>JBKCCF010000043.1:0-3156 GCA_046305255.1 Methylococcaceae bacterium
GTCGTGCGTGGCTGTTCTCGGATACGCCAGCCGGGGCCGAAGCGAGCGCCCGCCTTTACTCCATGGTGGAAACCGCCAAGGCCAATGGCCTTGAACCCTACACCTGGCTGTTGAAGGTGATGCGGGGTCTGCCGGAAGCCAGGAAAAGCGGGAATTGGGAACATCTCATGCCTTGGAATCTCAAGGCTGAGGATTTGATCACGGAAGCCTACGGCTCAACAGCACCTAGTTGATGGGGCAGTTACGCTTGAAGCTGTTACCAGTAAACCCTTGTTGCTAGCCGGAATCACATAAAAAACCAGACATGCGCGGAAAAGCCGCATCACCATTACCCCGATGCATGGGTTTGGAGAGCGCGCCAGAGACAAGATCACCCACGTGAGCGCTCGCCTTCAGGAATGGGGCCGAAGTGCGGAGTAGTTTCGAACTCACACCGTATGGGATTTTGTTTGCGACTATCTGGTGACCCTGCTGACGAGGTTCAATTGGCTCATCGCCGAAATCGAACCTCCGGGGGAAGTGCCGGTGAACCCAAATTAGCCGTCAACTGCCGTTTTTAGGTTAATATTTGCAATATTTCTTTCGAAAGATGTGGTAGCGTGACACCAGAGAATCCACGTCTTGGAGACGAATCATGTTTTAGCTGCTGGCTTGGGAAAGCTAAAAGAACCATGAAAGCGATACCGAGCATGGCCTGTCAACCTAAGTATGTAGAGCAACCCGATGGCAAAGACAAATAGTTCATTTATATTATTTATTGCCACCCTTTTTGTGCTTCTATCTTCAGTTGAGGCCGCATCAATAAAACTTGATCAAGGTGCAGATTGGACTGAATTGCGACGTCGGCAGTTCTACAGCGTTGACCAAGGATCTAGACTCATAAAATACAGCTGGATCAAGGCTTTAAGACAGGATGATGGGCGGCCTTTTCTTGCGGAAAGTCTGAGCCGATATGGGTATCTTCCCAACTCGGCAAGCCCCCAAAAGTTACCAATTGGTTTCCAGGTCAGCACTGACGGGTGGCTGGGTATAACCTGCTCTGCCTGTCATACGCGTCAAATAGAGGTCAACGGGAACCAATATCGAGTCGACGGGGGTCCCGCTCTGGCCGATTTTCAGCGTTTCCTGGCTGATCTGGATCGAAACGTAGCGCGGACTTTGGCCGACCCGGTGGAGTTCATGGAGGCCGCCAAACGTGTCAGGGGTGTGGATGTCGCCCCAGACGAAATTGCCGGGTTAAAGGAAAAGGTCACGGGTTGGTACATTCCATACCATGAGCAAATGTCTCGATCATTACCCAATCAAGCCTGGGGGCCAGGCCGGTTGGATGCGGTATCGATGATTTTCAATCGCCTGTCCGGCCTGGATATCGGGGCTGCACCAACTTTCATGATTCCGGAAAACATGGAAAAAGCCGATGCTCCTACCCGCTACCCATTTGTCTGGAATGCCTCCAAGCAGGACACCACTCAGTGGCCAGGTTTTGCTGCGAACGGTGACGATCTCTTTGCACTTCTGCGTAATCAGGGAGAAGTGATTGGTGTATTTGCTAATTTCCACCCGCTTCCTGGCAAGAAAGGGGTGGACTACAAGACTATCAACTCGACTTCATTTAAGGGGCTCAATAAGGCTGAAGAGCTCATTAAGAAGATTGGTCCCCCCAAATGGCCATGGCCAGTTGATAAGAAACTGGCAGAGCAGGGCAAGTCACTCTATGAAAAACATTGTGGCGCCGGATGCCATGAGATCAAAAAAGGCGCCTTCCGTCTGCTCAACCCCTTTGGACCCTCTTGGGCGACGCCAATTCAGAATGTAGGGACCGACGTCCGTGAATATAAAGTGCTTACCCGTGAGGTCAATACGGGGGTTCTTGCAGGTGAACAGATTCCCTTCCTTCACACGCTTGGTACGAGAGATACTGCGTTCAATGTTCTTGAGCAGGCAGCTTACGGTTCATTGATGAGTTCTAATAGCTGGCTTTCCGGTATCAACGAGGGGCTCTCCTTGGCATTCAAGGCAGCGAGTGTGTTGGGGATTATCGGGGATGGTTTCAAACCGAAGTTGGAAGTCGGTGCCTATGAGGCGCGCGTGCTGCAAGGTATCTGGGCGGCAGCGCCGTACCTCCACAATGGCTCGGTCCCGACATTGGCGGAATTGTTGAAGCCTGCTAATGAAAGGATATCCGAATTCAAGATTGGTCCGGCCTATGACATTGTCAACATTGGCCTCGCAGTAGATCAGCCTTCCACAGATGAAATTTTGATCACCACGGATTGTTCAGATCTGGATTCCGGGGCTAGCCGTTGTGGTCACGAATTTGGTACTAATCTGACCAATGAGGAGAAAAGGGCACTGCTTGAGTATCTTAAGGCGATTTAGTGCTTTGGCTCTCACCGACGGTGACTTTTTTAGAGCCTGTTCACGATCTCCTGATGAGCATGGCCAAGAAGGCTAAATGAATGAACTGCAGGCTAGTATTGAGCCAACGTTCGCAGTTCTTCCATAGTCGTCGGTTCTTCTCCAGCCATGCAAAACTGCATTCAACCACCCATCGTTTTGGGATTACCGCAAAGGTGTGCAACTCACTGCGCCTGGCGACCTGCACCGTGACGTCCTCGCCCAGGATTTCCTGCACACTCCGGGCAAAGGTCTCGCCCGCATAGCCTCTGTCGGTCAGCACGCTTTGCACGTTGCCCAGAGTGTTCCTGCAACGACGCATCGCCTGCAGGGCGCCTTTCCGATCAGTCACTTCGGCAGTCGTAACGACGATGGCGTGAGGGAGTCCTTGCGTATCCACAGCAATATGGCGCTTGATGCCTGAGATTTTCTTCCCTGCGTCATAACCTTTATTAGCAGACGTGTCCGTGTTCTTCACGCTCTGCGAATCAATGATTAACAGACTGGGCGTGGCGTTGCGCCCCAATTTCTCGCGGGCCGCGCCAACCTGATTTTTTTAATGCCCGCTCCAGTACCCTTACGCCGTGCGGATCGAGCTCACTCCATTTGGCAAAATACGAATGCACGGTTCTCCAGTTGTGAAAGTCCCTCGGCAGCATCCTCCACTGACACCCGCTCCGCAGCAGATACAACACCCCGCAGAAGAGTTCATACAGATCAACGTCGTCGGCTTGGTCCGTTTCCTCACACTTTGCAGGA
>JBKCCF010000044.1:0-17814 GCA_046305255.1 Methylococcaceae bacterium
GGCATCAAGCGCCATATTGCTGTGGATACGCAAGGACTCCCTCACGCCATCGTCGTTACGACTGCCGAAGTGACTGATCGGAAAGGAGCCCTGCAGGCGATGGGTCGTTGCAGGAACACTCTGGGCAACGTGCAAAGCGTGCTGACCGACAGAGGCTATGCGGGCGAGCCCTTTGCCCGGAGTGTGCGGGAAATCCTGGGCGATGACGTCACGGTGCAGGTCGCCAAACGCAGTGAGTTACACACGTTTGCGGTAATCCCCAAACGATGGGTGGTTGAATGCAGTTTTGCATGGCTGGAGAAATACCGACGACTCTGGGAAAACTGCGAACGTTGGCTCAATACGAGCCTGCAGTTCATCCACCTAAGCTTCTTGGCCATGCTACTCAGAAGATCGTGAACAGGCTCTTAGGTGCCGTTAGGGTGGCGAGCGTCCATCCAATTAAAATTCGGACACGCACCGCCGTTTCTAAGTTAAATTACTACTATTGGTTGTGTTCCTTGGCATGGAAGCGAAAATCTAAATCAGCGTGGAAAGAGGCTGCCCGTGATTCAGCGCCCTATTTTTTCTTTTTGTTTCGTTCTTTTCTTTCTCTTGAGTGGCTGTTCAGGCTTTGGCGGTGCTAAAAAGAGCGTTTCTGTTTCCTTTTCTCCCGAGAAATACAACACGCTTGCCGTCCTCGTTGAGCAGAGTGATTTTGGCCGCACCATCGAAGACGCCTTTGTAATGGGACTGATGAACAAGGGCTATTCGGTTGTTTCCAGAAATGATGTTCAGCAGTTGATAGGGGAAATCCAGTTCCAAGGATCCGGTTTGACGCAGAGTGATCGGGTTAAATTGGGGCAAATGCTGAATGTCAGGGGAATCTTGATGGTTCATTTGACCAAAGCCTATTCTGAAACACGCGATAGCGGTTATACCGATCGCAAGGGGCAGTACCACTCGGGGTCCTATACCGTTCACAATGCCAGCATCGATGCGCGCCTGATTGATGTGGAAAATGGCTCCATCCAATGGGTCTCTTCCTATGCCTCTGGGGGGCTGGCAGATCTCGATTTCTTTGGTGCCGGCGACTTGCATGGAACGGTTCAGGGGGTAGCAGAACGGGTGATTGAGTCGCTTCCGGACCGGTTCAAAAAGACGTCACAACCTTAAACTGGGTCGGCAGGGGATCTATAGTGCTGCGACTTTCACCCGCCTCGGTCATCCTGCTCATGGTAATGTCGAAGCTGACCTGGGCTTACAATGGGCTGACCGTGGAGTCCGGCAGTGGGAGCCACTCAGATCAAATGGTCGCTTTGGCCACTGAGCATTCGTTGATTGATCAGGGTTGCACGGTAATAGCTCGCGGGGGTGCCGAGCATTCTCCAACGTCAGGCGGAACGCTGATATTGCGACTTATGCCCATGGCCACCGATCAAACCCATGGGAGATATAGCGGATATGGTATCCAAATGGATTCCATCCTCCGGACAGCCTCAATCAGGTCTCAGTTGATTGACCCAGTCACTCAAAAAATACTCGCCTCGTTCGATGAGACGGCTGAGGAACGTCAGATTCCCTCGTCAAATGGCAGTCAAGATTTGAGTGCCTTTGTCACCGAGGGTCAGGTTTTCGATGCCCTGACCCGTAGTTTGGGGAGCCAATTAGCGACAAAACTTGCTGGTAGCCTTAAGCGCGAGGGCG
This sequence comes from Methylococcaceae bacterium, assembly GCA_046305255.1. Classification (GTDB taxonomy): domain Bacteria; phylum Pseudomonadota; class Gammaproteobacteria; order Methylococcales; family Methylococcaceae; genus UBA6136. Next base: position 1,687 of record JBKCCF010000044.1, read on the forward strand.
TTTGTGGGGTAGCAACGTCCATTACCCAGCCCCAAGCCGCCACTCCTCCCGCTGTGCATCCGGCACCTGTCGAAGCTAACGAGTTGGAGTCAACATCCATTCAGGGGCCGATCGCCACACCGACCATCGAACTTTCAACGGAAGACTCGAAAAAGAAGTATTCGGCAAAGGTCGTTCCGAATTCCACAGGGAATGCGGCTCATGGTGAGTATCGGGTGGCGTTGGTGATCGGTAACGCGCATTACGATCACATACCCACTCTGAGAAATCCTTCGAACGACGCTAGATTCATCAGTGAGCAGATTGTGGCCTCCGGATTTGAACTGGTGGGAGGCGCACCTCTTTTGGATCTGACCCAAGCGAAGCTCGAGCGGTCTATTGCAGATTTTGGCAGGCTTCTGAGTCAGCATCCCGGCGCTGTCGGGTTTTTCTATTACGCGGGTCACGGGGTTCAGGTGAATGGCTCAAACTACCTGGTGCCTACCGATGCCAATCCCAATCGGATCGCCGATCTGTCAAGGCAGGCCATTGAGGTTGATTCACTGCTCCAGGAAATGGAGGACAGCCGAACAGGACTCAACATCCTCGTTCTGGATGCATGTCGCAACAATCCATTTGGTGGCAGAGGCATTCGGGAAAGTGGGGCAGGTTTGGCTCAGATGCGAGCGCCCAAAGGTTCGATCATTGTTTATGCCACCCAACCTGGAAATATTGCTCAGGATGGGCCTTCGGGGCAAAACAGCCCTTTTGCCAAGGCGCTGGCCTCTGCTTTGGCTGACTCAGATCTTGATCTCTTTGGAACGTTTAATGAAGTCGGCCTTATGGTTGCCAATGCGACGGGTGGGGAACAACAGCCCTGGATATCCAGCTCACCGATTTCCGGAAGATTCTGTTTCAAAGGCTGCCCGCGGTGAGGGTATCGGCCATTGTATGGTTAACAGCTTGGCTCGTATGCGTACCTTGGACAGTTTTTGCCGGAGAATTGCAAGGCGGATTTCTCCCCGAGAATCCGGAGTCCTATAAGACATTCCCCCTCAGACCGACATACCGGAACGTTCTGCCTGCCACCAGGGATCTTTCTAATTTTTTTCCACCGGTGGGGCGCCAGGGCGCCCAGTCTTCCTGCGTTGGTTGGGCCCTTGGCTATGCCGCGCGCTCTTATTACGCCCGCCGGGAATCGGGATCTGATCAGGTTCCCCCCGAGCCATTTAGTCCTTCCTTTATCTACAATCAAACCAAAGAGGGTAGCTGTAGTTCCGGGAGTAGTATTTCATCCGGCCTAAAGCTTTTGGAAACGGTCGGCATCGTCGGGCTTTCTGTATTTCCCTATGATCCCAAGGATTGTTCGCGCCAGCCTACTCCCGCTCAGTTAGCCGAGGCGAAGAATCATCGCATCAAGAATTGGGCGAGAGTCGAGACTGCACAAATCAATGCACTCAAGGCGGAAATTTATCAGGGGAATCCGGTCGTGATCGGGCTTTGGGTTACTTCAGGTTTCTATCAATTGAAAAAGGGCACGTACTCGGATATGGGTGAAAGCCCAAGCGGCGGACATGCCTTGGTCTTGGTCGGGTATGACGATGAGCGTCAAGCCTTCAAGCTCTTCAATTCATGGGGTGAAAACTGGGGGGAGGGTGGATACGGCTGGATTTCTTACGCGGCGATGATGCAGAAAATCCAGAATGCCTTCGTCATGGTACCTGATGAGGCGCAGAAGGTAACGCAGCCGGCAGTAGTGATGCCTCGGATAGAGAAGACTGTATTGCCAAAGCAGGGGCAACCGGTGTCTCAAGACATGATTGATGCCTTGGAAAAGGCATTACCTTGTGTCTCAATTCAAGCAAAAAAGGGAGCTCGGGAGTACAAGGTTATCGTGGGTGATGTCGCGACGCGACAGCGGCTCTCAGAGTGGCTTGGAAAAGCTTTGGGAGCTGAATCAGACAAAATCGACATTGAAGTCAGGCCGTGGCCGCAGTGCGAGGCAATTCAGACCTTGAAACCCTTTTTGGCCGATCAGAATGGGTTTTCAATTCTCATCAATGGCCAGTCTGAGATCAGCCTCAAAGAGGGTGATTCGGTCATGTTGACCATTCAGAGACCAGAACAAAAAAAGTTCTTGAGCGTTTTCTACCTCGAGGCAGATGGCGGTGTAGTTTCACTTACAGTACCTAGCCCGTCAGGTTCGGAAGCGCCCCAGGAGCACATTATTTTAGGTCACTCTCCCCGCACCCTGACGGTTGGGAAACCCCTTGGCGAGGAAATGGTGATCGCAATTGCCAGCGATCGGCCTCTTCCTGATGGATTCAGATCAGAGTTCAGACGGGGCGATCGAACCTTCTTAAATCGGCTTCGGAATGAAATACTGGCTGATAAATCATTTCAGCAAAGCCAAAAGCCTACTCGTGCAGCTTATGCGATTCTTCATACAGCGCCTTTTGGGGATTAATGGATCACTGGATGTAGGTCTATCGCGCCATTGGCGCTCCCAGCTACTTTGCTGACAGCACCTATCACAAGAAATCCGGCACAATGTCGAGACAACAGGCAATCATCAAGCGCGCAAGACGGTTTACGATGACATCAACTTCAGGCTCGATAACGATGATTAATGGCCTGGAGTGCAATCCATCTGCCTCCAATCAGATTCATTAAGAGGACCATGCGAGTACTCATTGTGGAAGATGATCCTCATCTTGGTCCCGGCCTAAAGCGCGATCTTGGGAATGCAGGGTTTGCCGTGGATTTGGCGCAGGATGGGGTTGAGGGTGAATTTTTAGGCGCTACAGAGCCTTACGACATCATTGTGCTTGATTTGGGGCTTCCGGGGTTGACAGGCATTGATATCTTGAAGCGTTGGCGATCCGCTGGCAATGCGGTTCCCGTCGTGATCCTCACGGCGCAGGATGCCTGGCATGAGCGCGTTGACGGTTTTAAGGCGGGTGCTGACGATTATATTGGCAAGCCCTTTTACATCGACGAATTGCTTGCCCGCATGCAGGCCATCATCAAGCGTAGCCGCGGCGCGCCTCCGCAGGGTTTGGTTCTTCCGGGCCTTAAACTGGACGAGGAGCGTCAACGGGTAACAACGGGTGATGGTAAGGATCACGACCTGACGGGTACCGAATTTCGCATGTTACGGCTGTTTATGCTGAGCCCTGGGCGCGTACTCTCAAAAAGTTATCTGCTTGAACATGTTTATGGCGCCGATGCCGATCCGGAAAGTAATACGCTCGAAGTCTATATCAAGCGACTAAGGCACAAGATAGGTGAAACCCGGATCCAGACTCGACGAGGGCAGGGTTATGTTCTGCTGGTTGATCCGGAATGAAACTCTCCAAGACTAATATCCATTTCTTTCTGTTTTTGCTGCTGGTAGTGGGATTGACTGGCTTCTGGTTTTGGCAGACCCAAAGCCTCGGCAGGCTAGCTGAACAACACATCACGCTCAGGCTGGAGAGGGAGTGCGATGTGCTGACGGCAGCACTGGTTGTAGATGCGCAGTATAAAATCAGCATGCCTGCACTGCGCGAAGCCATAGGCTACGCCATGCCTGATTCAGGACATTACTTTTCGATATTGATCGGTAATCTCCAATTCGGACAGCAGCAGTTCAACTCTATTTCGCTAGGCAAACATACCCTGCCTACTCCTGTGCTGGGGAGCGGGGTTCTGGCAGCGTCCCATTCTGAGGGACCGGCCGGACAGCCTCTGCTGGTCGTGTCCAAAGGCTACACGCTCAAAGGTTTGCCGCTGACTATTAGTGCGGGCGAAAGTCTGCTTGATCTTCAGCACCAGGTTTTTCTTGAGGTCTTGAAGAGCATGGGGCTGATCCTGTTCATTGTGAGTCTTGCGGCTGGACTACTGCTAAGCGTGATGTACAGCGTACTCCGGCCGATTGTTGAACTTCAGGAAGATCTTGAGGAAATTGTCAGTGGGAAAACCAGCCGTTCGTCGGCATTTAGAATGCCGGATCCCAGTGAAATCGAGCGACTGGTGCAATTGTCCACACAAAGCCTCCAGCGCTCGCGGAGCGCCATCAGCTCTCTTTCGCACCTGCTCAAAACCCCGCTGGCAGCCATTATTCAACTGGCCAATTCGCCAGCGATACGACATGACCCCGACCTTGGTCGGGAGTTGCTGACTCATGCCGAGAGTATCCGCAATTACATACAGTACAAGCTAAAGCATGCCCAGTTAGCCGGCACAGCCTCAATGGATACCCTGTTTAACCCCAGTCAGGAATTGCCAGGCATGATACAGGCGCTGAAAGCCATCTACCGGAGCAAGGCGGTCAGCTACGACGTGAACATACCGGATCAGAGTTTCCTTATCGACAGGCAGGATTGTTTGGAATTGTTGGGTAATCTGCTTGATAACGCCAGCAAGTGGTCGACACGGCGGGTCAGTTTACTGATAGATCGCTGCGAAAATGGCCTCCGGATTCAAGTTGAGGACGATGGGCCAGGCTGCAGCGATGCCGAGATAAGAATATTGTCGCAGCCGGGCATATGGCTCAATAAAACCAATCCGGGGCACGGTCTAGGGCTTTCGTTGGTCAGGAGTATTGCCAAGCTTTACTCAGGTTCTGTCGAATACGGCCGATCAGCCACGCTCGGGGGCTTGTCGGTCAGCATTTTCCTCCGATGTCATGCTATCGAACCACAATCGAAGGTGATCGGCTAGCGCCAGATGAGGCGCCTTGCGTGCTCGTGTGGTGATCGTAACGGTACGCATCGGATTTTTACCGATAGTTTATTACTCCCCAAGAGGCTACAAGTAGCTGGTGTTTTGACTGCCGCCGACCACGTTTTGGTGGCATTGCTTTCAGCAACTGCCGAGGGAGTTCACCATGAAGCAAGCCGTATTCTGCGTCCTCAGCCTTATCTGCCTTAGCCAGCAGTTGGCTCAGGCCGAAACCTTCTCGGATGATTTCACCAGTTATATTACCGGGCCGTCGGGTATCTCCTGTTGCCAGACCGACGGTAGTGCGGTTGGTGGCTGGACGCTGGTATTCGGTGGCTACGGCCAGGCCTGTATCGTCAAGACCAGCCCCACTGATGCCTGGTTGAATCTCACGCCAAAACCTCCAGTCGCGGCCAACGAAACCCATGCAACGCTGGTGAGTGGGCGCATATTCAAACAGCCTTATACCTATTCTGTGGCTGTAAGGACGGAGCGTCAGTTGCGGCTGAACGGAAAACCCAATACCTGGGAAGTCGGCTGGGTGATATGGGATTACGTGCCGGTCGGGAGTAGTTCCAAGTTCTACTATTTCTCCCTGAAACCCAATGGCTGGGAGTTCGGCCAGTTCAATACCGGCATCCAACGATTTCTAAGAACAGGTAGTTCGCCTGTTCTTTCCATGAATCAGTGGTATACCTTCACGGTGACTCAAACCGGCAATGATCGCTCCTGCAGGAGCGGAGCCTTGCATAAACTGTGGATCACCAGTGGTGCAACTACCTATCCGCTCACCAGTTTCTGCGATTCCAGAAAACCCATCACCAGTGGCAAGATAGGCTTCTATACGGAAGATGCCAGTGCCGACTATACCAAGGTAATAGTGACTACCCCGTGACTGGTTATAGCTGCTGTGGGCACTTACGAATACCTTACCTACACAGGGTTTATGTAACCATGGCACATCAGTTAAATCGATTGCTTAACCGATAACAGAAGTTTTCCGGGCTTACCTTCTTCTGGAGTGGAAGGCCGTGTTTATCGGAAATTAAAAAGGGTGCTGGAACACAGTTCCAGCACCCTCTTGATGATGTCCCCAGCCGAAAGTCCGGTCAGTAACGATCAGTGCTGCATATTCTGCATCTGGCTATTGTCTTTGGCAGCGTCGGGGCTGCCGCCGCCCATTTTTGACATGTCATGGCCGCCGTGGCCACCATGCCCGACGCCGCCACCACTCTGACCGGCACCTGCACCGCCACCGCCAGAAGCCGCGCTGACACCTTGACGTTGGCGCATCCCGATAGCGCCGCCAGAGGCTTTGGCAATGTTTTCATCGGTCAGCCCGCCCATGGCTATGGCCGCATTAACGATCAGGGTGGTGACATCGGTAACATCAATACGATCGGCCAACGGGCTGGTGACCACCGCTTTGACGATATCCGAGTTGCTGCCTGCCGGCGGCGTTGCCACCAGTACGATAGGGTAGTTTGTGCCGGCAGGGACGCTCAGGTTGTAGTGGCTGGTTTTGCCGTCAAACTGAAGACTGGTAATGACTTTGCCGCTCTTGTCCTGTACCTCAAGTTTTCCCTCCATGATCGGGCCGTGGACATCCTGGACATTGCCCTCTATTTTCGCCTCGGCGCTCATGGCCGGGTTAGCGGATTTAGACGAGCCGCTGTCGCAGCCACTGGCAACTATGCCGGTAAGCACGATTGTGAGAGCGTATAACCCGGTTTTGATAGGTAAGGTTGTGGTTTTTAGTGGTTTGTTAGTTGTCATTATTTTGGCCGATAGTCTGAATTATTATTAGAAACATGGCGGTACCGAAGGCGGTCCAGTATTGGTGAATTCCAAGCCAGCGGCAGCGTGTTATTGCAATGCACGACCACTTCATGAGTACAGGCAACTGCACAGCGGCGGTGTTTATAGCATATTGCTAACAGGCTTTGCATCCATTGGGCCGGTGTCATAAAACAGCGTCAGTCTGGTCAGACCCAGGGAGGGGTGGGACATGAAAATTCATCTTCTTGAGTCTGCAGAGGCCTTACGCAGCCTCCATAGCAGACTGGATGGGCTAACTGAGGCAGAGGCCCGTCGCCGTTTGCGGGAGTTTGGCCCGAACGCGATAAGCGTGGTTAAGGGGCAACCGTTGCTGTTGCGATTTGGGAAGGAGTTTACCCATTTTTTTGCCTTGCTATTGTGGTTTGCCGCCGGCCTGGCTTTTTTCGCCGAATGGCGGGCACCGGGCCAGAATATGGCTACTCTCGGCTACGCCATCTTAGGCGTGATCCTCATCAATGGCTGTTTTTCGTTTTGGCAGGAGTACCGGGCCGAGCGCGCCATTGCTTCTTTACAGCGATTATTGCCGGCGCAGGTCAAGGTTATCCGGGCCGGTATTGTGCGTTTGCTGGAGGTCAGGCGATTGGTGCCTGGCGATATCATTGCGCTGCAGGAGGGTGACAATATCCCCGCAGACTGTCGCTTGATTGAAAGCTTTGGGCTCAGGGTCAACAACGCCACCGTTACAGGTGAATCCAGACCGCAAGCCCGGGATGCACTGCCTTGCATCACCGAGACACCGCTACATGCCCGCAATATCGTACTGGCAGGTACCTCGGTGGTGTCGGGTGAGGGTCGCGCCGTGGTGTTCCATACTGCCATGTATACCGAGTTTGGCAAAATCGCCGAACTGACCCAATCTACCCCGGCAACCCTATCGCCCCTGCAGCAGGAAATTACCCGCCTGAGCCGGATTGTCGCAACCCTCGCCATCGGTGTGGGCGTCCTGTTTTTCCTGCTCGGTCAGGCTGCGGGCTTAACGTTTTGGCAAAACTTCATTTTTGCCATCGGCATCATTGTCGCCAATGTGCCGGAAGGACTGTTGCCGACGGTGACGCTATCGCTGGCGATTGCCACTCAGCGCATGGCCAAGAGAAACGTGTTGATTCGGCATCTGCCCTCGGTCGAAACGCTGGGCTCAGCGACCGTCATCTGCACCGACAAAACCGGGACGCTAACCGAGAACAGGATGGCGGTTCGCCAGTTGTACCTGGATGGCGTTATCCGGCCTGTCGATGTTTTATCAGAGCCGGTTCGCCTGCGTTATCAATCCCTCTGGGCCTGCGCCCGTCTGTGTCATAACCTCAAACCCACCTCACACCGTGGGCGTGCCAGCTGGCTGGGCGATCCAATGGAAATTGCGCTGGTCGAGATGGCTGATGCTTATGCGCCGGGTCAGCCGCTGACGGAGAAGATTGATGAAATACCGTTTGATACTGACCGCAAGCGCATGTCGATGCTCTTCCCCACTGAAGGGGGCAGAGTGCTTTATACCAAAGGTGCCCTGGAGTCATTGCTGCCCCTCTGTTACAGTCAACTCACGGTTGAGGGCGAGGTGCCGTTGACGGACAGTCTACGCCAACAGTGGCTGGCCGCTGAGGCGGGTATGGCAGAACAGGGTCTGAGGGTGCTTGCATTAACCTGTAAAGCTGTCGAGGCTCAGTATCAGCGGGATACTCTCGAACAGCGGCTTACCCTGACGGGTCTGGTGGGGCTTGAAGATCCGCCGCGGCCCGAGGTGCCTGCAGCCATTTTGCGCTGCCATGAGGCAGGAATCAGAGTCATCATGATGACGGGGGATCACCCTCGCACAGCAGTGGCCATTGCGCGCGAGATTGGACTCCTGCGCGACGTGGCCCCTTTGGTGCTGGCGGGGGATGAGTTGCTGGCACTGTCTGCCACCCAGCTGCAGCTGCTGCTTGATCATGAGGCCATCATTTTCGCGCGGTTGGGAGCTGACCAGAAAATGCGCATAGTCGAGGCACTGAAGCGCAAGAATCATATCGTCGCGATGACCGGCGATGGTGTAAACGACGCCCCGGCCCTGAAGCGGGCTGATATTGGCATTGCGATGGGGCTGTCAGGGACGGATGTTGCCAAGGAATCAGCCGACATGATTTTGCTTGATGACAACTTTGCCAGTATCGTCAGCGCAATTGAGGAGGGGCGGGCGGTGTTCAGCAACATCCGCAAGTTCATCGTTTATGTCCTCACCTCCAATGTGGCTGAACTGGTGCCTTATCTGGCCTTCGCCCTGTTCGGTTTGCCACTGCCGCTAACCATTATTCAGGTACTCATGGTCGATCTCGGCACCGACATGGTCCCTGCGCTGGGGTTGGGGGCTGATAAACCGGACCCGACCTGCATGCAGGCATCACCCCGTGCCCATCAGGAAAAGCTGTTGAATTGGCCCTTATTGCTGAGGGCTTATCTGTTTCTGGGTGTGATGGAGGCGGCGTTGTCGATGGCAGGTTATGGGTTTGTTTTACTTCAGGGGGGCTGGCACTTCGGGCAGAGCCTTGCGTCGGACCTGCCTCTTTACCGTCAGGCGACCACGGCCTGCTTTTCGGGCATCGTCATCGGCCAGATCGTCATGGTATTTCTATGCAAGCATCCTGACAGGCCGCTTTCAGGGGCACCCATTTTCAATAACCCGCTGATCCTTGCAGGTGTCGTTCTGGAAATTATCCTGATCCTCCTTATTGATTACACGCCGTGGGGCAACGAAGCATTTGGCACCCTGCCGATAGCAGGGGATGTCTGGTTGTTTTTGCTGTCCTTGACTCCGTTTGTGCTACTGATGGAAGCCTTCAGGAAATGGTGTGTGCGACAGTGGTGCCGAATTTTGCCCCGGGAAAAGCCTGGCATGACTTGATGCCTTAACAGGGGCGGGGTCTAATGGGGAGCCCCTGTTACATCATCCCAATAGGCATTGTCATGATTCAAGTTACTACGCTTGCCCATTTACCTCCCGCTTACAAAGTGCTTTTTACCGGCTTTCTGATGGTCATCGGTGTCGGCCTGTTGATGGCGGGTTTCCAGATCATGGAAACCCACGGCAAGGCAGATGGCAAGCCTGGATTGTCGATCAATGACATCGTCTACAGTTATTATGGCAACCGTAGTGGTTCCAAACTGGAGTCCATGCTCAAGGGCCAGATGAAGGCCATGGCACCCGATGACGTGCGGTTCAAGATGATTCAATGGGCGCGTGACGAGGCTAGTGAAAGGGAATGGAATAAGGAAATAGGCCCGTTATTTCAACAGTATTGCGTTGGCTGTCATGGCCCGGGTGCCCCGATACCTGATTTCAGCCAGTATGAGAATGTGAAAAAGGTGGCCGCCGTGGATGAGGGCGCCAGTGTTGCTGCACTGACGCGGGTGTCTCACATCCATTTGTTCGGAATTTCTTTTATCTTCCTTTTCGTGGGCTGGATTTTTGCCATGGCCGAATACCCCAAGGATTGGAAGCTCATTCTCATATCCACCCCGTTTGCCTTCCTGATCATGGATGTGCTCTCCTGGTGGTTGACCAAGTACATACCGGGATTTGCCTGGCTGACCATGATCGGAGGGTTTGGCTACAGTTTGGCCTCTACTGTGATGATTTTCACCTCGCTGGTACAGATGTGGTTACCGCAAGCACGCTGGCCGCGCCACTGGGTGCAGTCCTGATTTTCCATATAGGGCAACTGGCGGGGTGACCCCCGCCAGTTGCCTCTGGTGACCTCAGAGTGTAAAGCGGAAATCCCGTAGCAGTATTCCAGGCACCCGCCCCCCCCCGAGACTTCGCTGAGTGTAGGTGTCGGTGTGGATGTGAATTTCTGCCTCGGAGTTTACAGCCTCAAGTTCCGAACCAAAGATTCGGTACAGACTTTCGTCGAAGCGAAGGTCGCGAATGGGCGCCACGATTCTGCTGTTCTCCACCCAGAAGCAGGCGTAGCGGGTCATGCCGGTAATGCGCGCGTTCTGCAGGTCACTCCAGTTCAGATAGTGAAGGTTCTCCACATAAAGGCCGGTACCCAGGGCCGAGAGGACATCGGCTTCCGCGAGGGTGCCGGTCAGCATGTCGGGTGAGCGCATCCCCTCTCCGCCTGGTTCCGCGCCATTGGCGACAACCCCATATTCGCGGGCTGATCGGGCGCTCGTCAGTAACGTTTTCAGTTGGCCGCCCACAATTAACGGAAGGCAGTCAGGTGCGATTTCACCCAGACTGTTAAAGCCAGGTGCAAGGCCCAGTCCGAAATTTTCATTCAGGCTGAACAGGGGGGAAAGCACCGTTTCCCCTTCAATGAGCTTCTGAAATGCTGAATCGCCCTTGCGCCAGGCACCGTAGCTGATTGCGCCCCAGGAAAACATCTTGATCATCGCATCGACTGCGGCGGGCGCAAAATAAACCCGGTAGTTGCCGGGTTCGACAGAATGGCTGGCCCGGCTGAGCAGTGTCAATCTTTCAAGGCTGCCAGAAAGCAGACGGCCAAGCTGGTCTGCCCGCCAGTCGCGCCCCGCATACAGTCCTTTTACGGCCTTGTTCTCACCGCCGGCGTTGACGGTGAAAATTGAATAATCGAGGAAAAAGCTATCGGTGGAAAACCAGTGGTCCAGTCCTGCTGAATTGCGGATAGCCCTAAGTTGCGATCCCCCGGCATACAAGCCGGTGAAATCGCTGTCACCCGCCGCTGCCCTGAGATCATCCAGTAATTGCCCCAGTTCAGGCATGCTGCCAGAGAATGCCCGGCTGCTGGTCCCGTGATTGACTATAGGTACGACAAAAGGATCTTCAGGTAGCACTGTCACTTCCTGTCTTGCTCTGGCCAGCAGTGAAAGGCCCGTGGCGAGATCCTGCTCGGGGTCGCCGCTCAGGTCGAAACTGTAAACGACCCGGCGGCCCTTCGACTGGAAGTTTAGCGTCAGGCGGCGTTGCAGTACCCGGGTTGTCTGACGGACGCGGGTCTGGTTGAGCCTCAGGTAAAGTTGGTCCTCACCAGAGACATTCAAGCTAAGCGCCTCATCACCTGTGAGTGCATCAAAATAGCCAGCACTGAGCCTATCAAGCAGCATTCGGGTGCTATCCGCCAAGTTCATGCTTCACCTCCAAAAACCGTAACGCCATGAAACAGGCAGGGGGGTGAAGCATGCCCGACCCGGATGATCTGATTAGGTTCGCCCTTGCCGCAGTAGGGTGTACCAAAGGCTTTGAAGCTGTCTGCGGTGCCGACGGCGGCCAACCCATGCCAGAAGGGTAGGGTTACGCCCCGATAATTGGGATTTTTGAGGGTACGGGTGAGCCTGCCATCTTCGATCAAGCGGGCATACTCGCAGCCAAACTGGAATTTGTTGCGGTAATCATCAATAGACCAGGAACGGTTTGCCTCCATGTAGACGCCGCGCTGAACCGAGCTGATCATATCCTCCAGTGTCGTGGTCCCAGGTTCGAGGTTAATGTTGCCCATGCGGTCGATAGGTGCACGATTCCAACTGCACGCACGGAAATTGGCTACCCCTGGCAGTCCAAGCCGCACCTGACTTTCCAGACCGCCCAGCCCTCGCAACAGGCGGCCTTCCTGAATTAGATATTCCCTGATCGCGGGGTTACCGCCGTCATCGTACCCGCAGGAGGCGAACTGCCCTGCCAGTGTCGGATCAAACGTGACGTTCATCAGCGGGCTGCCGTACTGCAATTGGCCGAAATCCTGAGGTTTGATGAAACTCCAGCCAGCGTAATTACGCTCATCACCCAGGATACGGTCCAATTCAAGAGGATGGCCGATGGACTCATGAATCTGCAATAGCATCTGATCGGGTGCCAGGATGAGATCCAGTGTTTCATTTGGGCAGTTTTCGGCGGATAACAAGGCCAGTGCCTGCTCGCCGATTGTCTGGCAGTGATGCCACAGAGTGTCCCAATCAAACTGTTCCAGTCCACCCTGCCAGCACCGGGCTGTAGGTCCGTTCATCGAACGCTGCTGAATATCGCTACCGTCGCGGGCGGTAGCGGCAAAGTGCTGGCCGGTCATCAGGAAATCCTGGCTGATATCGGCCCCGCTACTGGTGAGATAGTGGTGGCAGGTTTCGATCAGGGTCGCTTCCGCGCTTGCGGTAACGATCTTGTCCGACACCTGCAGTTGGCGACTAGATTCAATCAGATGGTCGGTGAATTCGGCAAGACTGAGCTGGTCGAGTGAGTGTGTTCGCGGCGACCGATAGTGGCCGACCACGGGAGGACGCTGCGCCTCGCTAAACGTAAATACGCCGGTACTCGCAGTGATGCGAGCATTGTCTGCTGCCTGCCGGGCTGCCTGAACCAGACCGGCGGGTGACAGGTCGCTGGTTGCGGCGTAGGCAATCTGGCCATTCACCTGTGCTTCTATCATTACGCCACGCTCGAAGGTGGCACTGTTTTGTTCAGGCCGGCCATTGCGTACTTTGCGACGGTGGGTCTTTTCCTCGACAAAACGCAGACCCAGCCAATCGGCCTCGGGCTGAATAAGTTTGAGTGCCGCATGGGGGTCGAAATCTGCGAACTGAGCAGTGATTGATAGGGCAGTCATAACGGCTGGACCTTCCGGATTGTGGCTATGTGGGTAGAAAGAAAGTCAGGTTATGACCTCACCCGTGCTGATTCGGTTCGGTCTCAGCGAGCGCGGTTATGGTTTGTACCGGAATTTTGGCTGGCGCTGCCCCGGTATGCATCCGGGTCAAGCCATCATCAGCGGATATAGTGGGTGGCTGTGTGGGGCTGTGCCTGTGCGTGACGGGTCCACGACGGCGGCTTTGAACCGGTCACCGCCATGATTTCACGGGTAATCATCGCGTACAGTTCAGGTGTCCATTCCGGCAGGCTGGGATGAGTGGTGTCGAGTATGCTTTTACGCGGGTCACTCGGTGCAATCACAACCTTGATATGTGGGGTACCAACGTGCGCCGCCAGCACGAACAGTTCCTCAATTGCAGCATCGCCCATTGCGAGGCAACCGGCCGAGACATTTTTACCATGGATAAAAATATCGCCACCAAGATCGGTTCGTCCATCGTCATAGGCATGATCCTGGTCGAATTCGTTGGGGTAGTCTACTTTCATCGACAGGTGGTAGTTACTGTTCGGGTTGAGACGTGAAATGCGGTAGATGCCTTCGGGTACCTGGCGATCCCCTTGTTTCAATTTGGGGCCACGCATGCCACTGGCCGCCTTGATGGTGTATTCCCTGATAAAGGTGTACTTACCTTGGTCACGGGCCCAAAGTTCCATTTTCTTCTCGTCCTTGATAGCGATCAGTACGATTTCCCGGGGTGGGTAGGATACACCCGCCTTCATGAAGTAGGGCTTTAGACTGTCCAGAGCATAGGGGGCGAAACTGAATAGCGCATCATCAACCGAGCGGGCCCCTTTCGGAAACACACCGTAGTGGCCTATTCCGTCATCCAGAGGGGGGCGAAAGTAGCGGCGGGGTTGCTTCTGGCTGGGTTTGCCGGTCGCCAGAACCGGCGGGGTTTCTGTACTGCAGCCAGGCATCAGACTACTGGTCAGAAACAGCGTCAACAGGGTAGCGATTTTACGCATCAGTATGTGTCCTCACATTCATGGGTGCGGCGGCTTTTGCGGCAGGGCTGACTCACATCGTCTGGCCTGCGCCAACAGGATTCTGTGATTGCGGGCTGAATGAGCCTGGGGCTCGGTGGCACGATACGGATCAACGACAGAAAGGAATGGGCTTGCGTGAGACGGTTGAAATTGTGCGTGTAGTCTTTTATTAGGTAATTCTACCTGAAACCCGGCTACTCAAGTGCAAAACGGCAGTAGAAGGCTGTCAGGCAAGAGGTGCCGCTGATGGGCGGCACCCGCCATGGGTTGCAGTAATTAGCGTGGGTCGGATTCCTTGCGGCCATAATGGCTGTCGACATATTTTTCGACGAGAGCCTGAAATTCCTCGGCGATACGCTCGCCCTTCAGGGTGACGGTCTTGACGCCGTCCTCGTAAACCGGAGCGACGGGTTCCTCGCCAGTGCCGGGTAGGCTAATACCGATATGGGAGTGCTTGCTTTCTCCTGGTCCGTTGACCACGCAGCCCATCACTGCGACCTGCATATCCTCGACCCCATGATAAAAGCGTTTCCATTCCGGCATTTTGTGGCGCAGGTGACTCTGAATATCCTGGGCAAGTTGCTGAAAATAGGTACTGGTGGTTCGCCCGCAACCAGGACAGGCGGTGACCAGGGGCAGGAAGGAGCGCAACCCCATGGTCTGCAGAATTTCCTGGGCAACGATCACTTCAAGTGTGCGGTCATTGTTGACGGGCTCTGGCGTTAGCGACACGCGGATGGTGTCGCCGATGCCCTGCTGAAGCAGTACGCCCAGAGCTGCCGTAGAGGCGACAATGCCCTTGGAGCCCATTCCGGCTTCGGTAAGCCCGAGGTGCAGGGCGAAATCACAGCGCGATGAAAGCATCTGGTATACGGCGATGAGTTCCTGCACCCGACTGAGCTTGCAGGAAATCACGATTCTGTCTTGCGGTAGGCCCAATTCGATGGCCCTGTAGGCGCTTTCAAGAGCCGAGGCGATGACAGCTTCGCGCATCACACTTTCAAGTGGTGCCGGCTCAGCGAGTTGGGCGTTTTCGTCCAGTAGCCGAGCCAGAACCGATTGGTCAAGACTGCCCCAATTGACACCAATCCGGACGGGTTTGTCATACCGTGCCGCGAATTCAATCATCTGGGCAAATTGCGGGTCGCGCTTGGAACCCCGGCCAACATTTCCGGGATTGATGCGATATTTGCCCAAGGCTTCGGCGCAGGCGGGATATTTTTCCAGCAGCTTGTGACCGTTGAAATGAAAATCGCCGATCAGGGGTACCGAGCAACCGCTCTTGTCCAGTTGTTCGCGAATGTAGGGGACTGCCTCGGCAGATTCTTCGTTGTTGACGGTCACCCGGACCAGTTCCGAGCCCGCGCGGGCCAGTTCGATGACCTGCTTCACCGTGCTGGCGACATCCGCCGTATCTGTATTGGTCATGGACTGAACCACGATTGGCGCTCCGCCGCCAATCTGAACATTTCCCACTTTTACGCCGACAGTATTTTTGCGAACGATCATGATGTAAGTCCGGGTGCTTCTTGAAGATGTGTAATGTGTCGGTATTCTACAGTGGCCTGATAAGGCCATAAAAGGCGGCAATAAACAATTTCCGAATCTCTCTGAACGTGGGTCACACTCTTTTTACCGTTCGGATCAGACCATGCTTTTGGCGATGGCGAAAATTTCCTCGGCATCCAGCACCAGCGAGTTACTCTCGAACAGACGGGCAATGCAGGCCCGGTGCAGTGCCAACTTGAGAGTGCCGAAACCGATGGCGCCCCAGACGATTTTGCCCTCACGATTAACGCCCCGATCCATCATGTCGGTTCCGCCTATACCCAGTGGCGGTGTGGCGTTGGCGTCAGCAATCAATTCAATTCTGCTGTTGTGTTGCCAGTGTTCCGGGCGGATCAGCTCCACGCCTGCGGCTCCGGTGGCCAGCACGATGTCCGCGTTCTCGATCGCCTTGCCGCGATCATCGCAGTCAAAAGCCTTCACCGGCTCTACGTCAATACCGAAACGGTTTTTGATGTCTT
>JBKCCF010000045.1:0-2248 GCA_046305255.1 Methylococcaceae bacterium
GACCTGCCGAGGGGCAACAGGCCTGCGGTGAGACCGGCCCGGGCCGGATGCTGGAGCCCGCCGCGATCGTTACGGCGCTTGGGTCACTCTTCGGGGGTGGCGCGCTGGCAGGGGTGCGGGTCTTGATTACGGCCGGTCCGACCCGCGAGGCACTGGACCCTGTGCGTTATCTGAGTAATCGCAGTTCCGGCAAGATGGGTTATGCCCTGGCCGCTGCCGCCCGGGCCCAGGGCGGCGCAGTCACTCTGGTCAGCGGGCCTACGGCGCTGGCAGTGCCTGCCGTGGCGGAGTGCGTGTGGGTCGAGAGCGCTGCCGAGATGTACGAGGCCGTGATGGTGCGGGCGTCATCAACCGACATTTACATAGGAACGGCCGCAGTCGCTGACTATTCCCCGCAGGCCGCCCCGGCAAAACTCAAAAAGGGCGCGGAGGAGACGGTGCTATTGCTACGCAAGACCCGCGATATTCTCAGCGCGGTGGCCGCGCTGCCCCAACCGCCGTTCACGGTCGGCTTTGCCGCCGAGACGCACGATCTTGAAACCTACGCCAGAGGCAAGCTGACGGCAAAATCGCTGCAAATGGTGGCAGCCAATCAGGTGGGCAGCGGTCAGGGCTTTGAAGTCGATGACAATGCCCTCTTCGTCTGCTGGCCGGGTGGCGAGCGTTATTTGCCCAGAGCGCCGAAATCCGCGCTGGCCCATGATCTTCTGACACTCATTATTGAACGCTACCATGCACACCATACAGATCAAGCTGCTGGATGACCGCTTAGGTCACGCCATTCCGTTACCTGAATACGCCACTCCCGGTGCTGCCGGGCTTGATCTTCGGGCCTGTCTTGAGGAGACGCTGACGGTTCGCCCGGGTGAGACCCACCTGATCCCCACCGGCCTTGCCATTCATGTGGCGGATCCGGGGCTGGCGGCGGTGCTGTTGCCCCGTTCGGGTCTGGGCCACAAGCACGGCATCGTGCTGGGCAATCTGGTGGGGCTGATTGACTCGGATTATCAGGGGCAGGTATTTGTCTCCTGCTGGAACCGGAGCCAGTCCGCCTTTGAGATTGCGGTCGGTGACCGTATTGCTCAGATGGTCTTTGTGCCGGTGGTGCAGGTGGCCTTCGAGCAGGTTGATGACTTTAGTGAGAGTCAAAGGGCTCAGGGTGGCTTCGGCCATACCGGTACCCGCTAAAACCCGCCGCGCCATCGACCGCACGGGCCTCATTCCCATTCGTACGCAGATAAACCAAGAGACACCGTTGGAAAAACAAACCGCACTGAAAACTGAAACCGCTTCCCATATTGCTCATGTCCTGATTGAGGCGCTGCCCTATATCAAGCGCTTCAAAGGCAAGACCCTCGTCATAAAGTACGGCGGCAACGCCATGACCGAGGAGCATCTCAAGCACAGCTTTGCCCGCGACATCGTGCTGCTGAAGCTGGTCGGCATCAATCCGGTAGTGGTGCATGGTGGTGGCCCGCAGATCGGCCAGTTGTTGCAGCGATTGGGCAAGACCTCCGAGTTTGTTCAGGGCATGCGCGTCACTGATGCGGAAACCATGGATGTGGTCGAAATGGTGCTGGGGGGGTTGGTCAACAAGGAGATCGTCAATCTGATTAACCAGCACGGCGGCGCGGCGGTTGGCCTTACCGGCAAGGACGGCGATCTGGTTCGCGCTGAAAAGATCACCGTCACACAACGTTCGCCCGAAACAGATGAGCCGGAAATCATTGATCTCGGTCATGTCGGTCGCGTCCGAAGCATTGATCCGGGTATCGTCAATACGCTGGTGCAAAGCGATTTTATTCCGGTTATCGCCCCTATCGGCGTGGGTGAGGATGGTTTTTCCTACAACATCAATGCCGATCTGGTGGCCGGCAAAATGGCTGAGGTGCTGCAGGCCGAGAAGCTTCTGCTGCTGACCAATACGGCGGGCATACTGGACAGGCAGGGTGCGTTACTGACCGGCCTGTCTCTCGCCGAGGTCGATGAACTCATCGACAATGGCACGATCAGCGGCGGCATGATTCCTAAAGTGAGTTGTGCGACCGACGCGCTCAAGGGCGGTGTCAAAAGTGTCCACATCATTGATGGCCGGGTCGAACATGCGGTGTTGCTGGAATTGCTGACTGATCGCGGTATCGGCACCTTGCTGATGCCATCGCGCATCGGCGCCCTGTCGGCCTGGGTTTAAGCCTGCGCCCGAGGGGGCGGAAAGCTCCGACGCTAGGGTTGGTGCTGGGGCGGCCCC
>JBKCCF010000046.1:0-20531 GCA_046305255.1 Methylococcaceae bacterium
GAAGGACTGAAAACCTTCTCCGAGGTCTATGGTCGCATCCGGCAAGATTACGTCGAGCCCGTTACTGATGACAAACTGCTGGAAGATGCCATCCGTGGCATGCTGTCCGGGCTTGATCCCCATTCTGCCTATCTCGACAAGGAGCAGTACGATGAGCTCAAGGTCGGTACCACCGGCCAGTTCGGTGGTTTGGGTATCGAAGTCGGTATGGAAAACGGGTTCGTCAAAGTCATCGCCCCCATCGACGATACCCCGGCCCAGAAAGCCGGTGTCAAGGCTGGCGATCTGATCATCCGGCTGGACGACAAGCCGGTAAAGGGCCTGAGCCTCAATGATGCCGTGAAAATCATGCGCGGCGAACCAGGCAGCCCCATCGTGCTAACTATCGTACGCGAAGGCGCCGAGCAGCCGCTCAAGCTCAAGTTGGTGCGTGACATCATCAAGGTCAAGAGCGTCAAGAGTCGGATGCTGGAGGACGGCTATGGTTACATCCGCATCTCCAGTTTCCAGGCCAAGACCGGCGATAGCATGATCGAAGCGATTGACGAGCTCAAAAAGAATGGCCATCTGAAAGGGTTGGTGCTTGACTTGCGCAATAATCCCGGTGGTGTTCTCAACGCGGCGGTGGCGGTCAGTGATGCATTCCTGGAAGAGGGTTTGGTCGTTTACACCGACGGTCGTGTAGAGGACGCCAAAATGCGCTTCAATGCCACGCCGAATGATCTGCTTGAGGGTGAACCGATCATCGTACTTATTAACGCCGGTTCTGCTTCGGCCTCTGAGATCGTCGCGGGTGCGCTGCAGGACCACAAGCGGGCCATCATCATGGGTGAGAAGACCTTCGGCAAGGGTTCGGTCCAGACCATTTTGCCGACCAGCAATGGCGGTGCGGTCAAGCTGACCACCGCCCGCTATTACACGCCGTCGGGTCGATCCATTCAGGCTGAGGGTATTTCGCCTGACGTACCCATTTCCAGAGTCAAGCTGGAAGCAGTGGCTCAGTCGGAGTTCGGGCCCATCAAGGAGGCGGACCTGACCAATCACCTGGTTAACGCCAAGACGCCAGCCAAGAAGGAGCCTGCGACTGAAACGCCCGTCAAGCCTCCCCTGAAGGAGGAGGATCTTGAGGGCACGAAATCCAAGGATGAGGCTGAGGCAGCCCTGGCACTGCAGGACTACCCCCTCAATGAGGCCTTAAATCTGCTGAAGGGCATCAACATCATCAAGAAGACGGACAGCAAGCCCAAATAGGCCTGCACGATGGCGACGCCCCGGTTCCCGCAAGGGGGCTGGGGCGTTTTGCTGTCAGATATTCGGTCAGTTGTCTGTGGACCAGTGCGCCAGGCTTCGCTATCTTTTTAACGACATGCCGGGGGATCGCTGACTAGCATTATTCGCGCCATGGAGCGGATCCTCAACCTCATCGAAACTGCCTTTCCGGATGTTCCACCACAGCAACTCCGGCAGGCTGAACAGTGCGCCACGCAGCCCCTCAAGGCTCATCGCGCCGTGATCGAAAGGGGATAGCAATAGGCCTATACCGGCAGCGCCTGCGCCGTAGGCCAGATTGATTGCACCGAAGGCAGGCCGGGGCCAGAACACATCATCGGTGAACAGTAAAAAAGCAGAATCGCCGTTGCGGGATTGATAGACGCTGGACATCAGGGTGATCGATTCAGTCAGGTAGCCCAACGACGCTTCGCCCTGTTGCGTCGCAGCGTTCATCAGCCACCGCTTGCGTTGTGAGGGCAGAAGTTCCTGAGATCTCAATCGGTAGTGTTGACGGACCAGTTCGTGGAGTCTGAAGGGGATGAAACCTTGGGATGAGCCTGGCTCCAGCACCGCTCCCAGCCCTGCGCGGATAGCGGCGGAATCGGGAAAGGCTGAGTTGACGGCCCGTACCAATTCGGTGGCGCAATTTCGGGTCACCAGATGGTACGCATAGGTTGCGTTAATCTGGTTCCGCAATGTGTTGACATCACGCTCGGCGCTATCCCTGGCGTTAGCCCACTGCCCTTGCCCCAGATAGACCTGCTGCGGTAGTAACGCAAGTCCTGTGCCTTCCGGCGGGCCTTGCCTTGCCGGTAACGGGAAAGAGCGTCCTGCGGCCAAGCTGCGCTGGATTTCTCGCAACTCGGACGCGCGCCATTCCAATCGGTGATACACCGACTCGTCCGGCCCACTCGAGGCGAAGTTTGTTTGCCGCAGGTCCTGTAGGTCGGCGCCTATCTCATTTCTCCGTGCAAGCAGTTGCTGGCGCAAGCCCTGGTCCAATACCATGCCGTCCCCATGCTGCGGGGCAGACAGCACATCCATAACCAGCAGGTGGCCGCTGGTCAGGGATTCTGCGACGGCCTGATACCGAGCCATAGCCAATAGCAACGCAGGGCCCCCACCGGTGTAGGGCATTTGGAATTGGGCAATAATGCTGTCGGCCAGCTGGTTCTGATATGCGGTCAGCCATAGCCGTTCAGTTGCCGAGAGTTGTTTCGGTTCTGATCCGGAGCTGAAGGCGTCAATATCAATCAACAGCCCCGCCCGCAGGGGCCAGCCCTGTTCGATGGCATGCAGCGCAAACCAGTGGCAATAAAGGTCTTCCGTCTGATCGGAGAAGCTTGGGGGATAAGTTGGGTAGCGGTCGGTCACTATCGGCGTGTCCCCATTCGCAGACGGGGCATAGCGCAAACGGCTCAGCGAGCGCAGGGCACGGGTCTCATGGTGTGAGACATAGCCGGGGCCAAGACGATGCTCAATCTGTGTGTGTAGCGAGTGGAGCGCGGCCGATTGATGCGGCTTGCGTTCAAAAAAACCGATACCCCTGATGCGGGCCGGCAGGTTTTGAGCAAGACTGTCAAGCAGCTGGACATCCTGCTCCAGCCCATGGAGAGCGTCCAGATAACGGTTTTGCACGATAAACAAGAGGCTCAATCGATCGCGGATACGTTCAGCGTCAGCAGCCGATATATTCAGCTCGGCGATATGAAAGCTGCGATTATCCCGGCCATTATAGGCAAGGCGAAAGCGGGTCCAGTTGTCACGTACCAGGCGGATGTGGTCCCGTTCGTTCTGGAAATGGTAGACGGTGTCGCCGGTCCTGAGCGCCGTGTGGCCGCCACTGGCGGTGCCGACATTGGCGTCGATATAGATGAATGCGATATCGCCCCTGTCTCCGTGAGTGCTCGCGACTGCAGGTGTCAGGATGAGAAAGGTCAGCCCAAGCCACAGACCGCCAGGGTAGCCCGCCACATCAGTTTTTATAGCCTGCCTGAATCCAGCGCAGAGCGTCCTTGTTTGCGGTCAGCACATTTGTCAGAAAGGCTTGAGAGTTGATGCCGGTGACGGGGATGCCGGCCTTCTTGAGGCCCTTGCCGATGCCGTAATAGGTGGCTTTCTCGCTGCGCCAATCACTGATCTTGAACTGGTTGGCAGTACGTGACAGCGCGGTCGGGAAGTCACTGGCTGTCATCGCTGAACCTGCGACCGAGAAGGTCAGGTTGGCGACGTCATCCCGATAGGGGGCTTTTTCTGCGCTGACACTGTCCCTGCCGCTCGATGACTCGGAACTGGAACCGGATGAGCTGGCGCTAGACTCGACTGACCCCGATAGTGAGGCCGATGAGTCAGAAAAGGAGCATCCCGCCCCGTTAACAGCCAGGCAGAGAGTGAGGGCGGGCAACAACAGGGCGCGGAGATTAGGCATGGCTGATGGGGTGTAGTGGCAGAGTGTGATACGTGACCGGGTCAGGCGCGGCGCCGATACAGGGGCTCTGGCGTGTCTGTGGCCGCCTGATAGGTCACGGAGAATTCATCAAAGGCCTTGAGTCGGTCATTGAGGTCAGTTCCTTCAGGGAATTCAAAGGCGTTGACTCCCATTCGGCTCAAATAAAACATCTGGTCACGCAGGAAATCACCACAGGCTCTGATTTCGCCGCGATAGCCGAAGCGTTCGCGTATGATCCGAGCTTGGGTGAACACACGTCCATCGGTGAAGGCGGCCATGTTCAGCACGACCAGACCCAAATGTTCCAGGTCCTCGGCGATACGTTCAGGTGCATCGCTTGCCTGAAGCCGGACACCGACTGCCCCATCGTGCCCCAGCAGGCTATCCTTTTCCGCCAGCCAGCGTTCGAGCGAAATAGTCACGTTGCCACTGGGCACCAGATCGCCATCCGCCACATGGCTCCATAGGTTTGCGGCGATGACGCCGTCCTTAATGACTGTCATATACACGCTCCTGAAAGGGCTTGATTCCGATGCGTCGGACGGTCTCGAGGAATGCTTCTTCCCCTTCCCGCAGGTCCCGGAAGGTCTGGAAAATCCTTTCCATGACCTGGGTCACATCCTTCTTGGGGACGGAGGGCCCCAGTCGTTCTCCCAGACTGGCATCAATACTGGACGACCCCCCAAGGGTGATCTGGTACCACTCTTCGCCCTTCTTATCGACACCAAGAATGCCGATATGACCCACGGTGTGGTGACCACAGCCGTTCATGCAGCCCGATATGTTGATCCGGATATCACCCAGGTCGTAGAGGTAATCCAGATTGTCGAACAGGGTCTGAATGCCGTTTGCAATGGGGATGGCGGTCGCATTGGCCAGTGAGCAGAAATCAAGGCCGGGGCAGGTGATCATGTCGGTGGCAGTACCCACATTAGGGGTGGCCAGTTTCAGTGCCTCTAACTGTTCCCACAGCGTCTTCAAATCACGTTGTCGCACGTCGGCCATGACCAGATTCTGGGTGTGGGTAACGCGGATTTCGCCGAAGCTGTATTGATCCATGAGGTCTGCCACCGCGTCCATCTGGCTGTCGGTCATGTCGCCAGGGGCGCCGCCATGCGGCTTGAGGGACAGGAATACGGCCCGGTAGCCAGGCACCTTGTGAGCTGCCGTGTTATGGCGGAACCATGCGGCAAACGCAGCATTCTCCTGCTTGAGGGCGCTTAGCGCGGCATCGTCGTCTGCCAGCACCTGGTAAGGGTGAGGTGTGAAAAATGCGCTCACGCGGTCAATTTCGCTCTGATCCAGCACCAGTGAGTCGCGGATCAGGGCCCATTCCGCCTCTACCATCCTGGTGAAGGTCTCGGGGCCGGTTTCCTTGACCAGTATCTTGATGCGGGCTTTGTACTTGTTATCGCGACGGCCATAGCGGTTATAAACCCTCAATATGGCCTCAAGATAGGACAGCAGGTGGCGTTTTTCCAGGAAGGGGCGGATGACCACACCGATGATGGGGGTGCGGCCCAGTCCACCGCCTGCCAGCACTTCAAAACCAATCTCGCCTTGATCGTTGCGAACCAGTTGCAGACCAATGTCATGAACCTGGGTCGCCGCGCGGTCGCGTTGGGCACCGCTCACGGCAATCTTGAACTTGCGGGGGAGAAAGGCAAACTCAGGGTGCAGGGTCGACCATTGACGAATGATCTCGCAGTAGGGGCGCGGATCTTCAAGTTCGTCAATCGCTACTCCCGCCAGATGATCGCTGGTGGTATTGCGGATGCAGTTGCCGCTGGTCTGAATCGCATGCATCTCGACAGAGGCGAGATCGTCCAGAATATCGGGAACGTCCTCCAGTTTCGGCCAGTTGAACTGCAGATTCTGGCGGGTCGTGAAGTGGCCATAGCCCTTGTCATAGGTACGGGCGATGTGGCCAAACATGCGCATCTGCCGGGATGACAGCAGACCATAAGGTACTGCGATTCGCAGCATCGGGGCGTGGCGCTGAAGGTAAAGGCCATTCATCAGCCGCAGCGGGCGGTATTGATCTTCCGTCAGTTCACCCGCGAGAAAACGCCGGGTCTGGTCTCTGAACTGAGCAGCCCGCTCGTTCACCAAGGTCTGGTCGTAGTTATCGTACTGGTACATAAGCCGTGACTGTTAGGGTGGCCGGAGTTGGCCTCAATGCGTACCGTAAATATACACCGTTCGGTCGTTTATGAAAAAACAAGGAGGAGGCTATCAATGGCGGCGGATTGTCGCCCCGGTGGCGTCCGGTGAGGGCCGGACCCCGTATTCAGAGGCGGGCAGGGGCGGGATTTCATCTGCTGTAAAAAGACTAAATCTCCTAAAAGGCCATGAAATTGACTACAATGACGGCTCCATGCCCGTCAGGTCACGCACCCTTGGTCTGCAACAGGCGTCAGACTTTAACTTCTAAAAATTCGAGAGAGGGCCTTGCTTTGTTACGCGCATTCCTTTTGCTATCGCTGATGTTGTTTCTGCCGGAGTTTGTCTCGGCTGAAGAGTCTGAAAACCTGGGGCTGACGGGGACGCAACGAGGTCTCTATTGCGTTCTGATCTTCATTATCTCCTATGCGTTCGTGATGACCGAGGAGTTTACCCACCTGCGTAAGTCCAAGCCGGTCATTCTGGCGGCTGGCATTATTTGGGCGCATGTTGCCTATCTGGCATCGACAAATGGTGTACCTGCCGAACAGGTGCACAAGGCGTTTGAGCATGACCTGCGTGAATATGCTGAATTGTTCCTGTTCCTGTTGGTGGCGATGACGTACATCAATGCAATGGCAGAGCGCAATGTGTTTGAGGCGCTAAGGTCCTGGCTGGTGAGCCGAAAGTTTGGTTACCGCAAGCTGTTCTGGATTACCGGCATCATTACGTTCTTCCTGTCATCAGTAGCCGATAACCTGACATCGGCGCTGTTGGTCGGCGCCGTGGTGATGGCCGTGGGAGCCAACAGCCCCGCCTTTGTTGCGCTAGGCTTCGTGAATCTGGTCAGTGCCGCCAATGCCGGTGGTGCCTTCAGTCCTTTCGGTGACATCACTACGCTGATGGTGTGGCAGGCGGGCAAGGCCGAGTTTTTCGATTTCTTCCATCTGTTCATTCCGTCCATCGTGAACTTTGCGGTTCCGGCCGCGTTTATGCACTTTGCGATTCCTGACGAAGCGCCTTCATTCCCAGACGAAGCCCAGGTCGAGATGAAGCCAGGCGCCCTGGTCATCTGTGCTTTGTTTGGTGTAACCATTGCGACCGCAGTGGGGTTCAAGCAATTCCTGCATTTGCCGCCCTTCATGGGGATGATGGTAGGTCTATCCTTCCTGATGCTCTACGGCTACCGCATCAAATTGTTGTTCAGCAGCGAGCAGCATGGTGCTTTTGACGTATTTGCCAATGTTCGTGATTCCGAGTGGGATACCCTGCTGTTCTTCTTCGGTGTCGTATTTGCGGTGGGCGGTCTGGGTTACATCGGTTACCTCGAGCTCGCATCAGCGGCGATGTACGACGGATTGGGGGCAACGACTGCCAACATTCTGATCGGCGTGCTGTCGGCTATCGTCGATAACATTCCGGTGATGTTTGCTGTACTGAGCATGAATCCTGATATGGATCTCTATCAGTGGTTGCTGGTTACCCTAACGGCGGGCGTCGGCGGCACCATGCTGTCGGTGGGTTCTGCTGCTGGTGTGGCGCTAATGGGGACATCCAGAGGGATGTATACCTTCTTTACCCACCTCAAGTGGACCCCCGCCATTGCGGCGGGCTATGCCGCCTCCATTTTGGTACATTACTGGATTAATGGCTAAGGCTATTCCGTAACCGAACCGAAAAGGGCGTTGCCGGAAAGCAACGCCCTTTTTTATTGATCTCGCCTTGTGATGGCGTCCCTCCGTGCCATGCCATGGCATGCCATGCCATGCCATGCCATTGACAGGACTTGGGACGACAAGATTGTTGCTACGCAGACTCAGTGATGGAACCGATGAATGTCTTGTATCCCCCGATTGATCCTTATCGTACCCATTCCTTTGTACGTGATGGCCACAAGGTCTACGTCGAGGAATGCGGCAATCCGATGGGGTTTCCGGTCCTTTTTCTTCATGGTGGGCCGGGTGCTGGCTGCAAGGACTATCACCGTTGTTTTTTTAACCCGCAGAAGTATCGGATCATCCTGCTTGATCAGCGTGGATCGGGTCGATCCCTGCCGCATGGCGAACTGGAGCGGAATACCACCGCTGATTTGCTGGATGACCTTGATGCCGTCCGCCATGAGCTCAAGGTTAGCCAATGGTTGCTGTTCGGCGGTTCCTGGGGGGCTACGTTGGCATTGCTGTGCGCCCAGCGCCAGGTGGGGGCGGTCGCAGGGCTGATTCTGCGGGGCACTTTCCTGGCGCGACCGGCAGATCTCGACTGGTTTGTCGGACCTAATGGGGTCCGGCGGATTTATCCAGACTATTGGGCGTATCTGCTGGCGGCGGGTAGTGCCGAGTCTTGCACTGAGGTGCTGTTGGCCCTTTATGATGCTGTCACGGGGCCAGATGAGCTGGCTCAGCGACGTGCTGCCCGTGCCTGGGAGCTCTGGAGCGGTCGAGTCCTGCTCGGAGAGAAGTTTGATCCTCGCCCCTTGGACGAGCATGTCACTTCCGAAGCCCTCAATCAGGCCCGGATTGAACTGCATTATGCGCGGCATCAATATTTCATTGAGGATAATGCGGTGTTGGCCGGGTGTCCGGCGCTGGTTGAGATTCCCACCATCATCATTCATGGTCGCCGCGATCTGGTTTGCCCGGTCGATGCCGCCTGGTGTTTACGGCAAGCCCTGCCACAAGCGTCGCTTGAAATTTTGCCTGAGGCCGGACATATCGCTGCGGGGAGCGACATGATTAATGCGCTGGTAGGCGCTACCGATTCAATGGCTCGCCAACTCGGATTGTGAGTATGTCAAGAAGACTGATTATCGCCATGACCGGTGCTACCGGCGCCATCTATGGGCAGCGCTTGCTACAGATTTTGCGGCAGGTTGGCGGCTGGGAGAGTCATCTCATTGTCTCTTCTGCCGGAGCCTTGAATATCCAGCACGAACTCAAGCTAAAGCGGAGCGATGTTCATGCCATGGCGGATGTCATCCATGGCATCGACGATATCGCCGCCAGTATCGCCAGTGGTGCGTTCAGGACTGAGGGAATGATTATTGCGCCATGTTCCATGAAAACATTGGCGGCGGTAGCTCATGGTTTCGGTGACAATCTCATCTCGCGGGCGGCTGATGTAGTCCTGAAGGAACGGCGGCGATTGATTGTAGTGCCCAGAGAAACGCCACTGAACCTGGCGCATATTCGTAATATGGCGGCTGTGACGGAAATGGGCGGCATCATCTTTCCACCCTTGCCTGCCTTCTATGGCTCGACCAAGACGCTTCCGCAGTTGATTGATGAGTCGGTGGGGCGAATGCTCTCGCTGGCAGGGGTTGATGTCGAGGGACTTTACGAGCCGTGGGAAGGGTTTTGAGTCCGGCTACTTGCTCAGCGCTTTTGAATTGCGGCTGTTGCGAAATACCAGCGGCTGCGGGTTCTGGCTGAGTGTCGCGTGAGAGGCCTCTTCAATAGCCGTTTGCAGCTTTTGTCGTTGCGGTGACAGACTGCAGACCGGATCGGTGGCGTTCATGTCGCCGGTCAGAAGATAGGCCTGGCAACGGCAACCGCCGAAGTCCCTGGTTTTCTCGGGGCAGTCACGGCACGGCTGCTGCATCCAGTCGAAGCCGCGAAACGTGTTGAAGGCGTCGGAATGCTCCCAGATGTCGCTGAGGCTCATATCTCGCACATTGGGGCAGTCCAGTCCCGGCAGGATGCGGGCCTCATGACAGGGGAGGGCCATGCCGTCGGGTGCGATGGTGAGGAAAGTGGTGCCCCAGCCGTTCATGCAGGCTTTGGGGCGATCCTCGTAGTAATCCGGCACCACGTAGTAAATCTTCATTCGCCCCTTAAGCTTTTCCTTATACTCATTAGCTATGGCCTCGGCCCCGACGAACTGCTCCCGGCTAGGCAACAATTGATCGCGGTTAAGGTGGGCCCAGCCGTAATACTGGGTGTTGGCGAGTTCCAGGTAGTCCGCGCCCAGTTCCTCGGCCATCTCGAGAATCTCGCGCATCAGGTGGATGTTTTCCCGGTGGATGACGACGCAGAGCACCATAGGGTAGCCATGCTGCTTGATGAGGTGCGCCACTGCCTTTTTCTGTTCGTAGGCGTCCACGCCAGCGAGGTAGTTGTTGAGGGTTTTTTCCGGGGCCTGAATGCTGATCTGGATATGGTCCAGTCCCGCCGTCTTCAACTCGGCAATCCGCGTTTCAGTCAGTCCGTAGCCGGAGGTGATGAGATTGGTGTAATAGCCAAGCCCCCGCGCGTGCTGGACGATGGTGGAGAGGTCCCTGCGAATCAGCGGTTCACCGCCGGACAGTCCCAATTGCACTGCACCCATGGCCCGGGCTTCGCTCAGTACCCGCAGCCATTCCTCAGTGCTGAGTTCCTTTGAGTGTCGAGCATAGTCGATGGGGTTGGAACAATAGGGACACTGCAGGGGGCAGGCATAGGTTAGTTCCGCCAGCAACCAGCGCGGGTTGCTGCTATGTAAGGTAGGTGATCCAGCCATTTTCCAGTGCGGATTCCGCAAGTTCGGATACATCATCATGCAGGCCGGTGGTGTCGTAGGCCCGCTCCAGTTCGCCGACTATCACGTCGAGTGTGCGGGTGCCGTCGCATAATTTCAAAATGGCTGCTGCCGGTTGGTTGAGTTCCACCATGCCTTCAGGGTAAAGGATGACATATTTTTGCTGTGCTTCCTCCCACTGCAAACGGTGCAGGGGCGAAAAAGCAAGCGGGCGGTTGGGGTCCAGTGCCATGGCTGTCAGCGGGTAATGTTGAAATAGGGCGGTTTATGGTCGATATAGGCAAGCCACATGGCATCCAGCATGGTCCAGAGGATGTCGAGCTTGAATTGCAGAATTTCTGTGGCGCGAACCTGCTGTGCTCGTGATCTGAAGTGGTCAAGGGTTATGGCGAGACCATGTTCCACATCGCGGTTGGCCTGACCCACCCGTTTACGGAAATACGCGAGGCCTTCCTGATCAATCCAGGGGTAGAGATCGGGCCAGCCGGATAGCCGCTGCTTATGGATGGTGGGGGCGAACATCTCGGTCAGCGACGAGCAGGCCGCTTCCTGCCAGGACGCGTGACGGGCAAAGTTGACATAGGCATCGACGGCAAACCGAACGCCCGGTAGCACGTGCGTATGCGACCAGAGTTCTTCGCGTGAGAGCCCGACGGCTTCTCCGAGTCGGGTCCAGGCTTCGATACCGCCCTGATGGGCTTCGTCGCCATCATGATCGCGTATTCGCTGGATCCAGAGCCTGCGGGTATCGCGGTCGGGACAGTTGGCGAGGATATTGGCATCCTTCACCGGTATATTGACCTGGTAATAGAAGCGGTTGGCTACCCAGCCCTGAATTTGAGTCCGGTCCAGTCGCCCGGCGGCCATTTCGACCTGATAAGGATGATGGATGTGATAGTAGCGCTCCTTGGCGCGGAGTTGCGCCTCGAATTCATCTTGTGACCAGGGTGCTGTGTCAATCATGGCATCACTCACAATTCGATTTCCATACCGTCGTAGGCGACTTCGACACCCTTGGCGGCTAGTACCGCCCGTTCCGGTGATGCTTCATCCAAAATTGGATTGGTATTGTTGATGTGGATCAGTATTTTGCGAGCCTTTTCTGCCCGCTCGAGAGTGTCCAGCATACCGTCGGGGCCTGATTGCGGCAGGTGCCCCATGTCCAGCGCCCGTTTCTGGCTGATACCGGCCCGCGCCATTTCATCGTGCTGCCAGAAGGTACCATCTACCAACACACAATCCGCCATGGTGATGGCCTTGAGCACATGCGGCTCAATCTCGCCGAGACCGGGCGCGTAATAGACTGTTTTACCGGTCGAGATCTGTTCAATCATCACCCCGATGTTATCGCCATCATGGGGATCATGACGGTGCGGGGAATAGGGCGGCGCCTTGCTTTTGAGAGAATGGCTATGAAAACGAAGATCATCAATGCCGGGAATCGTGAAGCCTGAACCATCTAGCGGCAGCGGATGATGGTGGACGCCGCAGTAATGCGACAGCATGGTGAACAGTGGGAAACCGCTGGACAGATCCTGCCTGACCATTTCGCTGCAATAAATCTCCAGCGGTAGGGTCGATTCCCGCAGCATCAGCAGGCCGGTGGTATGGTCAATCTGGCTGTCAATCAGGATGATGGCCTTGATGCCGGTATCCCTGAGCCCCTGTTTTGGGTGTGCCGCCGGGAAATTTTCCAGTTGGGTGCGAATATCGGGCGATGCGTTGAACAAGACCCAGCGCTGCCCATCGCTGCTGACGGCTATGGAGGACTGGGTGCGAGGTGTGGCCCTCAAGCTGCCGTCGCGGACGCCCGCGCAGTTAAGGCAATTACAGTTCCATTGGGGGAAGCCGCCGCCGGCACCGGCACCGAGAACACGAATCTTCATGGTTGGGGATATGCGGTGTGAAATTAAGTGCGGACACGAAAACGGGGCTCGACATTGCTGCGGAGCCCCGTTCGAATCACGACCAGAATTAACGGTTGTAGATGTACATCGTCACTTCGAAGCCGAAGCGCAAATCGGTATAGCTAGGCTTTTCCCATTTCATTCGGGCATCCTCCATAGTGTGGTTCATTTTTCGGTGACCAGGCTTTTTTCAAGCTCGGGGCGAAGTATACGTGGCGTATTTTGGGAAAGCAACCAGCCATGTAAGAGGATTTTATCGTCATTTTCAGGTCGGGTTTTGGCGGTCAGACGGCGGTCTGGCAGGCTTGCCTGCGGAGCAATCTGGGGCCCGCCTCACGGTGTCTGTTCAGGATGGCGGCGTGGCCTTGTCGAGCAGGAGTTTGTACTCGATTGCATCGACCAGCGCCTGATAACTGGCATCCACCATATTCGGTGAAACCCCTACTGTGCCCCATTTTGCTATGCCATCGGTGGATTCGATCAGGACACGAACGGTGGCCCGAGTCGCTTCGTTGGTCGTCAGTACACGGACCTTGAAATCGGTGAGTCGCATGCTGGCAAGGCCGGGATAGAAAGGGATCAGGGCGTCCCTCAGCGCATTGTCCATCGCATTGACCGGTCCATTACCGCGCGCAGAAGTGGCGGTGATGCTTTGGCCGACATGCAGGCTTACCGACACCTCGGACACAGGTTCCTGTTCGTGGTCATGTTTTTCATCAACCACCCGAAAGCTGTCCAGTTCGAAATAGCGGTTGAAACGCTGCATTGCTTTCAGTAGCAGCAACTGGAACGACGCCTCGGCACCTTCATAGGCGAAGCCGCGATGCTCCAGTTCCTTTACTCGCCGGATGGCTTCGCGGACGCCGGGATCCTCGGGACTCAAGTCGATATCCAACCCCATTTCGGCCATTTTAAGCTGGACGGTGCTTTTGCCGGCCTGGTCCGACACCAGAATCTGTCGCTCGTTTCCGACCAGCGCCGGATCAATATGCTCATACAATCGCGCATCTTTGCGGATGGCTGAGACATGAATGCCGCCCTTGTGAGCAAAGGCGTTGAGACCTACAAAGGGTTGGTGCTGCCAGGGCAGTCGGTTGGCCATCTCATTGACGAAGCGGGAGAGCGAGCCAAGTTGACGCAGTTGCGCAGCGTCGATGCCACAATCCAGCCCCATCTTGAGTTGCAGGGTCGGAATGATGGAGACCAGATTGGCATTGCCGCAACGTTCGCCGATGCCGTTGATTGTGCCTTGTACCATGGTGGCCCCGGCCCCTGCGGCAGCCACCGAATTGGCGACTGCAAGCTCGGAATCATTGTGGGCGTGAATGCCGACTGTGGTCGTGGGGAAACGCTCGACCACTGAGGCGACCACAGCGGCAATGGTCTGGGGGATGGTGCCGCCATTGGTGTCGCACAGCACCAGTCCGTCTGCACCGGCATCATGTGCGGCCTTGAGAACATCAATGGCATGGTCGGGATTGTCGCGGTAGCCGTCGAAAAAGTGCTCGGCGTCGAAAAAAACCACCGGCAGTTGGCTTTTGAGCCAGTGGATGGTGTCATGGATCAACGCCAGATTTTCAGCCAGGCTGATCCCCAGCGCCTTGGTGACATGAAGGTCCCAGCTTTTGCCAAAGACGCAGGCAGCATCGGCACCACTTTCGGCCAGGTGCCGCAGACCGACATCCTCGGCGGCCGATGTGCCGGGACGTGCCATGCTGCCGAAGGCTACCAGCCGGGTATGGGGCCAGTTACGCTCACGCATCATTTCGAAAAAGCGGGTGTCCTTGGGGCTGGCGCCCGGCCAGCCGCCTTCAATCCAGTCCATCCCGAACTCGGCCAACCGATGGGCTATCCGAACCTTGTCAGCGGAGGAAAAGTTGATGCCGGCAGTCTGGCTGCCATCTCGAAGTGTGGTGTCGAAGAGCTCGAGTCGGTGTGGTTTGGCGCGCATGGTGGCTGGGGAGATGCTTTGCGTCGTTAAAGTGGCAGACATGCTACGCGATGTGGCTGGCTGGGTGAAGAATTCGGAATCCTAGTCTGAATGGATGCAGCGGAACTGACGCGGCCAATCGCGGTAGTTGAAGACCTGACCTGTTTTACGGATGTGTGCAATCGAATCTAGATCAATATCCGCATAGACCCACTGGGCTGCGTTCAGGGTACCTATCGCAAGCACGCCATCGTCTGGATAGCCGTAATCGACTGGGGTATAAACGGCTGCCGCCCCGATGTTGACATCCACCGCCTCTGACCAGGGTGCAGAACCCACCGTGGGCGACTGCACCACATAGCACTGATTTTCCAGCGCTCGTGCTTGACAGCCGATCCGTACCCGCCAGTAGCCCGCCGTGGTGTCGGTGCAACTCGGTACCAGAATCAGGTCGGCACCTGCTTCTACCTGGTAGCGCGCGATCATGGGGAATTCGCTGTCATAACAGATATTTATGGCGACACGGCCAAGATCAGTATCAAACATCTTGATCGCATCGCCCGCACTGATGTGCCACTGCTCATTTTCGAAACGGGTCATCTGCAGCTTATCCTGAAAGTCCGTGCCGCCCTCGGCCCGGAAAAGGTAGCTACGATTGCGATAATGACCCTCTGGTTGGCGTACGGGGTAGGATCCGGCAACGATGTATATCCCGTGCTGCCTTGCGAGTTCCTCGAACAAGCCGAGAAACTTCGGCAACAGACTCTGCATGGCTTCTAGTTGCCCCGACAGCGATGTGTAGACTGATTCGGGAAACAGGGAGGCAAGCTCCATACTGAAGTATTCGGGGAATACCAGCAGGCGAGCCTTACTTGTGGCAGCCTCCGCGACCCAGCGGCCAATTTTGGCGGCATAGTCATCCCAGTTGGCCAGAAAGCTAATATCGTACTGGGCGGCAGCAACACGAAATGCCCTTGTCATCAGTTAGGTCTCCTTGAGGGATTTGAGCCAGAACACCATGGGTTTGGCCGTTTCTACGGCCTCGTCGATATCCTTCCAGTCATAAGTTGTCGCCAGTTCAGGCTGTTTGACGTAGCCGAATTTGCTCCAGATGCGATCCAGCGGCAGGTAATCGACCGGCCGCAGCGGGTGATCCTCGGGTCGTTGAACACAGCAGAAGCAGCAGAGATCAAAGCGTCCCAACGCGCGGGCATGGCCCTCCCGTTCATTGAAGAACCTGGGATAAATGCCGCGCCCTCGGTACTCTGGCAACAGTACCGATTCGGCACAGTAGAAGATGCGAGCGGGGTTAAAGCCCTGTTCGAGAAAGGGCTTCTGGAACTCGGCTGTTTCGGCATCCATGGGCAGACCAGTGGTAGCCCCCACCACGTGATCGCCGTCCAGAACCAGAACCACGATGCTTTCCGGGCAGTTCGTGTAGGTTTCAAGGTATTTCTCCTCATACGCGGTGGTGCCGTCGTAGAGGTAGGGGAAATCACGAAACACCTGAATTCGCAGACGGGCGAGGTCGGGCAGAAACGGCTTCAGCAGTGGATCATGGCCGGTAAAACGACGGATGGTGATCGGGTTGATGTGACTCATGGCGCGAATGCCTGATAACGGGGCAGGGTTCAGGCGCTGACCTGGGCAATCCAGTCTTCGAGGTTGTAGTAATTGGTGATGCGGGCCACCTTGCCGTCGCGAATTTCGAAAAACGCGCCGGCAGGCAGGCGGTATTTCTGTCCCTTTGCCTCTGGCAGACCTTCGTCGGTGACCCGATATTCGCCCAGTACGACGAACTCGGCGGCCGCACGGCTGCCATCATCGCTGGTCATGATGACCATATCGACCAGTTGCTCTCCGTAGTTCGTGTTCATCCGGTCCATGAAGGCGCGAAACGCGTCCTTGCCGATGTCGCGTCGTCCCTGGTTGATGTCATGGATGACATCGTCCGTCAGCAGGCTGAGAAAGGTATCCATATCGCCCGCATTGAAGGCGGCGTAGTAGTTCTGGATCAGGCTGAGGCTGGCTGAGTTCATGTGCGACTCCGTTGGATGTTCAGGATTTTGATTTGGATCCGCAAGCGGAACCGTTGAATGGATCAAAAAAGAAGGCGGCGCAGTGTAAAGGGCAGTGAGAGGATTGTCGATAACACAGAAGGCAGAGTGGTCTAGAGGCTTGATGCGTCCTTGTTCGCACAACTGTCCAGGACAATGCTGTGGAGAGTGCCATCGTTGACCCGGGTGCTGATGCTGCTGCCGGGTGCAGCATCGCTGCACCTTAAGATCAGTGCGCCGCTTTCGGTGAGCGTGGTAATACTGTAGCCCCGCGTCAAGGTAGCCAGCGGACTGACCGTGTTCAGCGACTGAGACGTGAGTCCCAATGCCTGCTGGCAGCCGTCCAGTCGCCGCTGCATGGCCGTTCGCAGTCGCTGTTCGAGCTGATCCCGGATTTTAGCCTTTGCGGTAAGGGTGTGGTCGGGATGCTGGCGCTGCAGCCGGGCCTTCTGGGTTTGAAGGCGGGTTTGCTTCAAGGTAAGCGGGTGCCTGATAGCGCGTACCAGGCGCTGCTCCAGTTCGTCGAGGCGTTGCGATTGGGTCATCAGGCGTTGAGCCGGATGCAATTGCCGAAGACGTATTTCAAGAAATTCGATTCGTCGGGCTAGTTGCCGGGTGTGGTTGAGCAGACTTTGCCTAAGTCGGCCCGAGAGCCTGTCAAGCCGGCCGAGCCATTCGACCCGATTGGGACTGATGGCTTCGGCAGCGGCTGAAGGCGTCGGGGCTCGAAGGTCGGCCACGAAGTCGCTGATCGTGAAATCTGTCTCGTGACCGACAGCCGATACAACCGGTGTTCGGCAGGCATGAATCGCCCGAGCCACTGCCTCGTCATTGAAACACCAAAGGTCCTCCCCTGCGCCACCCCCGCGCCCGACGATCAGGACATCACAGCATTGCATTTGATCCGCCAGACGGAAGGCACGGACGATCTCGGCTGCCGCTTCCGCGCCCTGTACCTTGACCGGAAACAGGATCACTTCAATCCTGGGGAAACGGCGGGCCAGAACACTGAGTATGTCGCGGATGGCCGCACCGGTGGGGGAGGTGATGACCCCAATGCAGGCGGGAAACGCGGGGATGGGCTGCTTGTGCGTGGCGCTGAATAAGCCTTCGGCTTCGAGTTTCTGCTTGAGCCGTTCGAACGCCAGGGCCAGTACGCCGTCGCCAGCGGCCTCCAGCGTTTCCACGATGAGCTGAAAATCACCACGTGGTTCATAAAGGCTGACTTGAGCACGTGCCAGCACATGATCGCCGTTTTGCGGGCGAAACCCCAGGCTGCGGGTCTGGGGGCGAAACATCGCGCAGCGCACTTGGGCTTCGGCGTCCTTGAGGGTGAAATAGAGATGGCCGGAGGAGGGCGCTGAAAAGTTCGAGAGTTCACCTTCAATCCAGAGGGTGCTGAAGGTGTCGTTGAGAAGAAACCGGCAAACGCGGTTAAGTCGTGAAACCGAGTAGATCACCCGTTCATTTGAAGCGGTGATCGGGAGGAGATCACTCATGCGTCGCTGCGTTTGAACCGGTGGATGAGTCGGCGGTCACGCTTGTTCGGGCGAGCATCACTGATGACACCTGTGCCCCGCTCGTCGCGTCGCCGCTGGGCCTCTGCCTCCCGTTGGTCGATGCTATCCTGACTTTCCTGGTAAAGCAGTGCGGCTTCAGTGGCCGGCCGACGCTGGCCGCAAAGGCCAAGCACCGTGACGTTCCAGGTGTCCTGCTCACGCGTGACACTGAGCTTGACACCCACTTCAATGTCTTTGCCAGGTTTCGCCCGGAGACCGCCGATATGGACTTTGCCGCTGTTGATAGCGTCGATGGCGAGTTGCCGGGTCTTGAAGAAACGCGCGGCCCATAGCCATTTATCCAGCCTCATCCGCTCGACATCAGGGGACTGAGGTTTTTCGCTGCGGCGCGACATAAGTCGATTGATGTCTCAGACGCGGGTTGGCAGGCCGGCCTCGGTCCAGGCCTTGAAGCCGCCAGCAAGACTGATAGCCTGGCTGTATCCGAGTTTATGCAGGGCTTCGACCGCCAGTGCCGAACGCCCGCCGGAAAGGCAGTAAACCAGGATTTCGCTCTCTCGGGCGTCCTTGAGGTCAGGGTGTTGGCCGATCTGAAATTCGAGAACACCGCGTGGGATATTGATTGCGCCGGGAAGGGTGCCGGCCCCTAATTCAGCGGGTTCTCTTACATCAAGGATGGCAATATGGCCCAGTAAGCCGGACGCTTCATCAGGGCTTATTTCGCGGATGTGCTGTTTGGCTGCGGCGACTAGATCCATGGCGGTGAGTGACATCGGGTGCTCCGGTAAGAGGGTTGGTCAGGTGGCTATGTTACGTCGGCAAAGCCGGGGTTGTCTCTGTCCTGCGGCAGATTCAGGGTAGTTCACGGACCCGGATAAAGGACGCGAAGCGCGGCAGTCCTTTCTGGGTCAGGCCACGGTAGCGGTAGGTGACGAGGCTGCCGATCGCCGGCGGTTTGTCACGCTGGGCATCGGTAAAGCCGTTGCCCAGATGAAATGTCCGGCCCTCAGCGTCAGTCACCCGTAAGGCGCCCATGCGACCGGTATGCTGACCCTTCCCGGCAATGTAGCCTGTCACCCGGGCTTCGCTGTCGAGGTAAGGTTTGAGTTTGAGCAGGTCAGTGCTGCGCCCTGTCCGGTAGTCCGCGTCTGCGCGGTGCAGCATCAGGCCCTCCCCGCCCGCGGCGACGATTTCGTCAAGCCGGGCTTTCAGTGCGCGGCGGTCGCTTATCCGCTGCTGTTCTACCACTTTCAGCCATGACAACCGGGCGTTGGCCGCCAGTTGGTGTAGCGCCGCGAGGCGCTGGCTGAAGTTGCCTTCAGCGTCCGGCAACTCGAACAGCAGGTAGCTGAGCTGGCGCCATTCGGCATCGACCGGTTCGGCCTTGCGCACAATACCCGAGAGTCGCTCGAACTGCCCCCTTGCCAGCCAAAGTTCGCCATCCAGTGGGCGTGACGGCAGGCCATGGATAAACCACGCGGGTGCATGGATGGGTTGCCCGCTTCGAAAGAGCAACTGCTTACCGTCCCAGTAAGCCCTGACCCCGTCGAATTTTTCGCTGACCCAGTAATCGGCAGGGTCAATCTCGTCGCGGTAAATCTCGGCAAGTAGCAGGGCCGGACCGCTATCCCCCAGGGCAGAAGGTGTTGCCAGTGCGCAGCAGACGGTCAGCAGGATCATTGATAGAGCCCGAATACGTCCGGCCAGGCCGGGAGGATGTGGCGTTGTGGTCATTCAGTAGATTTCCCGCTACAGGCGTCAGGGTGTTCTGAGCATAATGGATGTCCGCCGGACCTGTCTTGGTCTTTCGTAAGGCAAATTCTGGGGTAGCTGTGGTAGCACCATTGATGATGAGATTTTAATCAGAGTCAGAATGATGTTATGATTGCGAAAATTTTCGGGGTCGGGTCAGGTCAGGTCTTGCTGGCCTGTTTTCTTCCCTCTAGAGATTCGCCCTTAAGGGGCGTTTTTGGTTTTTGGGGTATGTTGAAAGCAACAATGGGCCTAGCGCCCATTTTTTGTTTGAGATTTTGGTGAGGTTGTACATGAAGGCGCATGACCGTCTGGTCGACATGCTCAAGCCGGTGGTGGAGGGTTTGGGCTATGAATGGGTGGGTATCGAGTTTGATGGCCATCAGCGCGTACTTCGGATCTATATCGATACTCCGGATGGGGTCAAGGTGGATGACTGCTCCAGGGTGAGTTACCAGGTCAGTGGTGTGCTTGATGTAGAGGATCCCATGCCGGGTCGGTATCAACTTGAGGTCTCCTCTCCGGGGATGGATCGTCCCCTGTTCGCGCTGGAGCACTTCGAGCGATTCAAGGGGCAGATGGTCCGATTGCAGCTTACCCGGGCTCTTGATGGGCGGCGCCGATTCAAGGCGCGGTTGCAGGGGGTCGATGATCGGGATGTGCTGTTGCAGGACGAGCAGGTCAGTCTGCGCATCCCGTTTGATTTGATAGACAAGGCGCGCTTGTCACCGGAATTTGACCATTAATTTTTACAGGATGGCGCTATGGCGAACAAAGAAATCCTACTGGTAGTCGATGCGTTTTCTCACGAAAAAGACATAGAAAAAGAAGTCGTGTTTGCGGCGATCGAAGAGGCTTTGCGAACCGCGACGGTCAAGTATCATGAGAGCCGGATTGACGTTCGGGTCGAGATTGACCGCAAAAGTGGTGGTTATGAAACCTACCGTCGCTGGTTGGTCATTGAGGATC
>JBKCCF010000047.1:0-7924 GCA_046305255.1 Methylococcaceae bacterium
TCCAGTCCGCCCACAGAAGATGATGATTAATCACCAGCACATCTGCCTCGCGCGCGCGGCTCCGCGCCTTTACCAGAAAGCAGTCGCCATGCTGAGGGCACTCCTGACCGAGGCAATTGTCGGCGGTCGAGGTTGCCGCGGCCCAATGCGGTGAGTTTTCGGGCAACCCGGAGGCCTCGGCAATGTCGCCCGTCTGCGTGTTCCGTGCCCAGCGACGGATCGCCGCGAGCGCCTGAGCATCGCGCGGACCCTGCCCTGCCCTGAAACCCAGGGTATGCTCCAGGCGATAAAGGCAGAGATAGTTGCTGCGTCCCTTAAGTAAAGCCACTCTAACAGGGCGATTGAGGGCACGGCGCACCAACGGCAAATCTTTGCGGAACAGCTGATCCTGCAGGGTTTTGGTAGCCGTGGAGACTATGAGTTTTTTACCCGACAGCATGGCTGGCAGCAGATAGGCCAGCGTTTTGCCGGTGCCGGTGCCGGCTTCAGCCACCAGACAACCACCTGCCTCAATCACGTCAGCGATAGCCTGCGCCATGGCCTGCTGGGCGGGACGTGGCCTGAATCCGGGCAACTGCACGGATAGTGCGCCACCAGGGGCAAATGAGTTCTCCAGATCAGGCACTTAATAGCGAGCTCTGGCTTGGGCTTCGGCGGCACCTGAAGGATCACCCTTATTCTTGCGCGCCTGGGCAATAATGTCCCAGTTGGCGCGGGCTAGTTCGGGGTTATTCTTGGCCAGCAAATTGGATTTCTTGGCGAGGTCCTCGGCAAGTCCTGGTTGCTGCTGCCTCAGTCTGACCTTGGCCAGCACATGCCAAAGCTCGGGGTTCTTGGGCTGTATCCGGATGGCTCGTTCCAGTGTCGCGGCGGCGTCGGCATAGTTACCGAATTTCATGCTGATCTGAATCTCGCTTTCCAGTGCGAGCACAGCGGGTGGAGCCGTCATGGCAAATTCCTTGGGT
The DNA here is from genome assembly GCA_046305255.1 of Methylococcaceae bacterium. Lineage (GTDB taxonomy): Bacteria > Pseudomonadota > Gammaproteobacteria > Methylococcales > Methylococcaceae > UBA6136. The sequence goes on from JBKCCF010000047.1 coordinate 966, forward strand.
TCTGGCGGCGGCGTCAATGCTGGCGATACCGGCAACTGAAGCATTGCGCCGGTACCGGTAAAGGACTCTGGCGGCACAGGGGGGATATCAACCACAACAGGTTCGTAAGGCGCGGGAGTGACGGGTGCAGGTTCTGCCGGTATGGGGTCAACCCCATAGGGCGTTGAGGAATAGCCTTCCAGGGGCTTCGAATCTGGCTCAATCGGCATCGATTCAGCGGGAATCGGCGTAGTCTCAGCTTTGGGACGGGTCGCTTCTGATTTCACGTAGGCTTCGGCTGAGGATACTGAGGACATTTGAGCAGACCGACTGGTTTCCTGTTGCGGTTCAGGATAGGGCTCGGGCAGCCGCGTTGGCGGCACTCGGCTGTTGGAGCAGGCACCAAGAGCAATCAGCAATGCCAGCAAGGGAACACGGGTTAACAGCGTCATGCTTCACTCTTTGGCTGGATCTGGCAGTGTTCTGGACTTTTCTCAATAGGGAACCTCGAAAAACCTCAAAATTGTGAAATCGACGCATTATAAATCAGTGCGTTAGACTCATAATTTGGGTGAAAAGATGGGTTTTTCGAGGTTCCCAATAGTAATCGGCCGGGTTCTGGTCGGGGCCGGAGACCCGCTAGCATACCGGAAACCAATACCCGTGATGTGAGGTTCCCGATCTGCTTTACCTTTGGTCAATGCTAGACTGAGCCTTTAGCCTGGAGACCCAACATGTCGCTCATTCGTCCATTCGCAGCATTGCACCCAGCCACCGACCGGGCCGCTGAGGTCATTGCACCGCCTTATGATGTCCTTAATTCCGATGAAGCCAAGATACTGGCCAAGGGGAAACCCTGGAGTTTTCTTCATATCTCCAAGGCAGAAATTGATTTGCCTCAAGGCACCGACGTTCATTCCGATGAGGTCTACCATAAAGCTGCGGAGAACCTCAGGCACATGATTGATGCTGGCGTCATTGAGAGGGAGACTAGCCCTGTCTACTATGCCTATCGGCTCATTATGGATGACCATGAGCAGACCGGTCTGGTCGCGACCGCCAGCGTTAGCGCCTACGATGCCAATATCATAAAGCGACACGAGTTCACACGACCTGACAAGGAAGACGACCGGGTCCGTCAGATTGAGGCACTCAATGCCCAGACCGGCCCGGTTCTGCTGGTCTACCCTGATGCTCCAACGGTTGACAGGATGATTGCCGCAGCCTGTATGGGCACACCTGATGCCGATGCCGTTGCTGACTCAGGGGTCAGGCATACCGTGTGGGCCATTCGTGATCCAGTCGCGATAGCGGAGCTGACTCAGGCATTTGAATTGATGCCCGCACTTTACATCGCCGATGGCCACCATCGCTCGGCTGCGGCCTCCCGAGTGGCGGCTGCGCGCCATGTTGCCGGCGTTGAATCTAATTCCGACTATTTTCTGGCCGTAATTTTCCCTCGCCAGCAGATGCGCATCATGGATTACAACCGTGTCATCCGGGGTCTAAATGGCCTCAGCGTCGACCAGTTCCTGTCACGTCTGGCCAACGACTTTATTGTTGAGGCGGCAAGCGGGGCTGTCAGACCGACCCAACAGGGCGAGTTTGGGCTCTACCTTGAAGGGCGTTGGCATAATCTGCAAATTCGTCCGAACCGAGTACCAGCCGATCCCGTAGGCCGACTAGACGTGAGCATTCTGCAAAACAGACTCATCGGTCCGATTCTGGGAGTCACAGATCCGCGCCGCGACACCCGCATTGATTTTGTTGGGGGCATCAGGGGGCTTGCGGAGTTGGTGAGAAGAGTCGATAGCGGGGAAATGACATTGGCTTTGTCGATGTACCCCACCCCGATGACCGATCTTATGGCGGTGGCCGATAGCGGCGAAGTAATGCCGCCAAAATCAACCTGGTTTGAACCCAAGCTGGCAGATGGACTGGCATCCCACATCATCGATTAGAAACGATGCGCCATTCGAACTTTTCAATTGCGGGTCTGTCCGAACCAGCAGGAGGCGAGTCAGGACGTGAGGCCCGCAATTCCAGGAATCTGATATGTTTGAATGACGAACGTGAGTCTGAGCTATGTCTCCTTGTGTTGTAGTGAGAGACATGCTTCGGTATATTCAAACCTGTCAGATGTGCAGGAAGCATAGGACGGAGTGACTACGCGTTGCGATTGGAACGATATCTAATAGACGTACCATAAAAATCATCATAAATAACATAAGAATGAGGGAACACATAATGGGTAACTTCGAAGCATTTAAAAAAGGTCTTCTGGCATTTGGTATTCTCGCCATCAGCATGATTCCGGCAATCTCCTGGGGGCATGGCGGTGCTAGCGTGGATACCGACCAGTGTCGTGTCCAAATCGGTTCGCATTTGGTGCACTTCACAGCTTACCAGTCACAAATCACGGGAAGCACGGAATACTGCAATGCCATACCTGAAGTGGGAATGACTGATGTAGTATTCGACTATGAAGGCAAAGCACTGCGTAATATGACTGTCGAATTTGAAATCACAAAGGAGCCAGAGGGAACGCGCGTATTCTACCAGGAACCAAGTACCCACCCCACGGGTACTTTTAATACCAAAATCAACTTTTCTGAACCAGGAAAATACCGGACGCACATTACTCTGGTGAACGAAGGCCAAAAGGTTGATGAGCACATTGGTTTTGTGGTGGGTTCGAATCAGTCAGGTATATCCACTAGTACTTGGTTTGTGATCGGGGTATTACTTATTTCAATTGCCTACATCCTTTACTTATCCAATGCTGGATTCAAGGCAGCTGTGGACAAGATGATCGCCAAGAAAGAGAGCTAAAACAGCTACAGCGCCTTCCGGCGAAAACCAGCGCCAGGGGGTAGCCCATTGCTACCTCCTGGCGTTTTGCTACCAACGGATAACACCATGTTGAAACAAACTCTTGCCTTTGTAACTGCTTCTGCACTCCTGACACTATCACCTATTACCCAGGCTGTATTTCAGGCACCGCCGACGGTCAAGGTGGCACCAGGCCAGGCAGAGCCCTTTTGTAACAGTGGTGCCCCGCCTGAATGGCGCAAAGCACAGGTCGTTGAAGGGGTTAGCATTCAGGAATCCAAGTCCTGTAACCCGGACAACCCGAACGATATCGCGGCATTCGTTAAAGGAACCAATAACATATCCATGCAAACCCTGATGGATACGTCCAATGTCGCGGCAGATGCAGTCACCATGACTAACGATATCGACAAGGACGGTGATCCTGACCATATCGTCATTAAACTGGAGGTGATGGAAATCAACGGCCACTCACCCGATTTTGCCGGGGTTGTGACCACGTTTGACATAGCACCAGGAATCGAACCTTCCTTCTGGGTTTTTGCGCCCAAAAGCAGGGATATGTCGACCAAAAGCTTCGCGAGCGCCGAGGCTAATCCGCTTCTTCGGATGCCCTCCCCTCCGATACGCATAGAGCAAGGCGACGTTGTTTGGCTGGTCGTCGAAAACTCTCACTATTTCCCACATTCCATACATTTACATGGGGTCGATCACCCCTTTATGGATCATGCCGGCGAAGGCAATGACGGCGTGGGTCAGACCAGTGAAAAGGACATTATGCCGGGCCAGAGCAAAACTTACGTGATCAGACCAAGGCAACCCGGAACGATGTACTACCATTGCCACGTTCAACCGCACAGCCATATCGCAATGGGTCTTGCAGGCATGTTCATCATTGAGGAAAACCGACCCAACAACTGGCCACAGGTCTTCAACGTGGGCGCAGGACAAGTCCGTCACCCGTCTGCCGCCGTACTCGAAAAATTCAAGCAGGAATACGATCTACACTACCAATCGGTGGATAAGGAACTACACCAGATTCCGCAGTCAGCCAATGATGTAAGGCTGATCGCCAAAAAGATGAACCAGGACTATGACATCACCGATTCTACTGATGATTACTACCTGCTTAATGGTCGGGCGTTTCCATACACACTGAGGGAGTCATTGATAACAGTTAACCCGAATGAGAAAGTGAAACTCCGCATTCTCAACGGACACACTGAACCATTGGCTCTGCATATTCATGGCCACAAGGGTACAGAAACTCACTACGATGGTGTGCAGCAAAACCCGGCAGCCCAAGTTACCCGTGATGTTTACAGCCTTGCACCAGCCCAGCGGTTGGATCTGTCGCTGGATACCACCGATGATGGGCTGCATAGTTACGGGTCGGGACTCTGGATGTTTCACGACCACACTGAAAAAGCCTTCACTACCAACGGTATGGGCGAAGGTGGGAGCATCAGTCTGGTCGCCTACAAAGAGTATGTCGAAGAAAACGGAACGCCCAAAAGTCATGGAATGGATCTGAAGCCCTATTTCACCAAGGAGTTTTGGGAAAGAAAAATCCCCGTCTGGCAGGATTATCTTGACGACTGGGGTAGCCTAGGGGCACCCGCAGGCACCATGGCCAGCAACCCTGCTGATGGCAATATCGCCGCACTGCCACCGCAAGCCCAACCCGCAGGTTATGTGCAGCCGGGTAGCGATCAAACCGGAGGGGGAGGATTATTTTCCGGGCTTCTGCTAGGTATTGCCGGCTATCTTGTTTATATGAACCGTGAAAAGGTGATTGCCCTGGTTGGACAACTACCCTTCCTCAAGAACAACAAACCATGAGGCTGCGGACTAAGATGACTCAAAATACTATTTGGACTATCGCCGTTGGTTTGACAATAAGCCTATCGACAGCGGCGGCCGAGAAATCGGACAAATTTGTCGAACACAACATGCTTATGGATCATGGTGCAGGCCACTTGATGGATATGGATGGCGGCATGGTCATGGGACAAAACAAAACCACACTTCCGCCCGGCTGCCCAAGCGTGAGTGAGGACAAAACAATCACGGTGAGAGCGGGGCACCAGTATGCGAAAGACTTTCCCGGAACCATGTTTGGCTTTGATTCCCACGAATGGCGGGTAAAGCCGTGTACACGTCTCACAGTTAATTTTATCAATGAGGACAACATCAGACATCAATGGATGATGCACGGCCTGCCCAAGTTCATCTACGATAAGGGAATGTTCCATCTTGAAATGACAGGGCCAGCCAAAATCACCGGTACCCTGATATTGCCAGCTGAAGACAAAACGTATCTAGTGCATTGCGACATTGCGCAACACATGGAAAAAGGGATGAAGGGCCAGTTAATTGTAGGTAATGGGAGCACGCCCTTCCCGAGCATACCCGGTCTCACTGATTTTGCTATACCCGACGACTATGGGCCAAAAGTCCAAGACTTTCCGAAGCCCGCGCCCAAGGGCAGTGCTGCTGGAACTTCAGCACCAGCGACGGCTGCTTCATCGGGTTCAGACTCATCGCCCGCACCGTTCATGCTCGGTATCATTCTCGGGGGATTTGGCGCGCCATTCGCCCTTGGCTATTACAAACGACGTTTTGCCGGCATGACAAGCACAGAGGTACTAGAGACCGTAATCAGTGGCACAAGATCCGGTCTTGATAAATTGATCGGAATGTTCAGTACGCTGATCGCACGATTCAGTAAAAAATAAAATCATCTTCTGGAACAACTGCAACGGGGGCTCTATGCCCCCGCTTTTGCGCAGACCTAAAATTTAAGAGCCAAGCGTCATCCGCAATGGATGTTTCGCTTCATTAAGGTGCAAATGCGCACCACCTTGGTTGCGATCTAGAACAAGAGAGAACCTGTCCGTAGAGACTTGCCCTGTTATCAAACATTTAATGCACTGGCCTGGTATTTGCCTGCGTCTGGTGACACTCAACGAGGCAACCTATGGAATCTCTCAGCAAAAGTCAGGACGTTCTGTTCATTCTTCTCGGTGCGATCATGGTGCTTGCAATGCACTCTGGATTTGCATTTCTGGAACTGGGGACCGTTCGACGCAAAAATCAAATCAACGCGTTGGTCAAGATCCTGGCGGATTTCGCAGTATCCACCATCGCCTACTTTTTCATCGGCTATTACTTGGCCTATGGCGTTCACTTCTTCCAGGGCGCGGGTGAACTGTCGATAAGTAGCGGCTATGGATTAGTAAAGTTCTTCTTCCTACTAACCTTTGCGGCAGCCATCCCGGCTATCGTATCTGGTGGAATTGCCGAAAGAGCAAAATTCAACCCGCAGATTGCCGCAACATTCCTGCTAGTGGGCTTTGTTTACCCATTTTTTGAAGGCATCGCCTGGAACAATAGCCTTGGCTTCCAACCATGGCTGGAAAAACAGTACGGTGCGCCGTTTCATGATTTTGCCGGATCGGTTGTAGTTCATGCCATGGGCGGCTGGGTCGCATTGGCGGCAGTCATCATGATGGGCCCCCGTCGTGGCCGCTACCATCGTGATGGCGGGATTGCAGCACATCCCCCCTCCAGTATCCCATTCCTTGCGTTAGGAGCCTGGATACTCACTGTAGGTTGGTTTGGCTTTAATGTAATGTCAGCACAGACCCTCAATGCCATTAGCGGCCTTGTAGCCATTAACTCTCTAATGGCCATGACTGGCGGCACACTGGCTGCTCTTCTCGCAGGGCGAAATGACCCTGGGTTCGTACATAACGGCCCTCTTGCCGGTTTGGTTGCCGTCTGCGCCGGATCGGATGTCATTCATCCGATTGGCGCGCTCATTTTGGGGGCCATCGCGGGCGGATTATTCGTCTATATGTTCGTACTGACTCAGAACCGCTGGAAAATCGACGATGTACTGGGTGTCTGGCCGCTACACGGAGTTTGCGGCGCCCTGGGGGGGGTTGCTGCTGGCATTTTTGGACAAGTTCAATTGGGTGGCTTGGGTAAGGTATCACTGGCATCCCAGCTTCTAGGTACCGGTCTTGCCATTGTGATTGCGCTTTTAGGCGGCTTTCTGATCTATGGCCTGCTCAAAGTGCTGTTTGGCATTAGGCTTGACCCCGAAGATGAATTTACCGGAGCCGATCTGACTATCCACAAAA
>JBKCCF010000048.1:0-2948 GCA_046305255.1 Methylococcaceae bacterium
AACCAGAGGTAGGCGGGAGGGTATGGCGAAAGCCTGATGTCGGCAGAGCCTGTGGCAGCGAAAAAGTGATCGCCGGGTATTTGAGTGGGGGCGGCAGGGCGTGGCGAGGGCTGGGCGGTGAGTTGCAGTGGCCTGGGGCTAGTGGCTGACCTCGCAGTTAATCGCCGGGTGGCAAGGGCGGCCACCCCATGAGCCATAGAGGCGCCATGGGGTGAGGTGATTTAGCGCTGGTAATCCTTGTAGGTTGTCGGCAATTTGCCGCTTTTCTTCAGGCTGTCGGCCACTTCCGGCGGCATATAGTTCTCGTCATGCTTGGCCAGTACCTCGCTGGCTTCAAAGGTGTTCTGATCGTTCATCTTGCCAATCGCGATGATGCCCTGGCCCTCGCGGAACAGGTCGGGCAGGATGCCGCTGAAGGTTACCGGCACCGTTGCGCTGCCATCGGTGACGGCGAAGTGGACGGTCACGTTGCCGGGTTCACGCTGGACGCTGCCCTGAACTACCAGTCCTCCTACCCGAAAGGCATAGCCTTTGGGCGCGGCGCCCCCGGCCACCTGGGTCGGTGTGTAGAAGTACAGCAGGTTTTTCTGAAAGGCAGTCAGGGCGAGAAAGGCCGCAATGCTGACCCCGATGATAATCAAACCGACGACCAGCATGCGTTTGCGACGCGGCGTCATACGCTGGCCCTGCCTGATTTGAGCAGGCGACGGAGGGCCTTGTTCACCTCGGCCTTTCGGCGCCTGACGATGACGAGGTTGAGGATCAGCACCACGGCCATCAGGCCATAGGAGACCCATACGTAGAGGGCGTATCCACCCATGTGGAAAAATTCGGACCAGTTCATGTCGGTTGGCGCTTTCGAAAAGGGGGGGGGTATTGAAAGCCCCCATTCTAGCAATCTTCCCTCTGACGGGGCGGTAAACCGGGGCCGCTATCGGGTTTAGTGACGGATTGTTTGCCGTATTCCGGCCGCTATCGGTCAGAATGGCGGCTTTATTTCCTCAGTCGAGGCTACGACCCATGAACGAACAGGACGCCCAGGCCGCCGCATTGGCGGTGTATCTTGATCAACACCCCGATGTGATCCCCAAAGAGGGCACGGTTGCCATTTTTCGGGCGGTTGCCGCTGCCTATCTTGATGACTTTGCCGCAGATGCCCTGCGCTGCCGACAAAGCCTGAAGCCGGCTGCGGATGCACTCGCCCGTCGCGGCCTCGACCCGGCCGCGTCTATTACCGCGCCGGTGAGTCTTGCCATCGTATTCGCCACCAAGCACAGGGAGGAGGTGCTGTATCACATGGCGGAGGCGGTTGATCTGCTGGTGGAGGGCGGATCGCTCATCGTCGTGGCAGCCAATGACCTTGGGGCAGCCTCGCTGGAGAAGCGCTGTGCGGAGGTGATGGGCAACGTCATCCCCTTCAGCAAGCACAAATGCCGGGTGTTGCGGGCGACCCGGGTGAGTACGCGGATCGACGCCGTGCGGCTTGCTGAATGGCGGCGGGCGGGGGAGCTGCAGCAGTTGCCGCAAACCGGCCTGTTCAGTCGGCCAGGCCTTTTCAGCTGGAAGGCTATCGATGCCGGTTCGCGGCTGCTGGCAGCGCATCTTCCGGCCGATCTCGCCGGCAGTAGTGCTGATTTGGGCGCGGGGTATGGTTATCTCAGCAGGGAGTCTCTGAGGCGGTGTCCGGGCATTACCGAGCTGCACCTGTTCGAGGCCGAGCAAAAGGCGCTGGCCGCGGCCGAGCGCAATCTGGCACCGTTCGCCGAGGGGCGGTCGCTGCATTTCCACTGGGCCGATGTGACCGCCGGACTCCCGCTCAAACGGCTGGATTTCATACTGATGAACCCGCCCTTTCACGCTGGCCGGGGGGCCTTACCCGCACTGGGCAGCGCTTTTGTCCGTCAGGCCATGGCGGCGTTGCGGCCGGGCGGTCGGCTGTTTTTGGTGGCGAACCGGCATCTGCCTTACGAGGGGGAAATCGAAGCCATGGCCGGCCGGATTGAGCAGGCGGAGCAGGACAACGGCTACAAGGTGATGGTAGCCCGTAAAATCACCTAGACTGCGCGCTAGCGCTCATCCCCGCCCCTGGACTGGAGTTCACTATGTCACACAAATCGGGTTTCCGTTTAGGCATCTACGTGTTCAAGGATGTCGAGAACGTTGATTTTACAGCGCCCTATGGCGTCTTTTCCGTGGCCCGACGACTGGATCCGGCGCTTGATGCCTTTTTGATCGCTGAAGCCCTGCGACCGGTGCAGGCGCAGGCGGGGTTTACCGTGTTGCCGAATTACGGTTTTGCCGATCGGCCAGCGCTTGACGCCTTTCTTATTCCGGGTGGCTTCGGCACCCGGCAGGAAATCCATAACGCCAATCTTCACCGCTACATCCGGTCATTGCCTGACACTACGCTGCTGACCAGCGTCTGCACCGGCAGCTGGATTTATGGGCAGATGGGGCTGCTGGACGGCTTGCCCGCGACCAACCGGAAGGAGCCAGATCGGCTGGAAGCGTCGCCGATGGGCAAAGTCCCGCTGGACCGGCTGGCGGAGATTGCGCCCAACGCTGAAATCGCGCGGGCCAGGATTGTCGATGCCGGTCGCATGATTACCGGTGGGGGTATCGCCAGCGGCATGGAACTGGGCTTTTACCTGCTGGAACGGACAGGCTACGACGACGGCTTCATCCGCGAGGTGGCCCGTATCATGGAATACGCCGACGCCTACGCGCTCTACCGGAACGACCGGCTGGTTCGCCGGGCCGCATCAGTTCCCTAGTGCTTCGCGCAGGGCATCATCTACCGTCTCCAGCCAGACAAACTGAAGTTTGTCGCGGGCATCGGCGGGAATGTCGTCCAGTTCCTTGCGGTTGCGGGCGGGCAGCAGGATGCGGCTGAGACCGGCGGCGAGCGCAGCCAGCACCTTTTCCTTGATGCCGCCGACGGGCAGCAC
>JBKCCF010000049.1:0-19105 GCA_046305255.1 Methylococcaceae bacterium
CGCCCAAATATGGGTGCTGACCTTGCTATCTAAGCGCGGCTCGACAAAATAGGCCTTTAATCGAGGTGCCCACTATGGCTACCTTATGGACCTTTAGGTTGTCGACGATCAGTATGATCTTTCTTGTCGCATCGACAATGAGTGCCCCCAGAAACTCAATAAACCGTTCCGCATTGAAACCACCATTAATGATCTTGAATGCAATCTCACCTTTGGCCGATATCGCAGAAATCGTCGAGAGCTTATCCCACCGGTTAGGTTTCGCAAGGACGGGAGTCTCACCTTTGGGTGCGTAGATGTGTACCCAGACGGAATCCTCCTTCACGGCAGTTTCACCACCAAGTAAAGATAACAGCACCTTCTGCTTTGGCTTTTGCCTCAATCGCCGGGTAGGTTTCCTTGAGCCAGGTGTTAATCAGTTCGGGGCTTTGCTCCAGTGCACGCCGAATCGGGCGTTGTGGGGTGAATGGCTGGATCTGGCTCCGGTACCCCCCGCGCTTCGACCACGCTTCATGCGCCATGGACGGATAGCCACGATCCGCATAGACATCACGACTCGTGTTCGCCGGATCGAACGCATTCTCAAAATGCCAGGAGTCACCCGTGCTGGCCGTATCCGTCACGATCTTCCGGATCATCTTGTGCTTCTTGTCGACATTGACCGACAGCTTGTAGCCGAAAAGCTTTTGACATGTTTCTTGGCCCACGTCGCATCCGTGTCTTTCTGACGGCGCTGTGCAGGTTCTCAGTCAGAAGGCGTGGCCCTCTGATCAATGATTTCTTTTTCCTTCCTGCTGATTTGCCCCAGGATCTACTAACTGTACTTTTGCAAATCTTCGCTTTCCCACCTGAATCACACAGCTAACCCCAGCCCGCAATATTAATTTTGTATCCTCTATTTTTTCACCGTCAATCCGAACACCCGCCTGCTGAATCATCCGATTTGCCTCTGATGTGCTTGATGTAAGGCCCAAATCCTTAAGCAAAACAGCTATTGGATAGCCCCCGACCGGTACGCCTAACTCCCTTTGGACCAGATCATTTGGCAGCAACCCCTGCTTGAACCTCGCCTCAAAATTTTCAAGGGCACGTTCGTCTGAACCAGCACCATGAAAGCGCCTGACAATCTCCCGCGCGAAACGCACCTTGTAATTTCTTGGGTTTTGCCCACTCTCGCATTCCCGTTTCCACAGTGTAATGGTTGCCATCGGCTCAAAACTAAGTAATTCCATATAGCGCCACATCAACACATCAGATATGGACATTAGTTTCCCAAACATTTCATCCGGGGATTCAGCGATGCCAATATAGTTGCCTAATGACTTTGACATCTTCTGAACACCATCCAGCCCCTCCAAGATTGGCATAGTCAATACAATTTGGGGCGGCTGGCCATAAGCCTCCTGCAACTGCCGCCCAACCAGCAGATTGAACTTTTGATCTGTCCCACCCAACTCCACGTCTGCCCTCATAGCCACAGAGTCGTACCCCTGTATCAATGGATAGAGGAATTCGTGAATCGCAATAGGCTGACCGGACTTGTACCTATTATTAAAATCCTCGCGCTCCAGCATTCTGGCAACGGTATGTTTCGCGGCAAGACTTATGAGGTCAGTGGGACTCATCGCGTTCATCCAGCTACTGTTGAACATCACGAGCGTTTTCTCTGGGTGCAGAATTTTGAAAATCTGCTCCTCGTAAGACCTTGCATTTTCAATAACTTCATCGCGCGTAAGCGGCTTTCTTGTCGCATTTTTGCCCGTCGGGTCACCAATCATTCCCGTAAAGTCACCAATCAGGAACAAAGCCTCGTGCCCAAGGTCCTGAAATTGCTTCAGCTTGTTGAGCAACACCGTATGCCCTAGGTGCAGATCAGGTGCGGTTGGGTCGAACCCGGCCTTAATCCGTAGTGGCCGCCCCTCGGATAGACGCTTAATCAGTGCGTCTTCTGGTATGACTTCAGATGCGCCTCTTTTGATAAGTTCGAGTGATTCAGAAATGGTTGCTGTCATTGAGGGTCCTATTAGTGGCGGCATCTCGCCAAAAACCGAGGATTTTACCGGGCAGCCGACCTTTTCGAGTCTCGGTTGCCCGTTCAAATATCTAAGAAAATCTTGTCTCAACAAAAAGGCCCACGCGATGGTATATCGGGGCCTTCTGATCACCTAGGTGGGCACCCCGCCCATCAGGCGGGCGTACTTTTTATTTACACTGAGAATGACGATCCGCATCCACAGGTTGTGGATGCATTTGGGTTACGTATTACGAATTGAGACCCTGACAATCCCTCTGTGTAATCTATTTCTGCACCGTTAAGATACTGAACACTCGTGGCATCAATAAGCACGGTAACTCCATTCTTTTCTACCAGCGTGTCGTCCTCGTTAACGGTCTCATCGAAGGTAAATCCGTATTGAAAACCTGAGCAACCACCGCCAGTTACATACACACGAAGCTTAAGATCCTGATTATCCTCTTCCGCAATCATCGCACTGACTTTGGATGCTGCATTTTCGGTGAATTTAATGCCGTCTTGACTCATATTTGCGCTCGTTCTACTGATTTAGAAGCTTCAGGGTATCATTATCCCATGTATTTTGGTCAACAATTCACGCTCACCTTTTGATCTGAATCCAGCACTTCAACCAACTCAAACACCAGACCACTGGCGGCACTCAGCGCTTGAAGCAAATTCCGCGCATAGCCATTAAACGGCTTTGTCTTTAACACTGAAGCTATTTGCTGGCCGATGGGGCTAAATTTGCGATAAGTTAGCCCACAACAGCGGTCACTGCCACTAGCCGGTGCCTGACCGCTGTGCAAAGCCCACCAACGCTCCCGGTAACCAATGCGCAAACCCCTGATGGAGCCAGCACCCAACACATCTGTTTCGGCAGACAGAAGGCCAATGCTGATCCAATGCGCAGTCAGATCAGTTTCCCGCCCATAACTCCACATTTCACGGCGCGCCATCTCCTCATCGAACATGAAACGCCAACCGCTCTCGAACGTAAAACTAAACGCACAATATTCAATGAACGCCGTCAATTCCCAGGTATCCATATCGCGCAGAAATGTTAATGCACGTTTGGACACTGCGCCGGGAAAGCGCATTTCAAGCGCAAGCAGACCAGCCCATACGCCCTGATCCAATTCATTCCCTGCTGTTTGTGCGCAATCGACGAAACGTATCATCCAACCCTGATCAATCGCATGCGCCTGCTTCTCTGTATTCGGTAGTAAAAGCGCCTGTTTTAGAATGTGCTCCAGTGCACTCTGTTGCAAGACAGCCCGAACATCCCTGCGCTCATTCGCCCTCTGCAAAAGCCCGGCCTCTTCGACATCCTCAACAGCCCCCCCCACCCGGGCCATAGTAGTGGGACCAATAACGCCCTCAAACAATGCCTTATGCGTATCGAATCCTGACAACGGTGATGCTACCGTGGCATCGCCCGCATCTGCCGCAATAGATCCCTGGCTCATTCAATTACCTCCAGCCCCCCCATATAGGGGCGCAGTGCGGTCGGCAGGTGAATACGCCCTTGCTCATCCTGATAGTTTTCAAGAATAGCAATAAGGGTACGACCGACCGCCAGACCCGAACCATTCAGGGTATGAACCAACTCTGGCTTACCGGTGGCAGGATTGCGCCAGCGGGCCTGGAGACGGCGGGCCTGGAAATCGCGGAAGTTACTGCAAGACGAGATTTCTCGGTAGGCCCCTTGCCCCGGCAACCACACCTCAAGATCATAGGTTTTAGCGGAGGAGAATCCGGTGTCCCCCGCACACAGCAGCATCCTTCGGAATGGGAGATTCAGCTGCTTTAGGACTTCCTCGGCATGACGGGTAAGTTCCTCATGGGCCTGCGCCGAGGCTTCAGGGGTGGTGATCTGCACCAACTCTACCTTTTCGAACTGGTGCTGACGAATCATGCCACGGGTATCCTTGCCATAAGAGCCAGCTTCGCTGCGGAAGCATGGCGTATGGGAAACGAATTTAAGCGGCATTCTTTCCACATCAATAATGTCATCGCGCACCAGATTGGTGACGGGTACCTCTGCGGTGGGAATCAGATAATAGTCGGGCTCATGCCCGACCTTGAACAGATCCGCCTCAAATTTTGGTAACTGACCGGTTCCTCGAAGGCTGTCAGCATTCACCATAAACGGAACATAGGTCTCGACGTAACCGTGATCTGTAGTGTGCAGATCCAGCATAAATTGAGCGAGCGCTCGCTGAAGCCGACACAATGGACCATGCAAAGCGACGAAGCGTGATCCTGCAATCTTTGCGGCCGCTTCGAAATCCATCAGCCCCAGCCGCCCTCCCAGCTCAACATGGTCCTTTGGTTCAAAAGGAAAGGTTACAGGTACCCCCCAGCGATGAATCTCGACGTTGTCAGACTCGCTGCGACCCTCAGGAACATCGGCATCCAGAAGGTTGGGAACGGCAAGCAACAACTCCTCCAGTCCTAACTGAATTTCGTCGAGTTCACCCTCAAGCCGTTTCAGACCATCACCGACGCTCTGCATTTCGGCCAGCAAGGGAGCGATATCCTCACCACGGGCCTTGGCCTGCCCCACCAGCTTGGATCGGCTATTGCGTTCACTCTGAAGTTGCTGGGTATGGGCCTGAACCTCGCGCCTTCTAGCCTCCAGCGCACGGAATGCAGCGGTATCCAGCTTGAATGAGCGTCGTGCCAATTGGGACTCGACCTGCTCCAGATCAGCCCGAATAAGCCTTGAATCTAACATCGTAAATCCTTGTATTATATTGATTAAACTAATCAACCTCGAACTATACCCCACCGCCTATCGGCATAATTTCACCGGGGTACAGGGCGACGATTACCCCGCCAGACAGATCAATCAGGAAAGTCTTAAACCCTTACAGGGCACCTCGATTAACCTCAAAATTGTGCAATCGACGCATTATAAATCAGTGCGTTAGGTACATTTTTTGAGTGAAAAGGTGGGTTTTCGAGGTTCCTTACAGTGGCTCTATTTTACCGTTCAGCCGTCAGACGTGTCGCTGGGAAGGAGATCACGTGATTCAATCCGAATAATTGAATCGCACGGTGTGCTGCCAGAACGGCCTTGTCCGGCTCATCAAAAAACTCAAGAACGAGCGGCAGATCCAGCGAAAGCGCTAACAGCGAAGTCGTGTGAACCTCACCTATGCCGCTAAAACCTGCTATTCCTCTGAATACGGTCACACCCGCCACGTTTTGATCACTTTTCAGAAACTCCATCAAATCGTTCAGCTTATGTTGCTTTTCCCTAAGATAGATCCTCACCACGGTTACTGCTTCCTCTGTCACCACAACCTCCCGAGCATAACCCCCAGCCCGACGGAACCGGCGCCAACCAGCGCATTGATGGCAAAAAACAGCAGAAGGGCCGCAACTCCCCTGCCAGAATCACCTAATTCGGGCAAAAACAGCAATGCAGAGGCACTGGCACCAACCCCCATCAGCAGAAGTAGTACAAACTCGCGATGATAGGCCGCCCATGCAACATATTTGGCGATAATCTCCCAGAACAAACCGGTAGCCACGCATACGATAACCGCCCCCAGTAATTTGGGGACAGTGCCGTTATGGATGAAAAGGGCCAGCGACGCCTCGCTCAACACCCCACGCCCAAGCAGAACCCCGAACCACACGGAGGCGACACAGAGCAGGACGCTGAGTAGCATATTGAAACCGGCTTTCCAGTAACTGGCTTCCTCAATCAGCATAAAAGACTCCAGTGCGAAGGTCGAGAAAGTCGTATAAGCCCCCAGGAATCCGACCAGAATGGCGCTTCGAAACTCGACCGAAACAGGGAAGCGGTTGATGAATAACTCCGCCAACAGTCCCATCAGGAACGAGCCTGAAACATTGATCACCAGAGTTCCAATCGGAAAGCCCCGCCCCAACCAGCCATAGAGGGCACTGGCCACCCAATAGCGAGAAAGAGCCCCCACCGCCCCGCCCATGGCAATAGCCAGAAGGCTCATCATCCCTGACGCAATCGCTGCATGGTCTGTGAGTTGGGCCGCTCAACCACACCGTTCTCGGTCACGATGGCGTCAATCAACTCAGCAGGCGTGACATCAAAAACGGGATTCCACGCGGCAATGACGCTTTCTGCCCGAAGGAAGTGACGACCCAATAACTCGCTTCGGTCTCGCTCTTCAATAGTAATATCCTGGCCCGTAGCCGTATCCCAGTCGATGGTCGAGGTTGGCGCGACCACCATGAACCGAACACCGTGGTAGCGCGCAGCCACGGCCAAAGCATAGGTTCCGATTTTATTGGCCGTATCGCCATTCGCAGCAATACGGTCCGCACCCACGACCACCCATTGCACCTGACCGGCTTTCATTAGAAAAGCAGCAGCGGAGTCGGCAATAAGCGTAGCAGGAATGCGGTCCTGATCTAGCTCCCAAATGGTAAGACGAGCGCCTTGCGACCAGGGTCGGGTCTCAGTAGCAAAAACGGCTTTGGTCCCGGCCTGAACCGCACTACGAATCACGCCTAACGCGGTCCCATAGCCGCCGGTCGCCAGCGAGCCCGTATTGCAATGCGTCAAAATCCCCGTCGCATTGCCAATCAACCGTGCGCCCAACTCGCCCATGCGACGGTTGGCAGCCACATCCGCCGCGAGTATTGAGTCAGCCTCGGCCAGCGCGGCCGCGACCGGGTCATTCGTCGCGTTGGCCAACACACCCCGCATTCGTGACAGCGCCCAAAACAGATTTACCGCCGTGGGCCGTGACTGCGCCAGCAACTCAAGATCGCGGTCAACAGCATAACGCCAATCATCGTTGCTGCGGGCATGATGCTCCTTGACCGACAGAACGCCACCATAAGCGGCAGCAATGCCAATCGCCGGCGCACCCCGCACCTGCATAGTAGCGATGGCCTCCGCCACCGCACCCGCAGAACTGCACACTGAGTATTGGACATGATCGGGCAACCTGCGATGATCAAGCACACGAAAACCCTCATCACCCCACTGCAGGGCCCGCACTGAATCGACTAACGCACTCACAGGAATACCCAACCTCTCTAAAGTCATAATGGCGTTTTTTATCTAGGTTCAATCGGAGACCAGACATTGGTCACACCGCTGGCGCATAACAGGTGATCCCGATTGAAAACGGCAACCGGAACGAACCGGTCACAGCCAAGTCTGAAAAAAGCTCGTTATAGCACCTGAGCAACAGAATAAGAGGGTTTATCTATGTCCATGCACCTCGAACTCTATATCTGGAGTTGGATTAATCTGCATCCGCGGCATGTGGTGCGGCGGCTCACATTTCTGCTGGGAATTTCGATCCTGATCCTGGGACCACTGCTGTACCTCAACGTCAGCATGGTGAGAAAAGGCTTTGAACTCGTCAAACCCGGCCTTGAAATCAACCTCAACAATGCCACCCTTCCCCAGGAACCGTCAGACGATTAAGTCTCGGGCACGACGCTGGCGCAAAGCCTCATACATCAGGACGCCTGCTGCGACTGATAGATTGAGACTCTCAACCTGGCCCAGCATGGGTAACCGGGTCAGCATATCGCAGCGCTCCCGGGTGAGACGCCTCAGCCCTTTACCTTCAGCCCCGACCACGAGCGCCAACGGCACACTCAGGTCCGTCTCGTAAGCCGTTTGAGACGCTTCTCCCGCTGCACCAACCACCCATAGTCCCGCCTGTTTGAGCCAATCCAGCGTCCTCACCAGATTGGTGACCCGATAAATGGGAATAGTCTCGGCCGCACCGCTGGCAACCTTGGCAACGACAGGAGTGATACCTACCGACTGGTCCTTCGTCAGGATGACACCATGCACCCCCGCCGCATCCGCTGTTCGCAGACAGGCGCCGAGGTTATGCGGATCCTGCACATGATCCAGCACCAAAAAGAACGGAAGTGCTGGCAGAGCATCCAGCGCATCGCGCAAATCGTTTTCTCCAAGTTCAGCCGGCATTACAACGTCCAGCACGATGCCCTGATGGACATAACCCTCAGCAAGAATATCCAACCGGTTCTTGCTGGCAGCCTGTGCATTGACACCAAGTGCTGCCAGTTTTAGCAGGATACCTGACATACGACCGTCACGACGACGGTCATCAATCCACGCCGTCACAACGGACTCCGGACTATGCTCAAGCACTGACTCGGCCGCATGCAACCCGGCGACTTTCCGGCGGGACCTCATGATTTACGTGGCCTTCTTTTTTTACGTGGCTTGGGAGCAGTTTCCACTTTTTCAGGCTCCACCGGTTTCACCAGTTCAAGGTCTATCTTGCGATCATCCAGATTGACCCGGGCAACAACCACCGAAACGATATCCCCCAAACGATAACTTTTACCGGTGCGCTCTCCTTGCAGACGATAGCCGGTCGGGTCGTAATGGAAATAATCCTTATCAAGGGTCGAGATATGGACCAACCCTTCGATAAAAACATCCTTCAGTTCAACAAAGAAACCGAAAGCCGTTACGGCGGAGATCACCCCCGAAAAGGCCTCCCCCAGTTTGTCCTGCATATACTCACATTTGAGCCAGGCGACTACATTGCGGGTAGCCTCATCGGCACGGCGTTCGGTGAAGGAACAATGTTCGCCCAACTTGGCCATATCGTTGGCAGAATAGCGGTAACTTAACGTCTTGTTACCCCCGAATGCCTTGCGCAACAAAACGTCCGGGCGATAGCTGGACTTTTTCTTAACGTCGATCGCGTGCCGTATGGCCCGGTGAACCAAAAGGTCAGGATAACGGCGAATCGGCGAGGTGAAATGGGTGTACATCTCAAGCGCCAATCCAAAATGGCCCTTTTTCTCAGGACTATACACCGCCTGAGCCATTGATCTCAGCAGGACGGTTTGAATCAGATGTTCGTCTGCACGGCCCACGATCTCTTCGGTAAGCTTGCAGTAATCCTTGGGTTCTGGCTTGTCGCCCCCACCAAGAGATAAACCAAGACGGCCAATAAATGCTCTGAGATCGGAGAGTTTTTCCGGCGTCGGGCCATCATGGATACGAACAAGATGAGGCAACTTCTGCGCCTCAAGAAACTGGGCGGCAGCCGTGTTGGCCGCCAGCATGCACTCCTCTATAAGCTTGTGGGCATCATTGCGCACCATTGGCACGATCTTCTCGATCTTCTTGCCTTCACCGAAAATGATGCGGGATTCCTGGGTATCAAAATCCATGGCAGCGCGCTCCTCTCGGGCGCGACGAAAAGCCTTGTAAAGTGCATGCAGTTCCTCCAGATGAGGGACCAATGCGCGGTGATCCCGCCGCAAACACTTGTCACCGGAGAGAATGTGGGCAACCTCGGTGTAGGTAAAGCGGGCATGGGAACGCATCAAGCCCGAAAAGAACCACCATTTTGTAAGTCGGCCATCCATGTCGATGCTCATCTCGCAGACCATACAGAGTCTGTCACTGTGCGGATTCAAAGAACACAGCCCATTGGAGAGTACCTCCGGGAGCATCGGAATGACCCGATTAGGGAAATACACAGAGGTTCCCCGCCTCTGAGCCTCATCATCCAGTGCTGAGTCCGGGCGAACATAGTAGGAAACATCAGCTATGGCAACGTAGAGCTTCCAACCTTTAGCCGTCCTTTCACAGTACACGGCATCATCAAAGTCCCGGGCATCCTCGCCATCAATGGTCACAAGCGGCAGATGCCGGATGTCCTTGCGTTCCGCTCGGGCCTCATCAGGAATCTCTTCACCCCACCCGGCTATTTCAGCCACTACAGCTTCGGGCCAATCGCACGGCAAATCATAGCTCTGGATTGCAACCTCAATTTCCATGCCCGGCGCCATGTGGTCGCCCATTACCCTGGATATCTTGCCGATAGGATCACGCTTGCGGGTAGGTTGTTCGATAATTTCGACCACAACGATCTGGCCAGGCCGCGCACCAGCCAGGAATTCGCCCGGTATCAGAAAGTCATGGATGATGTACTTGCTGTCGGGCACCACATAGTAGATCCCACGTTCTTCATGAAGCCGCCCGACAACCCGATGCGTCTTCCGCTCAAGTACCTGGACCAGACTGCCTTCCCGCCGTCCCCTTCGATCGACGCCACGCACACACACCATTGCCCTGTCATCATGCATCAGGGCCCGCATCTCGCTAGAAGACAGATAGAGGTCATCCCCCCCTTCTTCAGGCCGCAGGAATCCAAAACCATCCGGATGGGCAATCACTCGCCCCGAAATAAGGTCAGTCTGGTTGACCACGCAGTACCGGTCCCTGCGATTTCTAAGCAACTGACCGTCACGCTCCATGGCATTAAGTCTTCGGCGCAAGGATTCGATATCTTCGTCCTCGTCAATGGCCAGCAGCGCTGCAATTTCCTCACCCTTGAGTGGTGCGCCTTGCTCTTTGAGCAGCGACATGATCAATTCACGACTCGGGATGGGCCGAATATATTTCTCAGCCTCGCGCGCTGCAAAAGGATCGTTGATTGGTGTTTTGTTTAAGCCTTTAGAAGTCAAGTTAATCCTCAATGTGAAGTTTATCCCGACATCCAGTCGGGTTTTCAAGCCAGGCATCCGCAGTGTGGGGGATCAGAAACCCTCAGTTGAAGCGAAGAAGCCTGACCTTTCAAGCACCTCTACTGTAACCGATGAGCCATAAACGAACTCAGGCGAGACCCGCCTTAACAGATCCTTAAAATCCTCAAAACCATTAGCGCGATCATCCGTCGATCATTCAGACACAACCTTGGCTTAAGGATCTCAGTGGCAGGCGGCAGATTTTCGACTATTGACAAGCGATTGTCGAATGAAGAAAATACGTCCTCCCAAGCCCGGGCTGAATCAGCAGTGGGTCCCCTGCCGAGGTGGTGAAATTGGTAGACACGCATGTTTCAGGTACATGTGAGGCGACTCGTGGAGGTTCAAGTCCTCTCCTCGGCACCACTCTAACAAGGTTTATCCTTTTAGATCAATAAGTTCAATTTTAGGTGTCAAGCACAAATCAGCGGGTACGTTACTTCGGTACGTTACTTTGCCTGACTACATCACACGAAATCGCTACGGCGTCTTCATTTTTCAGTATCGCTTTCCACAGCGGATACACGCGGCTTGCCCTTCCCTTCCGATTCTTTTTCGAAGGTCTCTTCGAACTCGCTACAAGCGCGACGCCATCGACCTTGCCCGCCGTTGGTGGGTCATTATGGACGAAATAGCTCGTCGATTCTTTAGCGAGCCTGCTGTCTATGCTCGGGCGGTTGAACTCTTGAGCCGATACGAGGCGGTTGAAGGTTTGTCCTGGGAATCCGTCGAATCCTATCTTTCGGGATTGGACGAAGAAGAGACGGCTTTACTCGATAAGGCACTCGTCCATCGGAACGTTCAAACGAGTCAATCCCAGCATCAACAGCTACTCGACAAGATAGGTTTGCTGGAAAAGACCGTCGAGGCGTTAACGAAGAGCGGCTCTTTTACAAGTGCCTTCTCAGTTTCGGATTCCGGCTCGGTTCGTAGAACTTCGGCCGAATCCAACCGACAGCCCTCCCCTATTACAGACTCCTCCATTCCTATTTATGAATGGAAACCGGACCCCGACGATTTACCGCTATCGGTCCTCGCCGAACGATTCATTGAGCAAAAGAAACGACACGTTCGCTCGGGAACCGCCATCTCGCTTGAGGGCAAGGTCACTCAGTTCGTTTCCATTGTGACCGAATACAACGAAGGAACCATTCCCTCGGTCTCCGAATTGACGATGGCTAAGATTCGAACCTACCGGGATGTGTTGATACAGGTTCCCGCCCGACGGAATGGACTCCCGAAGAATTGCTCATATCGGGCGATGCTGAAGATGAATTTGGACCCGATTAGCCCGAAGACCGTGAAGGACACGACGGTGTTGGTGGGAGAGTTTCTGACGTGGCTGGAAACCGAAGGCTATCCGATTACGAGGGGCTTGAAGTCTATCTTCTCCTCGGTAAAGAAGCCGAAAGCGAGAGATTCGAAATCGCGGGTTCCCTTTACAGACGATGACCTTCGGAGGCTTTTTCTGTCCGAGCCCTATTTGAAAGGGACGGTGAAAAGACCCTCGGAGTTTTGGGTTCCGTTGTTGGCTCTCTTTACGGGAGCCCGTCTTGCCGAACTCGTTCAGCTTCATTGTTCGGATGTCTATTCGGTTGATGGGATTTGGGTCTTGGACCTTAACGAATTGGACGGAAAGTTCTTGAAGTCCGAGAACTCGAAACGTATCGTCCCTATTCATTCCGCCCTTATTGAGCTTGGATTCCTGGACTTCGTGAAATTAAGGAAGAAGACCTCGCCTCGCTTGTTCCCGGAGGAAGAGCGGACGCCTGAGGGTAAATTCGATGCCTATTCGAAGCGGTTTCAGGCCTATCGAAAAAGTTCGGCGTAACCGGGACTGAGAAAGAGATGCTCGATTTTCATTCCTTTCGTCATACCGTTCGGACTCGGTTAGCGGAAGCCTCGGTTACGGAGAGCCTTATCGACGATATCCTTGGACACGCCTCTACGAGTGCCTCTATCGGGAAAACCGTCTACACCCACAGCCAACTCATCCCACAGAAGAAAGAGGCGATAGAGCGGCTCTCGTACGGATTAGACCTGAAGAAGCTCCGGCTATGGGATAGCTGTCGGTTGATGAGAGGACTGAATCGTAAATGAAGACTCCCGGCCCTATCCGTCGATTCTTTTCCTCGCTCTTCAGCTTCGGAAGGACACCCCCTGAAAGAAAGCGAGCCAAGGCCCTGTTAGGGCACCTCGAAAAACCTCAAAATTGTGAAATCGACGCATTATAAATCAGTGCGTTAGACTCATTGTTTGGGTGAAAAGATGGGTTTTTCGAGGTTCCCGTTAGCGGCTATTAATAAAGGGGGAATCCCAACGATTCCGGGTAGGGTCCACGCTATCGCTCAAGACCTTGGGCTTGAGGTTCGTTCGTCAGAGCCTATTGAGGTAACGGTGGAGCGGATACGAAGGACCCTTGCTCGGAGATAACAAGTTTATTATTGATTATCGAAGTCAATCTCAACATCAACAAACTGAAAGGTTACGGTTCCGTCTTTATTGAACTCGACTCCGAGCGTATCGCCTTCTTCTTCCGCTATCCATTTAATCAAATCCCATTTTGAAAGGGTATAAATTGATTCGTTATCGGCTTTAATTTCAGCCTCTCGAAGATTCTTTCTTATTTGGGCTTCAACCGGTAGTTTTTTGGGTTTCTGGGGCTTTTGATTTTGTCCGTTAGGGTGACGAGCGATAAATTGCTTAAATGTTAACATTAGAATACTCCTTTTGATTGTTGTCTAGGAGTATTTAGTAAGCCTCTATCTCAACGTCCACGAACTAAAACGTCACACTTCCGTCCTTAGTCGCTCAATAAAAGAGAACGAGTTCCCTATCCTGCCCCGCCTACCGTCCCGCCTTACGCGTACGGAAACTTTCCAAAGCCTACCCTATCCATAATGTCATTAGCCGTTCGCAGGTAGCGGCTGGTAGCGGACTCCAAACTCTTCTTGTTGGTAACTTGATTGGCGGCCCGACGCTCGTCTGGATTGACTTTATTTACGGGGGAAATCTCCGGTATCGCGTTGCCTATCTCCCAAAGCGTCATCTTAGGGTTGGCCTGCTTCATATCAAAAACCTTAAGCGCTATCTCCAAAGCTCTTGGGGTTGGATTGCCCAATACCGGATATTTGGCCTGAGACCTCATATAACGATGCTGTCCTAGAGTTCCGTCGTGATTCTGGAGTCGACGTAGGATTTTTTGAAAGTCCTTTTCCATCCGGTCTTTGGTGAAAACCAGAGGAAAGCTCACCGTTAACGCGACCGTAACGGGGGGAACCTTATCTCCGGAATCCAAGATTCGTTTTATGCCGGTTGGCGGTTCCGAAAAAAGCTCAACTCCTCGGTTCCCGTCCTGCCACCACGACTTAAAGTCATCTCCCCGGACATCTCCAAAGTCCAAATAGAGTTCATCACACACACCAACCCCACCCTTTTCACACGTATTCAGGTAATCGGGTTCACGCTTCAGATACATCCACCACCAATAGGGCACCTCGAAAAACCTCAAAATTGTGAAATAGACGCATTATAAATCAGCGCGTTAGACTCATTATTTGGGTGAAAAGATGGGTTTTTCGAGGTGCCCAATAGTAGACCGTGGTTTTCCACTGCTTTTCAGGAACAACGCCATTACGACGAGAAAACAAAGGATGCTGGAATACGAAGTGTCTTTTCATAGAGCTTAACAAGGAGATGCTGGAGCATTTTAGAAGCATATCAAATTGGCACCTTAAGGCATAATTTACCCATAGTTCGGCACAAATGAAACGGACTATATATCATTAACCAAATAGAGGATTTATTATGAGCGAAATGTGTCTTTGTTATGAGTGTGAAAATGTTCTTTTGACCGGAACCGGTTTTTCTTTAGTGAAAAGAGGAAACCATCTTGGAATTGAGACTACAATGAATATTTCCGATACCGATAAAATATCTGCTATGGACTTCTTCCATTCGGTCATTGAAGTATGTTTCGGAATTAATGAAGGAGATTTAAGCTATAGCCGAATGATTGACACCGTTTTAAGTCTTAAGGAACTGGAAGCCCTACTTGATATAGAAGATGAAGAAGTAAAAGCCGAAATTATAAGAAAATCGTTTATCGTCGCCGGAAGTGCCTTGTTCTCTTGTTATACGAATAGAGCTGACGTCAAAATAGTAGCCTAACGCGAAATTATATACTAAATAAGGCCCGTCAATGATGGGCCTTTATTTTTTAGTGGCACGCCAAATAAACCTTTACTTTATAGACTTTTAGTTTATTATAAATAAATATATTAAGAAGACATTATCTTCGGTCGTACAAAACAAGACATCAAACCGTAACTATTGGCAAAGGCAGGTATAGCGCTACGGGTCAAACCTTCCCCCCCTCCCTTTAAGGTGGAATTATTATTCCGCCCGATTCGAGCTCTGTTTCCGCATAACAACTCGAGAGGACCTATGTATTGATTCGGTAAGTTATTAGGTCCTGCCGCCAGATAAGACTGAATGTAAAAGGAGACCGCTGACCGCCCTTCCCTAACGAAAGTTAGTTTTTCATACCGAATTGCGCTACTAGGAACGTACGACCCCTAGCAGAATAGCAACTTGCCTCGGATAGGCAAGTTGCGCCTTAAATTTAGCCTTGAAGTAATCTTAAGATAAAAAACCTGAGACCTTGAGCGAGCCGAAGGCGAGCGATAATCCCGACGCGAAGCGGAGGGATTTAAGTTAATCCTACTAGGATTCAATAGATAAAGTTAAAGTCGCTCAAGAATAAGAATTATAAATTAATTCCTACTGGAGCTACGCCTAGCGTTCGGCGACCGATAGAATCAAACTTACAGATTACCAAACAAATCCCCTTCGCTTCGCTCGGGGATACTCCCTCGCCTACGGCTCGGTCGTTGGCTCAATTTTTATCGAAATAAGAGGCTGTAAGGAATTTTATTACAGTTCTATAGAAGATTAAGCTTGAGCGATAGTTGATTAACTTAATTCCCCTCCGCTTCGCGTCGGGGAAGCTTGCTCGCCTTCGGCTCGCTCGCTACCTCGGATATAAATAAATAACCGTTAAAGTAAACCCTAACAGAATCCTATTTTTTGCTAAGGGTTTCTATTTGGAATATATTCATCCCTACAGTACTCTTCTCTATCCCCTTCGCTTCGCTCGGGGATACTCCCTCGCCTACGGCTCGGTCGTTGGTTCAATTTTTATCGAAATAAAGAGGCCGTAAAAAATTTTATTACAGTTCTCTTGTGTATTCGGCTTGAGCGATAGTTGATTAATTTAATTCCCCTCCGCTTCGCGTCGGGGAATCTTGCTCGCCTTCGGCTCGCTCGCTACCTCGGATAGAAATAAATAACCGTTAAAGCAAACACTAACATAATCCTACTTTGTTGACAGGCGCTATCGGAGATTGGAAAGGCTTGTAGGGTTTCTATTTGGAATAGATTTATCCCTACAGGCATCTTCTCTAATCCCCTCCTTTTTAGTCGGGGATACTCGCTTCGCTCGGAGTCTTGGGTTTTGCTCTCTCGTTAGGCACACGCCCTATTCCGCTTTCGGTCTAGGATATACTTAGTCTCGGATACCAAAAAATTAGAGCGATGTATTTAAAAATAGATAACCTTTACCCCTTTGAAAATTGGATACCCTGTTGGGAACCTCGATTAACCTCAAATCTGTGAATACGACGTAATATAAATTAATGTTTTAGATTCGTTAATTCGGTGAAAAAGTAGGCTCTCGAGGTGCCTCGTTACAAAATAGCTTGACAGAATTATAATAGGTGGCCTTTAACAGCTTCTATTATTACCGAAATAAATAGGCACTCAAGCCTATAAAGATAGGTAATGGCTTAGTTACAATGAGGACAAAAAATGTGACGGTCAGGACAGTATCGCCCATCAAGACTTCAATACTAGTTAAACAAAATTTCTCATCTAAAAACTAGTGAGCCCACCCCGATTGAGCTCCAGTTTCTGCCCTTCTTTTATTTGTAAGCTTACCATCCTTATCGAAAGAAAGAGTAACAATAGTACCGCTTGACTCATTCTTAGCTATGTAGGGACCTACAAACGGAATAAGGTTCTTACCGTCGATCGTCGAAGCATTATAATTCCAGTTCGCGGCCATACCTGTAACCCCATTACTGGCAGTGCTTGACGGTTTCCCAAACATTCTTACAGCATCATCGTAAGTTGTAACACCTTCCTTAAGATTTTGGAATTCAGCAGAACTTATATTCTTCGAACCTTGTACATGCGTACAACCTGAAGCGAGGCAAAAGATAATCACCGAAAAAAAAGCCTGGCATTTTATTACATCTCTCATAAAAATATCCTATTAAAATAATTTCAAAAAAACCGGGCAACAACAGTTAATATAGGCGGAGTCGACACCGAAAAACAAAAAATATCCACGCAATATATTGGCTCTTCAACTCATGGCTGTCTACCAAAACATTCTTCACATCCATAATTCTCGGCTTCACACCGAGCTCCGATTCCATCTCTATCCAATTGTTAACAGTACGCCAAAATACAGAGCCCGTAAACTGTGGCTTACACGCTACCCTCGGCAGCCCCCAAAATTACCCAATAGAGCATTACGCCCCCTTCCTTAGCCTAAGATTATGATTTATATAGCATCGATTTGAGATTTTTCGAGGTCCCCTTAAGATTCAGCATTTCCATTCAGAAACGCCTATCCAATAAATTCTTCACACTCATAAAGCTCAGCTTCACGCCGAACTCTCGCTCCAATTTTTCCGCTATCCGCCGATAGCTATACCCTTCAGTCCGCCAGCGGAAGATAGCCTCTAGCTCCTTCGACCTCTCAGGGTCCGCCTCCAGTCTTCCCTCCTCGTTCACCAGATAACCGAAGGGGGCCGTTCCGCCAACCCAGAATCCTTTGGCCTTTTGTTCTTGCTTGACCTCGGAAATCCGTTGAGCGATTCGAGTCCGCTCAAAGTCAGCGAAGGCTCCCAGAATCGTAAACAAAATCTGGCTCATTCCGTTCGTTGTGGCGTCTCCGCCGAGGTCGATGAAATGAACCGAGACGTTCCGTAGCTTCAGCTCGTGGAGCGTATTGAGGGCGTCTCGTATATTACGGAATCCTCTATCTATTTTCGGGATAATCAACATATCCCCGGAATTCAGCAACTCGAACAATTTCGACCCCTTCGGCCTTTTTGCGAACTCTACACTCCCCGAAACACCCGCTTCAACAAAAATGTTACAGGGGTCGATTTCTTGTCCTCGGGATTGAGCGTAGCCGATGATAATTTTCTTTTGAGTCTCGAGACTCTCGCCGCCGTTAGCTTGCTGGAGGGTCGAGACGCGTGTGTAGCCGTAAATCATTGTTGCCTCGCTTCTGTAAAACCTGATGTATAGTTTACTTCTGATTTTACTTAAGTAAAGCCTACTGTACATGACTTTACGTAACGTTGACAGACGGAGCAGAGAGACACTCTTTCGGGGGAGGTCTGATAGGATGGGCTTAAGAAGTGAGGGACCGTTTCTATTCGGAAATCAGACAAAAGGGGCTAGCCGATAGGGGTCTTACGAAACAGTCACTACACCGTCTATGAACGCTTTTTCGCTTGACATTCAAAGGAAGCAAATTCGAGCTATCAACAACGTCCGCTAAGCCATTGATATCGACAACCTCTCAAATGACACATCAATCACTTGCGGAATTATTAATAGGAATCAAAAGCTTATGACCAAAGCCACAAAAGTCGCCAATCCAGTCAAAGCCCCTAAAAACGCGGCTTCTAACAGCTCTTTCCACATAGATATCCACAGATTTTGTGGATAGCCGCGAACCTAGGGGAGAAGCGATTGGATAGCGAGAAGAACAGAAGACGAGAACGATTCTTATCTTGGTTTACGGACGCTACTTTAGGGCGTTATACTTGGCACCGTATTTTATCGTATCCGACTGATTTGGTTAAGATTGTCTTTTTAGTTACGGCTCCTCTCCTCGGCACCATACTAAGATTTTTACCTATAATTCAATAGGTTGAAGCGTTAGTGCCAAGGTTTGGCAGGGCAACGTACAAAGGTACGATACTTTGCCATCGAGAACACCTGCTTATCTCACACAAAACCGAGTTGGGATCTTCACCTTTCAGTACCGTTTTCCGAAACGACTTACACTCCTGTGCCCTTCGCTCAAACCGCTTTTTCGAAAATCTCTTCACACGCGATCTCGTCGCGAGGCAGAATTCCAAGCAAAACGCTGGTGGCTCCAGATGGACGAACTCGAAAAACGCTTCTTTGGTTCACCCGAAACCTACGGTAGGCCCCTGTGTGTCAACATTGCATTGGACACTCACTCACTGAGATAACATGGATTTCAGGGCGTCCTAAATAATAGATAGAGCCATGCCAAAGCCAGAAACCACCTTACCTCTGCAAGAGATCATTCCAGCCCCCGCTCTCGAAAAACGAGTCCGTCGTGTATTTACCACTGGCTACACGCTCCGCATTCTCCGTGATGCTGACGCCTGTGCGCATGGTGAACTCGGAGAGCTCCTGCGTCGCGAAAAGCTTTAC
>JBKCCF010000050.1:0-3948 GCA_046305255.1 Methylococcaceae bacterium
AGAGGATCACCCATGTGATCAATCTGGCTCTCACGCTGATGAGAGGCAAAGAGGTCGTTTTTGATCGCTGAGAGCTTCTTCATCTCATCCGCACCATATGGCCCCAAATGACGCTAATTTTACCGGAGCGGCCCAAGGTAGGGAGGTTTTTCGAGGTGCCCCATTGTCATCGGCATTATGCGATCTCTGGCATGAACCACAGGGCTTCCTGATGGTGTGGTTGGCGCATAGCGATAGCCAAACGCAGTCGTGGGCCGCGCCATCCTCCCATTTGTCAGCTTCACATAGGGCCAGATCGGATCGTTTATATTGGTCCCATTCGGGCCACCGGTTTTCGGCAAGTACTGGTAGTTATGTGCTTTCCACCAAAGCTCTGCCACTCGGTCGACATTGGCATGATGAAGCCAGAAAACGGGGTCATTTGGCGATGTTGCGGTATCACTCAAAGAGCCGACTTGCCCCTGAGCATTAGCCCCTCCAATGTACATGTGGCCCTGCGCATGTAGGCGCGTTGATGTTGCGCCTTCGACGTCGTACACCGTACCTTGATTACACACAAATCCGGTTGCGTTAATACCACCGTCAAAGTAGTTCCTAAAGCTCAGATTTGAGTCTGATGTTGCCCCCCACGGGGCGACGTCATAATAAGGCCGGCTGAGCAATGCCTGGACATCTGCCTCTGAGGGCGGGCTCATCGCTCCTTCCATTGTGCCGGTAGCCCTGACGATGCTGTTGAATTGGCCAGGGTTATTTTCCTTGAAGGCTTTTACATGAAGGGTCCAGGCATTCTTTCTGAAAGGCCCCGACATCACATAGAAATCGTCTTCTTTTTTCCCGCTCGGCCCCATCATGTCATCTGAAAGCATGGCTCTTTCAGAATCAGGATCCGTCCAGTCCCAATAAGGGATCGCAATAGGTTTTCCAGCCGCCTTGGATAAGGCGTTTTCAAACTCCAGCAGGAAGGCTCGATGCCACGTTAGAAGATCGGGTGCCGAATGCCCCAAACCACCGATAGGCGTCTGATCTGACCAGCAAACAAGCTTGCTCATGTGAGTTGCGACGAAATAATCATAAACGTTCCCGACCATATATCCATTCTTCACGGGCGTAATCTTGAGCTTCAGTATCGCACCCACAAAATCAGCCTTCTCAGCTGCTGTCATATTTTTTACGTTCTTTCGCACAATAACGCTAGAAGCTTTCACATTCGGTTTGAGTGGATCATAACGACGATCCTGAGCATAGGAAGAGCTCATCGAAATTAATAGCAGCGAAGCTAGAAGGGCTTTAAGCATAGGTCGTCTCATAGCGGGGTCTCCATAGAAAAAGCTGTAGAGGGCTAAACCCATATCCTAATCATCGGAATGACTCCCACCATTTCCAGCAATCCGCATAAGGGAACCTCGAAAAACCTCAAAATTGTGAAATCGACGCATTATAAATCAGTGCGTTAGACTCATAATTTGGGTGAAAAGATGGGTTTTTCGAGGTTCCCATAAGGGGCTCTTTTGGGTGTTTATTCACCCGGTTACAGAGGTGAATAAAGCATAGTGTTGCCGGTTCTGTAAATCTCGCCCGCGCCTTACAGAGACCAGGGAAAATCTCGAACACCCTCACATCGGTGAAATCGACGCGTGGTAAATCGCGTGCGTCAATGTCGGGATGTCGGTGAAAAGCTGGTTTTTCGAGGCGCACCAGACCACCGATTCAGACCAGATTGTCCTCGTCGCTCCCCGTCCCTCAGTTTCGGTCAACCGCGCCTCTTAAGCAGAGCTCTCAGACCAGCATGTCCTGTGAGCTGGATATCCGCTCACAGCCCCCTGCTCGCGCTAGAAACGAAAATTAACAGCGGCCCTCAGGACGTTGGTCGACATATTGGCATGAGTTGACCCCTGGGGATCGGTAATACCCTCCACCGTCGGCAGATTCATATTCAAGGCGCTGCCATAGTCGGTATAGAGATACTCAAGGCGAGTGCTGAGATTCTCCATCACGCCATATTCCAGCCCCGCCCCCAACATCCAGCCCGTTTGGGTGGTGGTTTGGCTGTAGGCATTATTGCTTTCATTGTTGTAGTACAGCCCCACGCTGGCAAAACTCAAACCTGCCGTAACAAAGGGCAGGAAGCGGTCAATCGCATAGCCCGCCCTTAACCTGAGCGATCCCTGCAGATTATTGCGAACCTCAAACTGGTCGTAGGTACAGCAGGAGGTCTGCACCGTGTACTGGGCACGCGTTGCCGGATAGGTGAAGTCGGCTTCGCCACCCACCACCCAGTGCGCGTCAATCTGCCGCAGATAACCCAACTGAAACCCCGGATCCACATCGGTGGCATCCATGTTCGTGCGGTAACGGCCATCGCCATTTACAAAGTTGATGTTGTTGGCCGTCAGATGGGAGCCGGTCCAGATCACGCCCAGGTTGGCCCCGGCATAGAAGCCGCTCCAGTCATAGGGCGCCGCCACCTCTTCCGCGATCGCGGGGCAGACGATTCCCCACCCCATCGCAGCAAGGCCGGCCAACGGTCGTTTGATTCTCATGTTTCAGTTCTCCTGGGCATTCGCCAAGTCCCCCGGCTGGCCGGGGGGGTACCACCCCTTATGGCTTGGGGCATATGACGCCAATCGTCACGGGGCTGGATACTGCGGCGTTGTATTTCCTGTCCGCCGCCTTGGTCGCCCAGACCGTACACGTGCCATCGCGGGTGCCAGACGTCTTAAGGAGTGTCAGGGCACCATTTCGGAGCACTCTACAGCTGGTCCCACCGGATGCTTTCACATGATAGTTGACCTTGCCCCTCCCCTTGCCGCCCCGGGTCTTGACCAACACTGCACGACCGCTCTTGATCCGGCTCTTGCCGGATTTAACGGTCAACGTCGGCTGGTCCTTTTTACCTGATGAGGTACCGACAGCCGCAGGATCGACAATCACACCTCTCTCCGGATCAGCATCGTAAGGGCCGTTGTCCTTGACCCTGAAACGTACGGTATGACCCGACACATCCACGCCCGGGATCCGTGTCCAAGTCTGATGAATCCACTTCCAAAGACTCAGCCCTTCAACCGAACCGGAGAAGGTCATGCGTAAATCCGCATACTCTGCCGTGCATTGGGCCAGCGAGAAATCAACCAGACCATAGGGCAGACTCACCTTCTTGGGTACACCAAACGGAACCGAACCCAGCGCAGTCTTCCTGATGGCACAGCCCGAACCGGGTTGCAGCTCGAAACTGACGGTTCCGATCGCACCCCTGGCGCTCAGGCCCGGCGCTGAACAGCTGGAGGGCAAGGCAGAGCCGACCGGTGCGCAGATCCAGCGATGAACACCTTTTTCCGTAGTGACCGCACTGGCCGTCCCCGATTCACACAAGCCCGCCACCGGCGGCATCAAGGTCGCCTGACCCTGTGCCGTGCCGCAGAGTCCGGAGGTGCCGGCATAGCGGGGTGTTACCGCGCGGGTATCTGCCGATACCGATCCCTTACCCGCAGCATTCTCAGCAACGATGTTGAAGGTGTAAGCCCTGTCGTTGGTCAGACCCGTCACCTTGCACCGCGTCTCGGGCGCCAGCACCGTGCAGGTTTTCGCATCCGGCGTACTGGTGACGGTATAGCGCACCGCGGGTCCCCCACTTAGAGGCGCGGTCCAGCTGACGGTGGCTTCAGCATCGCCCGCCGTCGCCGATGGCGCCTCTACCACGCCCGGCATCGGCGGCAGGCTGGCATAACCCGGACCACCCGGATCACTGATGATGCCCACGGCCGGGTCGGCATCAAACGGCCCGTTGTCTTCGATCACAAACGTGGCCGTATTGCCCACCAACTGGAGATTCGCATTGTCGGCCGTCAGCTCAGTCCAGTGCCCATGCCGGTATTTGAGATAGGACATACCCTCAACGACACCGGAATAGGTGACCTTGATGGTGGCGGATGTCGCCTCACAGCCCGCCAT
>JBKCCF010000051.1:0-5042 GCA_046305255.1 Methylococcaceae bacterium
CCACGCGGAGCCACCTGATCCACCGAAGCAGCCAGTGCTTTGAAATCGATACAGGCCTCAATCCCCGCTAGAGGATCACCCATGTGATCAATCTGGCTCTCACGCTGATGAGAGGCAAATAGGTCGTTTTTGATCGCTGAGCCCTTCTTCATTTCATCCGCACCATATGGCCCCAAAAGACGCTAATTTTACCGGAGCGTCCCAAGGTAGGGAGGTTTTTCGAGGTGCCCTAACGCCCTGTCCAACGGCGAGCCTATTGTGCTGGGCGGTTCTACTATCAACCATCCGTAGCATCACCTATCAGGTATGGACTCAGGGGTGAATCGTGCGGCTCTGGCGCTATACTCCTTGGATACATTGGTCTGGCGATTGTGGGGATGACCGTGAATGCGATTAACGTGCTGCACCAACTCTCAAGCCGTCTGGTCGGTCTGCATGAGCTGGATCAGTTTCTTGAGGCGATACTGGATACTGCGATGGCGGTTTCTTCGGCGCCAATGAGCACACTGCAACTCTACGATGAACAGAAGGAACTGCACATCTTTGCCCAGCGCGGTATTCCCGAACCGGTGTTGCAGCACATCGGTAGCCTCTGTCTCGATTGCGCGCTATGTGAGCACACTGCACAACAGCAACGTCGGGTTCTGGCCGCGAGTGATCCGGTTGAGTATCCACAGGGCACTGTTCACCTTCCCAAGGTCATTCGCGAGTTGGGAATGGTCGCGATTGTCTCGGTGCCGGTAATTGGGCTGAGTGGTACCACGCTAGGTGTATTTACCCTGCACTGGAACGAACAACCTGGCTTGAGTGAGGACACGTTGCTTCTGATTGACATCATTGCTCACGAAGCGAGCAAGTTGATCGAGCATCATAGGCGGGAGGCTGCGCTAAAGCAGGCAAACCAGCGGAAAAGCGAATTCCTGGCGATCCTCGCGCACGAGTTGCGTAATCCACTCGCCCCCATACGCAATGCACTCGGTATCCTCAAGCGGGCTGAGGTCGACGGCACTGCAGTGCCGTCACAAACCCTGTTCGAAATCATGGACAGGCAGGTCGATCATATGGTCCGTCTGGTTGATGATCTGCTGGAAATTTCGCGGATCGAACGCGGCAAGATCGTGTTGCGGCGTGAGCCCATCATACTGTCCAAGGTGCTCAGCCAAGCCATTGAAGTGTGTCAGCCCCAGATTGACGCTTCCGGCCATCGTCTCTCGATCTCACAGCCGGAACAGCCTATTTGGTTGGACGTTGATCCGGTGCGGCTGACTCAGGTTGTCGCCAATCTGATTAACAATGCCGTGAAATTTACAGGGCAGGGCGGAGCCATAGATCTCACGGCGACGACTGAAGCCGATCAACGGGTCGTGATCAGCGTCCGTGATAACGGGCCGGGCATTGCATCCGAATTACTTCCTTCGGTGTTTGACCTTTTTGCCCAGTCGCCACTGGGGGAGGATCCGCTACCTACTGGCCTCGGGGTAGGGTTGGCACTGGTGAAAGGATTGGTCGAACTGCATGGCGGTACCGTGGTGGCCCGTAGTGAGGGGCCGGGCTGCGGCAGCGAATTCATCGTTTGCCTGCCGATGTTGTTGAACGGCATCACCCCGCTCGCAGAGTCCGCCCCCGCGTCCTCCACCAACGTGTCGCCATCAAGCCACCGCCTGCTGGTGGTTGATGACAACCGTGATGCTGCCGATAGCCTTGCCATGATGCTGAAGATGCTGGGCCACGAGGTTGTGGTTGTGTATGACGCGGGGTCTGCGCTTGAGCAGTTGAGCCGCTACCAACCTGAGTTCATGTTCCTGGATCTCGGTATGCCCGGGATGGACGGCTACGAGCTGGCCCGCAGAGTACGCCAAATGAACGCCCACGAGGGCGTCGTCATCACGGCACTCACCGGCTGGGGTCAGCAGGATGCTCGCGAGAAAAGTCGGGCTGCCGGGTTTGATTATCATCTGGTAAAACCGGTTGATGTAGCCGATATCGAATCAATAATGCGTCTTTAATCAAAAGGCTATGCGCTGGGCGTATGGCTAAAATATCGCGCGTTTTGGTGCCATTTCTGCTGCCATGTCCGCTGAATTGCTGATCAGTAAAAACTGAATTCATGAGCTAGCGCTCTATTATCGACCCAGTGCCATCCCGAAAAAGGCTGCTTGTCGGCATAATGTGAAATTGTCACTTGTGCTGGTCATGGGGCGTCCTGTTGCACCCATGTAAGGCACCCTGAAATTTATCTGCTGGGTTGTCATGTCCGTCATTCATCATGCTTTGGTCCTTAATCTTCACCAACCGCCCGGTAACCTCGAACAACTGCTGACTGACAAGCCCTGGGAAGCCCGCGAGATTCTTTACGCTTATGATCGTATTCCAAGGTCACTCTGGGATTACGAGGATGTCGCCAGGGTGCATCTGTCGATCTCAGGCACCTTGCTTGAGACACTCTCAAGTCCAGATTTTCAGCGGAATGTGTATGGCATCACGGATTGCGGTTCGCTGCTCTGGCACCTGCAGAATCAGCGTATCATCGAAATTCTCGGGACCGGTTACTATCATCCGGTACTGCCCCTGATTCCCGATGCTGACCGGGAGGCGCATATCTCGCGCTGGCAGGGTATTGCCCAACACCTGTTCTGGCGCACCGATTTCAACGGGTTCTGGCCGCCGGAACTGGGCTTTTCGATGGAGCTCATCCCGCTATTGAAACGCGCGGGTTACGGTTACGTGATCGTCGATAGCGAGCACATCGAACCTGTCACGCCCATGAGTCGGCATGAACTCCTGTATCGTCCTCATCTGGCCCGCCATGAGGGGGATGAAATTGTCGTTATCGTCCGTGACCGGGAACTGTCCGGTTCCCTGGTTTCGGGTATGGATTACGTCTGGTTCGTCAAGGAAGTGGCACAACGGACCGGTGGCTGTGAATTTGAGCCTCTGGTGACCACCTGTAGTGATGGTGAAAATGGTGCCTGGTTCCGCAACACCAATAATGATGCCAATTTTTGGGGGACTTTCTACCGTCGTCTACTGGACGCCGCCCGTGAGGACGGCCCGATTCAGCCGACCTTTATCCAGAGCTATATTGACCAACAGGGTGTCTGGGGTGAAGTCACGGTCAAACCGGGTGCCTGGAATACGGACTGGCATGAGGGTAAGGATTTTACTCAATGGACGGGTTCCAAGGCTCAGAGAGAATCACTTGAGCGATTGCGTCGGGTCAGCCTGGAAGTGCATCAGGCTATCCAGGACGCTTCCGACCGTGAACTGGGGTTCCAGGAACAGCGTGTTCTTGAGGAGGC
Source organism: Methylococcaceae bacterium (assembly GCA_046305255.1). GTDB lineage: Bacteria > Pseudomonadota > Gammaproteobacteria > Methylococcales > Methylococcaceae > UBA6136. The sequence goes on from JBKCCF010000051.1 coordinate 3,300, forward strand.
AAACTGGCGATTGCTAAGAGCCGAGACCAGCTGTAACTTCTACTGGGGTGAGGACTGGGTTCATCGCGCACACAATGATCTGGATGGTGCAGAAGCCACCTTGCGGAAATTTCGGGCCAAAAAATACCTCATTGACGCCGATCCAGGGTGGTAAACAGCCGCCTACCTCCATGGTGCTGCTTTTTTCAAATTAACTGCGTTACTGATTTCGGGGTGATGCTCGAGACTTGAATCCTAAAGAAGAAGTAGCCACATTACAGGATCTTTGTTATAGTGACGTTTCTAGCGCGGGGTGGAGCAGTCTGGTAGCTCGTCGGGCTCATAACCCGAAGGTCATAGGTTCAAATCCTGTCCCCGCTACCAATTAGAATAAAGGCTTGCAGAGATGCAGGCCTTTTTCATGTCTGCAGTGTATTGGTCGCGGCGCCAATACGGCGCCACTCAACACTAAAGTTTGCTGGCGTTTTTCTTCGTGGCTCTATCCTCAGTGTATGCGGCGGAACACCTGACCTCGGGGCAATCTGTCATCGACGTGTTTAAGTTCGCTACTGGTGGTTCATCCCCGCGGGCGTGGGGAACGAATTTGTCAGCATATCAAGCGGGCAAATCCGATCGGTTCATCCCCACGGGCGTGGGGAACGGAGCTGCTTCAGCTAGATCCAGTTTGCTGAAGCCGGTTCATCCCCACGGGCGTGGGGAACGGACTAAGTGTAACTCATTGTCTTATATTAAGAAATTAACCCCTACGCAGATCACCAGCAACACCAGTCTTAACAGCCAAAAAAACAATTAGGTAAATCATGGTCTTACGTTTTGTTAAAGAGCAGGGGAGTGGTTCCACCGGAGGGTGTTCATACTGCCGCATCGGATGGGGGGCGTAACGGAAGAAACGAGACCAGCTTCAGTCCATCCAACTCGACTGGTATGCGGCGGTTTTCCCCTAGGGTGACGAAATCAAAGCCAGATTCGGTATTTGTGGACCACGCCATAACAGCGTTCCCATCCCCCGACCCCTGAGAAACCTGATGCCAGATCATTTCACGCACCCGACGGGACACGTCGCTGACATAAACCCCAGCCCTTATTTCTACGAGCCATATGGCCAGTCGCCCCCGAAGTCGAGGGGGAACATTCTCAACTACGATGACCAGCATCGCCGATTGATTTAGGGTTGGGGATAGCCGGTTTTACAGTTCCTTCTGGCGTGGGAATTGCTTCAAGTCCCCCAGCAGCCAGCACCTCTTCAATGGTTGGGATGATTTTGTCTAGCAGTTTGCTCCTACGGAAGAAGTCACGACACGCCAAACGGACCTCGCGCTCTGGATTGCCTGGCTCCTGTGCCGCTATCTGAAAAGCCAGAGGTACCACCGTCTCAAACTTGAACAGGTCTGCAATATCGTAGACAAAAGACAGTGGCTTTCCCGTGTGAATAAAGCCAATCGCAGGCGCATAACCTGCAGCCAGTACTGCCGCCTCGGTTACCCCGTAAAGGCAGGCGGTTGCCGAACTCATACACCGGTTGGGAACGTCGCCGGACCCCCATTCCTCGACGTCATAGCTGCGGTGTTTCCAGACTACGCCGTAGCGCTTGGCCAACAGTTCATAGGTCTTGCGCTGTCAATCAGCATGGAAAACTTACCAGGGATCCGGGGAAATCAGCGTTGAAAAGTTGCCACCCCGGAGATGTGCAACCATCCGGCACTTTTGCCGGAGCAACCTGGGGTGATACGTATGGAATTCATA
>JBKCCF010000052.1:0-11353 GCA_046305255.1 Methylococcaceae bacterium
TTTTGTAGTTCTGCCCCTGCCCTACGGTAAAAACCTGTGCCGTGCCGGTCTTGCCGGCAATATGGTAATTCAGACCGCGGGCTATTCCCTTGGCGGTGCCGCGCCGGCCATGAATGACGTCCTGCATGGCATCCACGACCGTTTGCCAGTGTTCGGGGTTGATTGGCTTGCCGTTGGCCGATGTGTCGCGTGGATAGGGATTTTCGACCGGATAACGCGCCTTCAGACTGTCCACCAGACGAGGCTGGACATTGATGCCATGGTTGGCCAGGATAGCCGTAGCGCGCGCCATTTGCAGCGGCGTCGCCAGAACATAACCCTGACCGATACCGGCTATGACGGTTTCCCCCGCCTGCCAGGGCGCCTTCCTGCGCCTCATTTTCCAGTCTTCGGAGGGGAATAGTCCGGCTTTTTCACCCGGCAAATCAATTCCGGTGGGCTGGCCAAAACCAAAGCCTTCCTGCATGAAATCATGCAGCTTTTCGATGCCCAACTGGTGTGCCAGTTGGTAGAAATAAACATCGCAGGACTGGGCGATAGCCAGCCGCATGTCGGTAGAACCATGACCCGAGTGACGCCAATCGCGGTATTTGTGGCTGGAATCAGGCAGGCGATAGTAACCGGGGCAAGCGATTTTGTGGGCCGGCGAGAGGTTCAGCAGGTCCAGCCCCGCCAGCGCGACAAAGGGTTTGACCGTCGATCCGGGCGGATAGGCACCCTTGGTGGCCCGCTCATAGAGGGGCCGCTCCGAGTCCGCCTGCAGGCCGGCATAGCGGGTTTTGTCGATGCCCTGAATAAAGGGATTGGGGTCGTAACTGGGGGTGCTGGCCAGGGCCAGCACCCGACCCGAAGCAGGCTCAATAGCCACCACGGCACCGCTGTATTCGCCGAGCGCATCAACGGCAATCTTCTGCAGCCCGATGTCCAGCGACAGATGCAGGTCAGCACCGGGCAGGGCCTCTTTGGTCCCCAACCGTTTGAGAATGCGGCCCTTGACGTTGGTTTCGTATTCGTCGTAACCGGCCCGACCATGCAGAACGGCTTCGTAGCTTTTTTCGAGCCCGCTTTTTCCCGAGAAAAGGGTACCCTGATACTCGGCGGTACCCAGCGTCTTGAGTTCGGCCTCGTTGATGCGCGCGACATAACCGACTACATGGGCCGTCAATGAGCCATAGGGGTAGCTCCGCACCAGCCGTTTACGAATCTCGACACCGGAGAGCCAGGGCAGGCGCAAGGCAACCCGGGCGATGTCTTCCTCCGAAAGGCTCAGCCTGAGCGGGAGGGGTTCAAAACTTTTATGGACTGCCTGCTGCGATTTGAACCGGCTGATCTCCTCATCAGTGAGCCCGAGCAGCTGGCTCAACTCGGCCAGAGTTCGCGCCATGTCGCCGGCTTGTTCGGGGGTTACCTCAAGACTGTAGGTCGCCACATTGTCGGCCAGCGGCTCGCCATTTCGATCGAAAATCATGCCCCGTGGCGGGGTTATCGGAGAAATTCTGACCTGATTGCCGCGGGCGAGGCTGGAATACAGTTCGTGACTGGACACCTGCAGATAGACCAACCGTGCGACCAGCGCCAGCGTAGCAAACAGCATAAAGGCGATGCTCGCGACCACCCTGTTGAGGAATACGCTGTTTTCCCGAAAGGCATCACGGGAACTGAAAATCCGATCCATCATCGCGCCCGCTCTCCAGGCTGACCGGAGTCATCTGACATCAAGGCCACGCAGACTGGGGTAATCATCGCAATCCGGATCAAGCAGGGCCGACATCGCTGAGACGGCCCAGTTTCCTCATCAGCAGGCTCAACAACGGCCAGAATAGCGCACCAAACAGGGAGGCCAGCCAATAGAGCTCACGCATCTGATCATCGGGCTCAACCCGCTGCGTCCAGAGCACCAGCAACTGGGTAGTCAGCAAGAGGCCCACAATCGACAGGGCTTGCTGAACCCTGGTCTGGAGCATAATCTGCCTCCCCCAACGTATCGCCAGGTAGGTGGCCACCGCGTAGGCAAGGGCATACTGACCCAGCAGGCGCCCGGTCAGCATGTCGGTGATCAACCCAACCAGCCAGGCGGAGCCCACGCCGACCGTCCCGTGCGTCGTCAGCGCCCAGAAAAACAGGGCCAGGGCGATCCAGTCGGGATTCACGGCCGACCACGGTAGTGGCAGGGGCAGTATCCGTAGTGCCATCACCAGAATCAGACTGACCATGACCGCACCATAAGGGTAGTGCCTATTTTGCGACATGAGGATCCGCCGGAATTGAAGCGTGCGGCGTGGTGCCGGGAATGCGGGGTAATGGAGTGTTGTTACTCCAGACCAGCAACAATTCATGACTGCGGTCCAGTGATGCGACCGGCACGGCGCCGATCACCCCAACCCGATCAGTGCCCGCCTTGATCGACGCAATCCGGGCCACCGGGTAACCGAGCGGAAAGCCGCCCCCAAGGCCCGAGGTCACCAACAGATCGCCTTCCTTTACATCCGAATTTGCCGGCAGATAAGGCAAATCCAGCCGATCGACCCTGCCAGTGCCGATCGCAATGGTTCTCAGACCATTGCGATTGACCTGGACCGGTATGGCATGACTGGTATCTGTAATCATGACGACATCCGCAGTGTAGGGTGTCACATGCAGCACCCTGCCAACAATCCCGCTCGCGTCCAGCACCGCCTGTCCCTCGAACACGCCGAAGCGACTGCCCTTATTGATTGCAATCAGATTTTCAAAGGGATCCAGATTGATGGAGAGCGGTTCTGCGATCAGCACCTGATCGCCTACCTTGAAGGATGTATCAAGCAGGCCGCGCAATCGAGTATTCTCCTGCTCCAGACTGTCGAAGCGCGCCTGCCGGCCTTTCAACAACAGCGACTCGCTGCGTAGCCGCTGATTTTCCGCAAGCAGGGACGACTGGGTGCTGAGAGCCTCAACGGTCTCATTCAGCAGACGTGCGGAACCACTGACCAGCTTCTGGAGGGGATAGGACACAGGGGACAGAAGCGTTCGCATACGGGTCAACGGACTGTGCTGCTCAAGAGCCAGCAACACCAGTGACGCCACAACACAGGCGAAAAGCCGGACGTTTTGGGAAGAACCCCGCGAAAATAACGGCTTGATGGCTAGCTCCCACTCCTGATGCGCCGCAACGTTATAGTGCCCGCTGTTGCCTGACTACTCCAGATTGAAGCCCACCGGGCTATCACTGTCGAGCAGTTCGAGGATTTTGCCACCTCCTCGGGCTACACAGGTCATGGGATCCTCGGCAATGTGTACTGGCAAGCCGGTTTCCTCGGCGATCAACCGGTCAATATCCTTCAGCAGGGCTCCGCCACCGGTGATGTAGATCCCTCGTTCGGCCACATCGGCACCCAGCTCCGGCGGCGTATTCTCAAGCGCGACCTTGACTGCACCGACAATAGCCTGCAGCGGCTCCTGAATGGCTTCATGTATTTCGTTGTTATTGAGAACGAAACTGCGGGGTACTCCCTCCGCCAGGTTACGTCCCCGCACCTCAATCTCCAGTACTTCACTGCCAGGATAGGCAGTACCGACTTCCATCTTGATGCGCTCGGCTGTGGCCTCGCCGATCAGTGTGCCGTAGTTGCGCCGAACGTAATTGATGATGGCGTCGTCGAGACGATCGCCCCCCACCCGCACAGAGGCCGAATACACCACGCCGTTCAGGGAAATCACGCCCACTTCGGAGGTGCCGCCACCGATATCCAGCACCATGGAACCGCGCGCCTCATCGACCGGCAAACCGGCACCCACGGCCGCTGCCATCGGCTCTTCGATGAGATACACCTCGCGGGCGCCGGCCCCGAGTGCAGATTCCTTGATGGCGCGACGCTCCACCTGGGTCGAACCACAGGGAACGCAGATCATCACCCGGGGACTCGGCCGAAACAGCTTGTTACGATGCACCTTGTGGATGAAGTACTGGAGCATCTTTTCGGTAACCGTGAAATCGGCGATGACGCCGTCTTTCAGCGGGCGGATGGCGGTGATGTTGCCAGGGGTTCGCCCCAGCATCGACTTGGCTGCCGCACCGACGGCGGCCACCGTTTTGTGGCCGCGGGCGCGATCCTCACGGATGGCTACAACGGAGGGTTCGTTGAGGACGATACCCTGCCCCCGGATGAAAATAAGCGTATTGGCCGTACCGAGGTCGATGGACAAATCGTTAGAGTAGAAGCCCCGGAGTCGTTTGAACAACATGATTTTCTGGCCGTTAAATAAAGGCGGGTAATTTAGCAAGAGCAAGCAAGCCAGGGCAAGAATACTGATTATTTCATCGCGCCAAACTCACGCTACACCCGGCATCGACAACAGCGGGGTTCACGCCCTGAGGGCCGCCCCTCTCAGCCCTGCCGATGAATTGTCTTTGACTGCCCGTGACGCTTTCCCAATAATGGTGCCAACAGAAGCCCATGATCGCCCCCGAGAACCACCATGTCCCTGACCACCGAAGATGTCAACAAAATTGCCTGGCTCGCCCGGCTTGCTATTGATCCCGATAAGGTCGGCTCCTACGCTCGCGACCTGTCTGGCATACTCGATTTCATTGAGCAGATGGGTACAGTCGATACCACTGATGTCGCACCCATGGCGCACCCATTGGATCAGGTACAGCGCCTTCGACCCGATGTCGTGAGCGAAGCCGACCAGCGCGCCCTGTTCCAGAGCATTGCCCCGGCTGTCGAGGCCGGGCTGTATCTGGTGCCCAAGGTCATAGAATGATCGGGCGGCTGCCAGCCGCCTGCCCCGCCAACTGGTCCCCACAAGGCGCTTGCTGCCAGCTTGCGACTGGGGAAGACGCAGGATTCCGGAAACACATCAATGCATGAAAAAACCATAGCCGAACTGGTGCTCGGCCTCAAACAGAAGGATTACAGCAGCCTGGAACTGACGCAGGCGTTTCTCGCCCGCATACAACAGCACGACACCACGCTCAACAGCTTCATCACCGTGACCGAAGAAGCCGCCCTGGCAGCCGCCAAAGCGGCCGATGACCGCATCGCGCAAGGCTATGCCGGCCCGCTGACCGGTGTGCCGATTGCACAGAAAGACATTTTCTGCACGGAGGGTGTGCGCTCCAGTTGTGGCTCGAAAATGCTCGACAACTTCATCTCTCCCTACGACGCTACCGTGGTTGAACGCATCAAGCAGGCCGGTACCGTGATGCTGGGCAAACTGAACATGGACGAGTTCGCGATGGGGTCGTCCAATGAAACCAGCTACTACGGTCCGGTTCGCAATCCCTGGGACCAACAGGCGGTACCCGGCGGATCCTCCGGTGGCTCGGCCGCCGCCGTTGCGGCGCGGCTTGTGCCGGGCGCCACCGGCACCGATACCGGCGGCTCCATCCGCCAACCTGCATCCTTCTGCGGCATTACCGGACTCAAGCCGACCTACGGGCTGGTCTCCCGCTGGGGGATGATCGCCTTTGCTTCCAGTCTTGATCAGGCCGGCCCCATGGCCCGCACCGCCGAGGATTGCGCGCTGATGCTGCAGGCCATGGCCGGTTTCGATCCGCGCGACTCCACCTGTCTGGATCGACCGGTGCCGGATTACTCCGCGCCCCTCAACAACAGCCTCAAAGGTCTGCGGATAGGCCTGCCCCGTGAGTTCTTTGGTGACGGACTGGACGCCGACATCGCGCGTCTGATTCAGGATGCCGTGGCTGAGTATCAAAAACTGGGTGCAACGGTGAAGGAAATCTCACTGCCCAATATGCACCTGTCGGCTCCGGCCTACTATGTTGTCGCCCCGGCTGAATGTTCGTCCAATCTGGCGCGCCTCGACGGGGTCCGCTACGGCCATCGCTGCGCTGATCCGAAAGATCTGAATGATCTCTACACCCGCTCCCGCGGCGAGGGTTTCGGTGCCGAAGTCCAGCGCCGCATCCTGATCGGTACCTACGCACTATCGGCGGGCTACTATGACGCCTACTACCTCAAGGCACAGCAAATACGCCGCCTGATCAGCGATGATTTCAAGCGGGCCTTTGCCGAAGTCGATGTCATCATGGGGCCGACTGCGCCCTCGGTTGCCTTCCGTTTTGGCGAAAAAAGTGCCGACCCCATCGCGATGTATCTCTCGGATATTTACACCATTGCCGTCAATCTGGCGGGTCTGCCAGGCATGTCGGTACCGGTAGGATTCTCCGGCGGTATGCCGGTGGGCATGCAAATCATCGGCAATTATTTTGCCGAAGCACAACTGCTTAATGTCGCCCACTGTTACCAGCAAGTCAGCGACTGGCATACACGATCCCCTGCGTTGTAACGTTGCGGGCAGACAGGTTCCTGCACGCCAGCCTTACGGGTTATTAGCGCAGCGCCATGGCGTCGGGTCGCGTGTTTGAAATGCTGTGGGATTGCCGCTATTGCGGCACCCGCAAACTGCTGGCCCGCAACCAGCGCTACTGCCCACACTGCGGCGCAACGCAGGATCCGGAGACTCGCTACTTCCCGGCAGAGCACGAGAAGATTGAGGTCACCGGTTACGAATACGAAGGCGCAGACAAACTGTGTAAAGCCTGTCAGTCGCCGAATGGCGCCCGTGCGGAGTTTTGCGGCTACTGCGGAGCGTCACTAAGTGATGCGATTGCCGCACCTCGGGTTGCGGATCAGGTGCGTAGCACCGAGGAGACGTTTGCCGAAAGCCTCTCCCTGCACCGCCAGCAGGAAGCGGCCCGGCGCGATCTGACACACATGCTGCAAAAACCGGTGCGCCGACCCGGTCGCTGGCGCCGGGCCGGGCGCATGGGTCTGGCCCTGGTCATCGTGCTGATGGGTTCGCTTTTCTGGACTCGCCACAACATCGTGACCCTCACCGGCCACTACTGGCGACAGGAGATCAGTATTGAGCGTTTTGGCCCGGTACAGGCGTCCATGTGGTGCAATCAACTGCCGCCGGGAGCCTATGGCGTGATAAGTCGCTCCGAGATCCGGCGTTACCACCGCGTTGCCGATAGCCAGGACTGTCATATCCACAGGGTAGACCGGGGTGATGGCAGCTATCAGGAAAAAACCGAATGCCAGCCGCGCTACTGGAGCGAGCCGGTGTATGACCTGCGTTGCGATTACCGCATCGACCGGTGGCGGCCGAGCCGGACCGTGACGGCCGAGGGCTTCACGATCGCGCCCCGCTGGCCAGACACCGGCATCATCAGTAACCGTGCCTGCCTGGGCTGTGAGCGGGAAGGCCAACGTTCCGGCCGCTATGAACTGCTACTGCAGGCAGGCAAACGGAAGGAATTCCGTTGCGCGCTGCCCCAGGCGCGTTGGCGCGAACTGCCGGAAGGGTCGCGCTGGCGACTTGAGGTGGGCGCTCTGGACGGTCGTCCGCGCTGTGACAGCCTGACGCCCGCAGGCCCGGGCGAACAATTTTAGAACCCTACTCCTACTTACGTTAGAAGGTTGATGACCATGCAATGGGAAACAGTGATCGGGCTTGAAATCCACGCCCAGCTAGCCACCACATCGAAAATTTTCTCCGGTGCCGCCACCGCCTACGGCGCCGAGCCCAACACCCAGGCCTGCGCGGTGGACCTCGGTCTACCGGGTGTATTGCCGGTTCTGAATCAGGAAGCAGTCAGTATGGCCGTCAAATTCGGCCTCGCGATAGGCGCCCGCATCACACCGCGCTCGGTGTTTGCCCGCAAGAATTACTTCTACCCTGACCTGCCCAAAGGCTACCAGATCAGCCAATATGACCTGCCAGTCGTTAGCACCGGCAGCCTGACCATTGAACTGGATGGTGAGGAAAAAGTCATCGGCGTGACTCGCGCCCACCTGGAAGAAGACGCCGGCAAATCCCTGCATGAGGATTTCCACGGCTACACCGGCATTGACCTCAACCGGGCCGGCACCCCGTTACTCGAGATCGTGTCCGAGCCTGACATGCGCTCCGCCAGGGAGGCCGTGGCGTACATGAAGAAAATTCACTCGCTGGTTCGTTACCTGGAAATCTGCGATGGCAACATGCAGGAGGGCTCGTTCCGCTGTGATGCGAATGTATCTGTTCGCCCCAGGGGTCAGGAAAAATTTGGCACCCGTGCCGAGATCAAGAACCTCAATTCCTTCCGCTTTGTCGAAAAGGCCATCAATTTCGAGGTCGAACGCCAGATCGAGATCCTGGAAAATGGCGGTAACGTCATTCAGGAAACCCGCCTCTATGATGCCAACAAGGACGAGACCCGATCCATGCGTAGCAAGGAGGAGGCGAACGACTACCGTTACTTCCCCGATCCTGACCTGCTGCCACTGGAAATAACACCCGACTTCATCGCGGCGATCCGCACCGTCCTGCCGGAACTGCCCGACCAGAAACGCGACCGCTTCAAGTCAGAGTATGGCCTGAACGGCTATGACGCCGGTGTCCTCACCGCGACGCGTGACCTTGCGGATTACTTCGAAGCCGTAGTTAACGGATCGGCCTGCGACCCCAAACTCTGTGCCAACTGGGTGATGGGTGACCTGTCTGCCGCCCTTAACAAGGCCGGCCTTGATATCGAACAAAGCCCGGTACAGCCAGACCGGCTCGCAGGGCTGATTCAGCGCATCGCTGACGACACCATCTCCGGCAAGATCGCCAAACAGGTGTTCGAAGCTCTCTGGAACAGCACCGACGATGCCGACGCCGTCATTGAGCAACAGGGACTCAAACAGATCACTGACACCGGCGCCATAGAAACCATCATCGACCAGATCATCGCCGCCAACCCCGACCAGGTCGCCGGCTACCGCAGCGGCAAGGACAAACTGTTCGGCTTCTTTGTCGGTCAGGCCATGAAAGCCACGGGGGGCAAGGCGAACCCGGCTCAGTTGAATGATCTACTGAAGACGAAACTAAAAAATTGAGACCTAGGGAAACGCGGATTTAATCTATTTATCAGTCTAGATCACGGTCTAACCCATTGACTCCGTGTTCTAGCGCTACTCTGAGATCGAATTAATCCGCTATTCACTAGGATGCGCCAAATAGACGCAAACGTAAAACTAAATGGTATTTAACTAACCAATTAGTAGCATTAGCCGATTACTCCTTGGCCATCCGATGGCTCAGCATAAGGCGTGGATTATGACAAAACCTGAAATTGTAAAAACAGCCATCCAGTACGCATTAGTCCCTATCACCTTAATGCTGATCCTGTTTCTGATTAATCTATCATTAACCAACATCGAGCCATCTCGATACAAACAAGTTGTACAAGATGCCGTTGATAGCGGAACGCTCATTAAGGAGGTACATCTACCACTGGCACCCGAAAAAAAAGTATTCCAGTTCCAAGGTAACGACTGCCTAATTCTAGATATGCTATTAATGCCGAGAGAATCCCAGTTAAAGGCAGCACTATCCCCGAGATTCCATAGCCGTCAAAACCATCAGACCAATCTATCAGAACAATCCTACCCAAAAAGCCCACCATGCACGACTCTCTCACAAACGATGACAGCAATCCAATTGGGCAGTGAGTCTAGTCCTGCCGAGGCTAAACATTATCACAGGTACATTCACGGAGACACAACAGTAGCCGCCCTGCTTCTGAGCATTACGTCATTAAGCACAGCAAGTCAATCACTATATACAATTCACCTGTCATTAACTACAATAATATTCCTGCTGTCAGCCTCAAGCTTGCTCTTTGCGAGAGAGAACAAGTTCAGAAACTCATGTTTCACTGGCATCAGCATAGTGATCGGCTTATTTTATGCCAGCCCAGTATTTGACCACTCTTTCTCCTTTGCCCCTACGGACATAGTGATAACAGCGTTCATACTACTCAGCCTCACCGCACCACTAGGCAAATTAGACCAGACTAGATTTATTCTTATTACATCGGCATATGGTTCGCTTTTATCCATATTTGAATTTATGACTGGAGGACTACCATTGGGGCTTGCCGTGCTCGTAACAATGGTAACCCTTGGGAACACTCAAAACAAAGAGATGTTAATACATAGAGTCCTCACTGGCTCTTCCAGCCTCTTATGTGCAGTCGCCATTTGTTTCGGCATGAAACTCCTTGCTGCTTACCTTGTTTGGGGCCATGAGGGTCTCGGGGATTTCTGGAATGCACTAGGCAATCGGCTCACCGGTGACGTGACCAGCCACCTTCCAGATAGCGTGATAAAAACCATCAAGAGCATCGGACTTGATCCTCAGCTGTTTGACACAAATACTTTGGCCAGAATAGCATTGGGCGCAAGCATGGTTATATATTCCTCTTTTATATTGGGGCTTGGGTCTCATATTGTGGGCTTCTTAATAATATTCACATCTACAGCTTTCATGTTCTTGATTGCATACAGCACCATCATGGGCGAGAAGCCCTTGCCAATTCGCCGTGATGAGGCAGTCAGCCTTTGCCTAGCAGGGATAATCCCAATAGCATGGTACTCAGTCTTCTCCAACCATACAGCCTTACACTCATATTTCATGGTGCGTATCATGACCTGGAATATGGCGCTGACATTAATTTATGTTCTAGCACTTAGATACCGACCCTTAAATATCAATTAAAACAAAAACGAGAGCACTTTAAACCTCACCCCCGCAAGCATTGACACCACTCAAGACAACCTCTTAGAATATTCGGCAATACGGATATATTAGCTTCATCCATGCAATGGATTAGCCCTGACTCCGCGTTAAAAATCCCTCATATTCGTCATGCGCACATGCTTTAATGAAACAATTTCGTTTTAGACGCCTACACCCATACGAATATCGCCCACCTTGAAATCAAGCAATCTGGTAAGATGCAAGTGACCTCGTATTGGGCACCTTGATCAACCTCAAATTGTGAAATCGACGCATTTTAAATCAGTGCGTTAGACTCATGATTTGGGTGAAAATGTGGTTTTTTTGAGGTGCCCGCTGGTAGGTATCGGTATACAACGTTACGTTGTCGCACTATGGCCGGCCATAATGACGTCGATGGTCTTCTGGCCTTGGTGGCTACTTGACCGCTATATTCGCCCCTATTTTAGTCCGCACTGAACAACTCGTAGCCCATTGATTTATCGTAGAAGAAGACCCTCTTTTCAGCTCTGGAATTGCCAGAAATGAGATAATACCCTCCTGTTTTCTTGCAAATTCTGTCGGGGTTTTTATGGGTCCGAAGAGGTCGAGACCGCAAACGGGAGATATGTTCAGGCACTCGTTGGTTGAGATGATCAACCTCAAGCATCCTTTGGTGAAACTAGCGGATGTGATGGACTGGGAGTTGATCGAAAGCGCCTTCGGTGCCCATTTTGCGAGTACGACCGGCCGGCCTGCGTTGTCCCCGAGGTTGGTGGCAGGGCTGCTTTATCTGCAGCATGCCTATGACTGTTCCGAC
>JBKCCF010000053.1:0-22099 GCA_046305255.1 Methylococcaceae bacterium
CTGGGCCAGTGGGACAGCCTGCTGCTGAACTTCCTGCTCAAGATCGTCCAAACCTGCCAGGCCAGTGGCATCAAGGTGGATCAAGACGCGCTCCCCACCGGAGTGCGGGGCATGTTGCGACTGGCGCTGGCCGTGCCAGAACGGGTGGATCTTGCCCGACCGCTTCAGAGCAGAGGCTTTCTCGACAGTGTCGGCCGCAGCACTCTTAACGGCCTGCGAGACTTCCAGCAACTGGCTGATTTCGTAGGTTCTTTTTGCATGGCATTACTGCGCCTGATGAGCGGACGAGCCCAGTTCAGGGCTGGCGACCTTTGGTTGCTAGTGCAGAAGTGCGGGCCGGATGCGCTACCCATCATCAGCCTCATCAGCCTGCTAGTCGGGATGATTCTCGCCTTTGTCGGGGCCGTGCAACTCAAACTGTTCGGCGCGCAAATTTTCATCGCCGACCTGGTCGGACTCGGCATGGCCCGCGAAATGGGCGCGATGATGACGGCCATTCTGATGGCGGGCCGGACCGGGGCCGCATTTGCCGCAGAACTGGGTTCAATGACGGTCAATGACGAAATTGACGCCCTTAATACCTCCGGCTTTTCACCCATGGCATTTTTGGTTCTGCCCCGTATCATTGCCCTGGTATTGACCACGCCCCTGCTCTGCATCTACGCCGACATCGTGGGCATGTTCGGTGGTGCGCTGGTAGCGGCTGGCCTGTTCGACATTTCCTTTTCAGAATTCCTGATCCAGATACAGAACCGGCTGCGGCTGATCGATTTCGAAGTCGGCATCGGCAAGAGCATTGTTTTCGGCCTGCTGGTTGCTCTTGCAGGCTGCATGCGCGGCCTGCAATGCAGTCGCAGCGCGACGGCGGTGGGCGTCGCCACCACCTCGGCAGTAGTGACCGGAATTGTCTACATCGTCGTATCCGACGCTGTCATGACCCTGCTGGTGACTGCGCTCAATGTTTTCAAACGCTAGTTCCCCGTGAGCAACCCACTCAAGGCTGCCGGAAAACAAGATCACCATGTCAAAGTCAGCGGCCTGACGATGGCTTATGGCGACTTCATCGTTCAGCGTGATCTCGATTTTGTCGTGCCAAGGGGAGAGATTTTCATCGTCATGGGCGGCAGCGGCTGCGGCAAGAGTACCCTGCTACGGCATATGATCGGCCTTAAACCGCCGGCGGCGGGCCAGGTTTATTTTGATGGCGACAACCTCTGGCAAGCCGATCACGAGACTCGTAGCAGGATGCTGCGCCAGATGGGGATTCTCTACCAGAGCGGCGCGTTGTGGAGTGCCATGACCCTAGCAGAGAACATAGCCCTGCCGCTGAGTGCTCACACCGGCCTCAGCAAACAGGACATCGCCGAGATCAGCTCGCTGAAACTGGCGCTGGTAGGTCTGTCGGGTTTCGAGCATTTCTACCCGGCAGAAATCAGTGGCGGTATGCAGAAACGAGCCGCGCTGGCCCGGGCAATGGCGCTGGACCCGGAAATCCTGTTTTTTGACGAGCCCTCGGCAGGGCTCGACCCGGTCAGCGCCCATCGCCTGGATGAACTGATCCTGCACCTGCGTGACAGTCTTGGCACTACCGTAGTGATTGTCACCCACGACCTCGCCAGCATTCTCGACATCGGCACTGACTCGATTTTTCTCGACACCGACACCAAAACCATCATCGCCCGTGGCAATCCGCGTGAACTGCTGCAACATACCGATCAAGCCAATGTCCGTAACTTCCTGCTACGCGGCGTATCGGAGTTGCACCCCGCAGAGCCTGATGCCCCCGACGGCCGCCCAAACCGCCACCGAACGCTATGAACACACCCGCTGACACCCGTTTGATAGGCCTCTTTGTGATCGGTGCCCTGGCGCTGGCGGTTACACTCACCCTGGTTTTCAGTGGCGGCTACCTGAGCAATGAACATAAGTACGTGGCCTATTTTGAAGGCTCGGTCAATGGCCTGAACGTGGGTGCAATGGTCAAACTCAAGGGCGTGACCATAGGCCGGGTCAGTGATGTACTGGTGCAGTACGACATGGAAGAAAACCGGGTACTGACGCCGGTCGTCACCGAGATTGACCTGGACAAAGTCATGAAAACCTTTGGTAGCGGTTCCTCCAGACATCAGCATCCGAGTCTGCAGGAACTGATTGATCGTGGTCTGCGCGCCCGCCTGTCGCTGCAGAGCCTGGTCACCAGTCAACTCTATGTCGACATCAACTTTCTGCCGGATCGGCCGGGACATTTTGTAGGCGGCAAATATCTGGACCTGCCGGAAATTCCGACCGTCGCGTCCAGCAAGGACGAGATCGAAAAAACCCTCCAGCAACTCGCCACAGACGTCCGGGACATGCCGATCAAACAGACGGTAGAGGCGACGCTGAAGACCATCCAGCACGTGGAGCATCTGCTGGCCAAGCCCGAGACCGACGCCACTATCAACAACCTCAACCAAACGCTTGCCGATCTCAGCCACCTCATCCGTCACCTTGATACAAAGATAGACAACCTCAGCGGCGATCTTGATGGCACCGCGCGACAGGCACAGACCTTAATAAAAATCCTGAACGCGCGCCTGCCCGGCCTGCTGAATGCTGCCGAACAGTCCCTGTCAGCAGCAACAACCAGCTTCAACAGCGCCAAAGGCACATTAAACGCCGTCGAAAGCCTGGTCGAGCCGGATGCGGCACTCAACACTGCCCTGCACGATATCTCAGACGCCGCGCGCGGCATCAGGACCCTGGCCGATACGCTGGACCGCCATCCGGACATGTTGCTCTATGGCAGAAAAAAACCCGAACAAGCACCCTGATCGGACCCATCGCCTGCGCCATTCACTCGTGGAGACACGCACATGAGTCGCCACTGGCCTGCTGCCGTTCTGGACCGTTGCACCGAGAGTCGGCAGACCCCGAATCGTGGCATAATATGGCGCAATTAATGCTAGACCCGCCATGACCATACGCCTCGTAAACCCTCGCTCAACGCCGACGTTAGACACCACCGCGCTATGCCTGTCGGGTCGCCGGGTGATTGCTACCGAGGCCGATGCGGTTTCCGCGCTGAACGATCGGATAGACGACCGCTTTGCGGCAGCCTGCCAGATCATTCTGGCCTGTCAGGGTCGCATTGTGGTTACCGGCATGGGCAAATCGGGGCACATTGGCGGCAAAATCGCCGCGACTCTCGCCAGCACCGGTACACCCTCCTTCTTCGTCCATCCCGGCGAAGCCGGTCACGGTGATCTGGGCATGATAACGGCGGACGATGTGGTGCTGGCGCTTTCAAACTCTGGCGACTCGGCCGAAATCCTCACGATCATGCCTATCCTCAAACGGGTGGGGATTCCCCTGATCCTCCTGACCGGCAACACCGAATCAGCGCTGGCACGGCAGGCTGATGTTGCCCTCGACTGTGGGGTGGCGCAGGAGGCCTGCCCTCTGGGCCTCGCACCCACTTCCAGCACCACGGCAGCGCTGGCCATGGGAGATGCCCTGGCCGTTGCTTTGCTTGAAGCACGGGGTTTCAGCCGGGAGGATTTTGCCTTTTCTCACCCCAGCGGTAGCCTGGGTCGACGACTGCTGATACGGGTCAGAGACATCATGCATGACGACGACCAGGTTCCCGCCGTCAGCGAAAGTGCTTTAGTACTCGACGCGGTACTGGAAATTACCGCTCGCAAACTCGGCATGACCGCTGTGATTGACGCCGACCGCAAGGTCCTTGGCATCTTCACGGACGGTGACCTCCGGCGTCTTCTGGAAAGCACCCATGACATTCGCGCCATTCCCATTCACCGCGTGATGACCCGCGATTGCACCACCGTAGGCCCGGACATGCTTGCAGCTGAAACAGTCCGCATTATGGAAGAAAAACGCATCAACGCCCTGCTGGTCACCAATGCCGAAGGCCAGCTTCTGGGTGCCCTGAACATGCACGATCTACTGGCCGCGGGGGTGGTATGACCCTCATGACAGTCTCTGGAGATGTTCTGGCCCGGGCAGCGCAGGTCAGATTGCTGATTCTGGACGTCGATGGTGTGCTCACCGACGGCAAGCTGTACTTCACCCCTGATGGTCAGGAATTCAAAGGCTTTCACGCCCGTGATGGCCATGGTCTCAAACTGCTGCAACGCAGCGGCGTGGAAACCGCCGTGATCTCAGGACGTTCCTCGCCCGCCGTGGCCCTGCGGATGAGCAGCCTGGGGGTCAGTCATGTGTTCCAGGGATGTGAAAACAAGCTGGAGCCCTACCAGATTTTACTCAACCGCCTGAATCTCCTACCGGAGCAAACGGCATTCGTTGGCGACGATATTCTCGACTTGCCGCTGATGCGACGGGCGGGACTGGCCGTTGCGGTGGCGGATGCCCACTTCAGCTTGCATGCCAGCGCCCACTGGATGACTGCCGTGGCAGGTGGCCTCGGCGCAGTTCGGGAGGTTTGTGACCTGATCATGCAGGCCCAGAAAACATGGCAGGGTGTGCTTGAAAGCTATTATTGAACTCCTGAGCCGACTCAGCGGGCTTGCCCGCTACCTTGTGCTGGTGGCGCTGGCAGGAGGGTCCTGGTGGGCTGCCGAGTATTTCTCGCCGCCACCGGAGAGCACCCGGCGGCCACCGGCCGGCAAGGTGGATTATTATTCCAAGGGGCTGGAGCGCATGGTCATGGATATCAATGGTAAGCCCAAGGAGCTGCTCGTCGTGGAGGAACTGGTCCATTACGAGGGTGACAACCACTCCGACCTGACCCGACCGGTGATGACACTGTTTGTCGAAAAGGGCCCGCCATGGATTATTGAGGGTGAAATTGCGACGGTTCCGGGCGATGAGGATCTGGTGCTACTGCATGGCAATGTGCTGGTTACGCGCGAGGCCAATGAACAAGGGAGAACCATGAGAATTGAGACCACCAATGCGCGCGTTCAGCCCGAACGTAAATACGCCGAAACCGACGAAGACATCGTCGTGACCAGCCCTCCGGACACCATGACCGGCACCGGTGCCACGGTCACTTTCGGGGATGATCTTCACTACACTGTCCGAGCGAATGCGCGCAGAAGGCATGACGTACAGAACTAATAAAAAAACGATACAAAGCCGAGGTCTGTCTGCCTTGATGGGATTATTGTCGGTCGTGGCGACACCACCGGCATGGGCACTCACCTCCGACTCCCAACAGCCCATGTACGTCGAATCCGACTCGCTCGAATACGACGAAAACAAGGGGCAGACCCTCTATATCGGCAATGTACGGGCCACTCAGGGCAGTCTGGTGATCACTGGCGACAAGATGATCATCAATCAGGAACCTGACAAGGCCGACCAGATGACCGTATTCGGTAAACCTGCCACCCTCAAACAGACACCCGATGGCGGCAAACCGGACAACCACGGCATCGGTAACCGGGCCGACTATTTCCCCGAATCAGGCATCCTGATTCTCAATGACCACGCCATGACCTGGGAAGGGCCGGATCCCAAACTCAGCGAACACACGGTCAAAAGCGATCACATCGAATATGACACCAAGAATGCCATCTACAAGGCGGGTTCGACCAAGTCCAGCAGCCGTCGGGTTCATGTCACGATCCTGCCCAAATCAGCCCGTGAGGAATGAATCGTGACCACCCTGACCACTCACAACATCATCAAGCGCTATCACAAGCGCAATGTCGTGGACGGGGTCTCCGTCGAAATCAGGACGGGTGAAATCGTTGGCCTGCTTGGCCCTAATGGTGCGGGCAAAACGACCAGTTTCTACATGATCGTTGGTCTGGTCAGCCCCGATCAGGGCGAAATCCATATGGATGATCGTGACATCACCTTCATGCCCATGCACGAACGGGCCCGATTGGGCATAGGCTACCTGCCCCAGGAGCCGTCAATTTTCCGCAAGCTGACGGTCGCTGAAAATCTGATGGCGGTACTCGAACTGCGCAAGGAACTCACGTACGGTCAACGCGAACTGATTATTGAGGAGTTGCTTGAAGAATTCAGTGTCGGCCACCTCCGCAACCAGCCCGCCATGGGCCTGTCGGGCGGTGAACGGCGCCGGGTTGAGATTGCCCGGGCCCTGGCCTGCGAACCCCGCTTCATGCTGCTGGATGAACCCTTCGCCGGGGTCGATCCGATCTCGATTATCGACATCCAGAAAATCATTCTGCACCTGAGGGCACGCGGCATCGGCATACTCATCACCGAGCATAACGTGAGGGAAACGCTCGGCACCTGCGACCGCGCCTACATTCTGGCCGGGGGGCGGGTCATAGCCTCAGGCAGTGCAGACGAAATCGTGCGGAATGCTGAAGTACGGCAGGTCTACCTCGGCGAAAACTTCTCGATGTAACCTGTTTTATGGGGTGGGCTATACTTGAACCCAGACTTTTG
Source organism: Methylococcaceae bacterium (assembly GCA_046305255.1). Lineage (GTDB taxonomy): Bacteria > Pseudomonadota > Gammaproteobacteria > Methylococcales > Methylococcaceae > UBA6136. The sequence continues at coordinate 6,388 of JBKCCF010000053.1, forward strand.
GACAGCGCGGGCTACTGCGGCCGGTAATGGAATAAGACTCAATGACACAATCTCTGCAACTCCGCCTTGGCCAGCAACTGGCCATGACGCCTCAGCTCCAGCAGGCCATCAAACTGCTGCAACTGTCGAGCCTGGACTTGCAACAGGAAATCCAGCAGGCACTGGATTCCAACATGATGCTGGAAGTTTCCGACGATGATGGCACGGCGCTACCGGTGTCGCCGGGCGAAAATCTCAGTGAAGCTCCAGTCAACCAGCCTGAACCCGAATACCGCGAACTCACTGACATGGATGCTTCCGCCGATATCCCTCAGGAGCTGGCGTTGGATGCCTCCTGGGAGGAGTTCTATGACAGTCTCCCAACCCTGGGGCCAAGCGGGGGTTCGAGTGGCGATAGCGATGGCGATGACTTTATGGTTCAGCGCAGTGCCGCCCAGACGTTGCATGACTCACTGGTCTGGCAGATGGAGCTGACCAACTTCAGCGACCGCGACTATGCCATCGCCACCACCATCATCGACAGCATCGACGATGACGGCTATCTGATGATCTCGCTGGACGACATCCACCTGGGACTTGCATCGCAAATGCAGTCATTGGAGGCGGACGAGGTGAGGGCCGTGCTGCATCGCATCCAGAACTTCGATCCCCCGGGCGTCGGTGCCACAGACTTGGCCGACTGTCTCGGTATTCAACTCCGCCAGCTGCCGGAGGGAACACGCTGGAAAGAGGAAGCACTGGCTCTGGTCAGCCAGCACCTTGACCTGCTGGCCAGGAAAGATCTGGCAAAGCTGAAACGCAGCATGGAACTGGAGGATGAGGCGCTGACAGCGATTGTCGGGCTGATCCGCGGACTGGAACCCAAGCCGGGCAGCAAAATAGCCTCTAGCGAGGCCCAGTACATCACACCCGATGTCTATGTTGTTCGTCAGGGAGAGCGCTGGACCGTAGCGCTCAATCCAGAGATTGCGCCCAGACTACGGGTGAATCCGCTTTATTCCGGCATGGTCAAGCGGGCCGATTCCAGCACGGATAACACCACCATGAGAAACCATCTGCAGGAGGCTCGCTGGTTCATCAAAAGCCTGCACAGTCGCAACGAAACGCTCCTGAAGGTCGCCAAAAGCATCATTGAGCGTCAGCAAGCTTTTCTAAACGAGGGCGAAACCGGGATGAAACCGATGGTACTGCGGGACATTGCCGAAGAAGTAGGCATGCATGAATCGACCATTTCGCGGGTGACCACACAGAAATACATTCATACGCCGAACGGCATCTTCGAATTCAAATACTTTTTCTCCAGCCACGTCTCCACCAAGGGTGGGGGCGAATGTTCAGCCACTGCCATCAAGGCCTACCTGAAGGAAATCATCAGTAGCGAAGACCCGCGCAAGCCACTCAGCGATGACACCATCGCCAAACAACTGCAAGGCCGGGGTATCAATGTGGCCCGCAGAACCATCGCCAAATACCGGGAGGCCATGTCGATAGCGCCCTCCAGCGAGCGAAAACAGATTTTTTAATAACCATAACAACGGGGTATCCATACCATGCAACTTACCATCACAGGCCATCAGATTGACGTCACTGAAGCGATGAGGAACCACGTCAACGACAAATTCGCCAGACTGACGCGGCACTTTGATCAGGTGATGGACGTTCATGTCGTCCTGGAGGTCGAAAAACTGGTCCAGAAAGCTGAAGCCACCGTTCATATCAACGGTGCTAACCTGTTCGCGGCAGACACCCAGTCCGATATGTACGCAGCCATTGACGGTCTGGTTGACAAGCTGGATCGTCAGATCATCAAGCACAAGGAAAAACACCTCGGCCACTAGAGTGGCACCTCGAAAAACCCATCTGTTCACCCAAATAATGAGTCTAATGCACTGATTTATAATGCGTCGATTTCACAATTTTGAGGTTTTTCGAGGTGCCCTAGAGAGAGCCCTCAGGATCCGGTACCCGGTCGGGGATTAGCCACTGCGCCGGCCTCGGCTGGCGCAGTATAAATTGCCCAACACCCATTCAAGGCCCGCATCAGGGGGAGTTCACGCATGAATTTGATCATCGTCAGCGGCCTTTCAGGCTCAGGCAAGAGCATTGCGCTGGAGACACTCGAAGACTCCGGCTACTACTGTATTGATAATCTGCCGATCGCCCTGTTCGAGCCATTCATCAAACAGGCTGTGGAAGAGAACCAGCCCACATTCCAGAAAATTGCCATCAGCATTGATGCCCGCGCCCGAGGCGAAAGCCTCGAACATTTTCCCAAGACCCTGGAACTGGCCCGGCAACTGGGCATTAACTGTCAGATTCTCTTTCTCAAGGCCGACCTTGAAACGCTGCTCAAGCGGTTCAGTGAAACACGCCGCAGGCACCCGCTGACCGACAGCAGCCACGCCCTGACTGAAGCCATCATGCTCGAAGGCACACTGCTGGAATCCATTGTCAGCCGGGCACATTTGCTGATCGATACTACCCACCTGAATGTTCATCAACTCAGGGAGGTGATCCGCCAACGCATCGGCGCCAAGCGAGAGCACCGCATGTCACTGTACTGCCTGTCTTTTGGCTATAAGCACGGCATTCCCTTCGATGCCGACTTCACCTTCGATGCCCGTTGTCTGCCGAATCCGCATTGGGAACCCGCCCTCAGACCAAAGACCGGCAGAGATCCGGAAGTCCGGTCATTTCTGGATGCCATCCCCGAAGTCACCTGCTACCTGGACGACATTAGCGCCTTGATGCAGCGATGGGTGCCCAAATTTGCCGCTGAAAATCGCAACTACCTGACCATTGCCATCGGCTGTACCGGGGGGCAGCATCGCTCGGTTTATCTGACCGAAGCGCTGGCCTCCCGCCTTCAGTGTGACGACTATGACGTGCTGATCCGACACCGGGATCTGGGCTGAGTGATGCGCATGCGATTAACCCCACTCCTGATCGGCCTTCTACTCGCCCCTTTGTTCAACCCCGATGTGATCGCCAAACCCAGCGCCCTGCCAGCGGCCGCTAAAAATAATAGCCGCCCGGCCGATAACACCGAAACCCTGCGTATTGGGTATCTGGGTCAGCAGCCCGCCATGCCACCGGTACAGCCTTTCTTCGATCCGATCATCACCGACGCCGGCGTACAGGGTGCACGCCTTGGCATCACCGATGACAACACCACCGGCCGGTTTACCCGTCAGAACTTTATCCTGACCGAACGGGTACTAACACCCGATCAAGACATCGGCATGGCATTCCGGCAACTGATTGCCGACGGACACCGTCACATTCTGGTCAATCTGCCGGCATCCGCTCTGCGCTCACTGACCATGCTGGCCGAATCTCAATCCGTGCTGATTTATGACATCGCCAGCCGGGATGATGCCCTCAGAGGCGAGGACTGCCGCGCGAATGTACTGCATATGCTACCCAGCCGCGCCATGCGAGCGGATGCCCTGGCTCAGTATTTGGCCAAAAAACGCTGGAAGAAGTGGCTGCTGGTTCGCGGGCCGGACCTGGCCGACGCGCTTTATGCTGAGGCCCTGCGGCGCTCGGCCAGCAAATTTGGCAGCAAAATTGTCGCCGACAAGCTTTGGGAACATCATTTTGACGAACGCCGTACGCCTGAATCAGAGGTTCCGGTCTTCACCCAGGGAGACGACTATGACGTCGTGGTGGTCGCGGATGAAAGCGGCCTGTTTGGCGATTTACTGGCCTATCGGACTTGGGAAGCCAGGCCCGTTGCCGGTACAGCCGGCCTGATACCTACTAGTTGGCACCATACGCTTGAAGCCTGGGGTGCTCTGCAGTTACAAAACCGCTTTCGCGAGCAAACGACGCGCTGGATGACTGAAACGGACTATGGCGCATGGCTGGCCGTTCGGGCAATTGGCGAGGCAGCAACCCGCAGCCACAGCGCGGACTTCGATCATGTAAAAGCGTATCTGCTAGGAAGAGACTTTTCGCTCGCCGGCTTCAAGGGAGTGCCCTTAACATTTCGCCCATGGGACCATCAACTGCGGCAACCGATTCTGCTGGCCAGTGACCGATCTCTGGTCGCCACAGCCCCGATCGAAGGCTACCTGCATCCCCAGAATGAACTCGACACCCTGGGCTTTGATGCAGCCGAGTCACACTGCCGTTTCTAAACCATCTGGAGTTGGAGTCAACCGCGTAACCTCATCGTTACGCACGACGTATTGACTCATCTCGGTCAGCATTGATGACCTCGACGACCATCAAAAAGATGCCACGTGCCTCCTCTGTAACTTTCAATCGTAACCCAGCGCAAAAGCACGCAAACGTTATGAGTGCGGCGCTGAATTCGGACCGCCTATCGCTCGCAGTACAGGCACCTCGCGGTGGCCACTTTGCTTTTCTTTGCGCCCTGTAGTCAGTTGTCCGGGTTGGGCCATTTCAGTAGCAGTAGCCTGGTTTCATCACCAGGCTACTATAGTTTTGCGAAGCAACGGGTTTTGAATGCTGTAGCACGGACCACCAACTGAGTAGTAACTTTGACCGGGGTATTAAAAAGCTATTCCAGCATACAATCACTTATAATTTTGAAGTTCCATTACGAAGATACTGCAAACAGCGGCAACTTAAGGCAGTTCACATGCCTGATGATTGTGTTGCACCTCACCGCGAATCAACCCCGTTAGATGAATGGACCTAATCCATGGTCCAACCACGCTGACAAGCCTCAGACTGAGAGTGGGTGCGATGTGACAAAACACCTATTCCGTCGAGATGGAAGGACTATTTAACAGGTGCCAGTAACTCTGCAACCGTAGCCATATAACCTGCATATTTTGGAATGACCGGCAGGTCAATTGACTTACCTACCATCTTGGCCAGGATATTGGCCATCCAGGATTTATTGCTCCTGGCACTGCATAGTGTGAACTGATAGGTGCCCGCCTGACTAATAATGTGGAAATCTTCAACCAGCACTTCTACAAAATCGGATTCGCCATCAAGCCTGAGCTTTACATAAACCCTCCGCATATCGAGATCCACGCTCAACTCATATAGTTTTGCGATACCTCTCAAAATTATATTTGCCCCAAAGATCATGACAGGGGCAGGCATTAACCTTACAGCCACCCTTAAAAAACCAGCCTTCATGCTCATTATCAACCTCCGTTGCGACTTATTAAGTTACCACTCTAAAAAAACCAGACCATAACACACTACAGTATTACCTATTCAATAATGGATTTCAGACTTTACAACCCAGCTCTGGCGTGTTGTAAACAGACGTTCAGACTCAGCGCAGGACTTCCGCACATCACTCACACCCTTGCCCCTGTTGATTTACCGGTAACTTACCCCAACATCCTGTCAAGGATCGGCAGGGCAAGCCTGCCTGCCACATCGCCTCGCACTTAAACCCTCAACCACCCAGGGCATCCCCATGACGCATGAAGAGTTGAAGCTATTGCAAGAATTCCTCACCCAACTGGAAAAAATCGGTAACGTCGACAAAGACCCCGATGCAGCAGGCCTGATTGCAAAAACCGCGAGCAATCAACCCGATGCGCTGTATCTCACGATTCAGAAAGCTCTGCTACAGAATATTGCCTTGGCATCGGCACAAAAAAGAATCGAAGAACTTCAGCAACAACTGGCACAGGCAAGACAGACACCAAACGCCCAATCACGGTTTCTGGGCAATGATCCGTGGGCAACAGCGCCGACCATGCCACAAAGCTTCGGGGCCCAAGCCGCTCCATCAGCAATCCCCTATCCTGGTCCCGGCCAGTTTATGGGCAACACCGGCAATTTTCTCGGCAGCATGGCGCAAACCGCTGCAGGTGTTGCCGCAGGTGCCTTTTTATTTCATGGCATCAGCAATCTGCTCAGTGAGCAGCATATGAACCATGATCAAAACCATGATTTTTTCCACACCAACCATCAAAACTCCGCCGATGCCATGCACGACCACCAACCGGACGACGTGCTTGAAGCTGATGACCATCAGGTCGATACGACCTACCCAGATTACGATGATGGCCCAGACAGCATTGATGTCTAGCATGTAATCGAATCCTTTTAACTTTTTGTTTCAACACCGAGCCAGGGGAAAAGCAAGCACACTATTAATCGACTCTGCCTGGCACCATACCATCAGCAAACGATCCAGACCGATGGCTATCCCGGAGCAATCTGGCAAGCCGTTCTGCAAGGCTGAGAGGAGGCGATCATCCTGGGGGTACACAGGCAGGTTCAATGCCTTGCGGCGATCACAATCGGCATTGAACCGCGCAGACTGCTCGACGGCATCAGCCAATTCATGAAAGCCGTTACCCAGTTCCATCCCCGCCATGAAAACCTCCACTCGCTCAACCAGTCGGCCGTCATGGGCACAGACCCTGGCGAGTGAAGGCATGAAGGCGGGGTAGTGATAGATTGCTGTGAGCCGGTTGCAGCCCAGATGCGGCTGGACAAAATGGCTAAACAGGACATCCAGCCAGACCGTTCGATCATCGCCGCAGAGTGCAGCGGCTTCGACAAGCCCCAGCACCCGGGCACGGGCGTCAAACTCGTCGATACTGGCGGTGAGTGGATCCAACTCGATATAGCGACTGAAGATGTCGCAATAAGCATACCGTTCGGGCGCCATAAGCGTTTGCCCGAACAATTCGGCGACCAGCGCTTCGATTTCTGCTATCAGGTCAAATAGCGAAAAGCCGATTCGATACCATTCCAGCAGGCTAAATTCAGGATTATGGTGCCGCCCTGATTCCTCGTTACGAAATGCCTTGCAAATCTGGAAAATGTCGCCGCTGCCTGCAGCCAACAGTCGCTTCATGGCAAATTCGGGGGAGGTCTGCAGGTACAAGTCGCATCCGACAGTTTGTCCCGGCCAACTAAAGCTAGTGACAAAGGGCGACAGTGCGGGATCGGTGCCGACGGCCCTCGAGAGCGATGGCGTCTCGACTTCCAACACAGCGCGCGCGCCGAAAAACTGCCTGATCACCGCGTTCATCCTGGCACGTCTGAGTAGCAACTCATTACTACAGGCAGGCTGCCAGACCATTTCATGTGACATATTAAAATCCGGCTGCCATCCCCCCAACCCCGCCCCACAGGCGAGGAAGAGGGGATCGGCTACAGCAGATTTACTTGACCCGCGAAACGTACTCGCCGTTGCGTGTATCGACCTTGATGATCTCGTCGGTCTGGATGAACAGCGGCACCCGCACTACCGCGCCGGTTTCAAGGGTTGCCGGCTTGCCGCCACCGCCTGAGGTATCGCCACGGACGCCGGGATCGGTTTCAACGATCTTGAGTTCGACGAAGTTGGGGGGCGCCACACCTATCGGCGAGTTGTTGTAAAGGGTGACCTGGCAGGTGTCCTGCTCCTTCAGCCACTTCCGGGCATCAGCAACAGCGGCAGCATCGGCGGCATATTGCTCGAACGTTTCAATGACCATGAAGTGCCACATTTCGCCATCGTTGTAGAGATACTGCATATCGGTATCAACCACATCGGCGGTTTCCATGGTATCGCCTGACTTGAAGGTACGCTCGATGACGCGGCCAGTCTTGAGATTACGCAGTTTGACCCGGTTGAACGCCTGCCCCTTGCCAGGCTTGACGAACTCGTTTTCAAGGATGTTGTAGGGATCACCGTCCATCATCACTTTCAAACCGCCCTTAAAATCGCTGGTGCTGACTGTCGCCATTCGTGCCTCTTACCCTGTGATTAGCTCAAATTGAGTCGCGCATTATAATGAGTTGTTGCTTGCTTATGAATCACTCACTTCAATGCTCCCCACCTGGCAGGCCGAAATGGCCGAATCGTTTACCGACCCGCTGGCACTTCTTGGCTTCCTCGGGCTCAATCCTGACGCCTATCGTGAAGGGCTGGATGCCGCAAGGCTGTTCCCGTTCCGGGTAACGCGGCACTACGCCCGGCAGATACAACAGGGCAATGCCAGCGATCCGCTGCTTCGTCAGGTGCTGCCGGTTGGCGATGAACAGCTCGAATATCCAGGGTACGGCGCCGATCCGGTAGGCGATCTGGCATCCATCAGTACCCCCGGCCTGCTGCACAAATACACAGGCCGTGCCCTGCTGATAACCACGGGGGCCTGTGCCATCCACTGCCGCTACTGCTTCCGCAGGGAGTTTCCCTACGACACCCAGCTGCTGGCCCGCAGCCGTGAATCCGAAGTACTGGCGGCGATTGCAGCCGACACCTCCCTGCACGAAATTATCCTTAGCGGTGGCGATCCGCTGGTACTCGGCGATGACCGGCTGGGTCAGCTGATCGCCGGTCTGGCAACCATTCCCCACCTCAAGCGGCTGCGGCTGCATAGCCGGTTGCCGGTCGTTCTGCCGAACCGGATAACCCCCGAACTGACGGCAATGCTGAGCCAGTCACGGCTAGACAGTGTGCTGGTGATCCACGCCAATCACGCTCAGGAACTTGATGTCGAGGTTGAGAACGGCTTGACCCGCCTGAGGAACAGCGGCGTCCTGCTGCTCAATCAATCGGTATTACTCAGGGGCATCAACGACGACGCACCGACTCTTGCGGCTCTGAGCGAACGTTTATTTGAATGCGGGACCCTGCCCTATTACCTGCACCTGCTGGACCGGGCAAGGGGTACCGCGCATTTTGAGGTCAGTGATAAACGCGCACGCGAGCTCATGACCAGGCTACGCGAGACATTACCCGGCTATCTTGTGCCCAAACTGGTGAGGGAAGAACCGGGAGCGCCCGGCAAGACGCCCATTTTCTGAAGCGGAACGCCCGGGCTAAACGCCGGGTAGTAATAACAGGTTGCAGCCCAACCTCTGGTAGCCCTGCTCGCCCAACAGTACATCCAGCGCCAGACTGGCAAGGTCGTCCGCAGCGGGGTCAAGTTCAGGACGTTTCTGGCGATTCATCAGTTTGATGTAAATCTTGCAGTGACCACAGACCTCGGCTGTGATGGCCTCCTCGCCTTCAATGCCGTAGTAGCTCACGGAGGCGCTATCACCACACTGCACACAGGTGATGCGGGGTCGGTGCCATTCGGTCGCACAAACAGCGCAGACCAGATAACGCAGACCCTCCATATTGCCGGCAGCATGCAGGTTGGCCGCCAACGGCAGGCCCTCACAGACCGGACAGCACTGACCTGCCGCCGGGAGGTTGGCGGCACTATCCAGTCCCTGTGCCCGGGATACGCAAACCACCTGCACGGCCGACGCCAAAAAAGGCAGCCAACCGGGGTTCACTGCATCAAAATCACGGAGGAGCACCTGGCCAAAACCCGCCCGCACGTCTTTCGGGTCAGCGTTGTTTATAGCTGTCATGACCTCGCCGATCGTTCCGCCGGTGGGAGCAAGTGCCGCTGTGATATGACGCAACACCGTAATCAGGGTGGGATCATCGGCAATCGTCAAGGTATCCAGCCGACCGTTATCGGTCACCAGAGAGCAGGACGGGATAACCACACCGGAACTGATAATCTCACGCTGCGACTCAGAGAGATCGGCCATCAGGGCAAGATAGGCCGACATAGGTGAATCGGTCTCGGCCAGAATCCGAAATCGTCTAGCCCTGGCTGTGAAATGAGCTTCAGCCTGGGGCAATAGAAAACGGGCTATCGGACCGGCATGAGCCCCCGGATGGTCGCTCAATGATCGTCACCTCGCATTACGCGCCGAAACCAGCCGGGATGATGGGTTCTAGCCCATGCCCGGCTCACGCTGCCGCGCAGCATGGCGCCCATGGTGCCCTTGATCCAGATCGCAGCATAAATATGCACGATGATGCCGCTGATCATGACAAAGGCACAGACAGCATGTAGCAGTGCCGACAAACGGATCAGCCCTATCGGGAAATAGTCGGCAAACCAGGGCCGCCAGATCACAACACCGGTGACCAGCAGGGTCGGAATAGTGGCGATCATGGTCCAGAACAGCAGCTTCTGTCCCGCGTTATAGCGATCAACTTCCGGCAGTCTGTCTTCGCGGTTGGTGATCACATCCCCGATGCGCCGCAACCAGAGGATGTCCTTACGACTGATCAGGTTATGCCGCCAGAACCTGATCACCAGACCGGTGAAAGAGATGAACATCAGCACGCCGATGTAGGGATGCAGGATTCGGGTCCAGACCGGTCCACCAAAACCCTGACTGAACCAGAACAGGGCGGGATGAAACAGTGCCAGACCTGAGAAAGTCAGCATCAGGAAGGTCAGCGCCGTGATCCAGTGATTGAGCCGCTCCAGCGGCGTATAGCGGGTAATACGGCCTGAGCCGGCGGCGGTCTTCATGGGGTCTGATCCTCCTCAGCATCGGCCTCCGCCTCATTCGGGCCAACCGTGACATAGTGGAAAAAGCCGGCCAGCGCGGTAAAAAAGAGGGATGCCGTCGCCAGCGGTTTCATGACACCCTTCCAGAGACTCACCAGTGGACTGATGGTGGGCTGCACCGGTAGATTGTTATAAAGCCCCGGCTGATCAGCATGATGCAACACGTACATGACGTGGGTACCGCCAACGCCCGCGGGGTCGTAGAGACCCGCATTGTTGTAACCTCGTTCCTTGAGGTCTTCGATACGTTCATTGGCGTGTTCGATCATGTCCACCTTGCTGCCAAATACCAGTGCCTGGGTGGGGCAGGCCTTGATGCAGGCAGGCTCAAGGCCAACCCCGACCCGGTCGGAGCACAGGGTACACTTGTAGGCCTTGCTGTCCTTGCTGGAAATACGCGGGATATTGAATGGACAGCCGGTAATGCAGTAGCCACAGCCGATGCAGTGTTCCTCCTGAAAATCGACAATCCCGTTGCTGTACTGGATGATTGCGCCGGGTGAGGGACACGCTTTCAAACATCCGGGATCGGCGCAGTGCATGCAGCCGTCCTTGCGAATGAGCCACTCCAGCGTTCCATTCTGTTCCGTCTCTGCAAAGCGCATCAGGGTCCAGCTGTTGGCGGTCAGGTCGTGAGGATTCTGGTACGAGCCCTCATTGATACCGACCTCCTCACGGAGATCATTCCACTCCTGGCAGGCCGACTGGCAGGCTTTACACCCGATGCACTTGGTAACATCAATCAGCTTGGCCACTTCGGTCATCTGCCGCTGTTGAGGGGTGGGCGTGGTGGTGGCTGAGCGTTGCAGAATGTCGAGTGATTGCAGTGACATAACTAGACCTCCTTGCTTCCCTTGAGTATGCGGGTCAACCAGGAGGCCATCCGCCGGTGATCGCCCTGCTCCCGACCTTGAACGACTGGGCGGCTGCGTTCGTTATGACCCTCGCCCGGCGCGTGAGTATGCGGCATAAATTCACTCATATCCTTTTCGACATTCACCAGAAAGGCCTTGAATTCGGGGGTCTGGGTATTGGCATCGCCCAGATAGGGCGTCAGGTTGTTACAGAAGAAGCCCTTGCGGGTCTGGCCGAGGAACCCCCAATGCACCGGAATGCCAATCTGGTAAATGGTCTGGCCGGCCACGGTAAGCGGCTTGATGCGCTTGGTCACCATCGCCACGGCTTTGATGAAGCCGCGCCTTGAGCGCACCACGACGCGCTCGCCATTACTGATACCGAGCCTCGCAGCCAGTTGTTCACCTATTTCGATGAATTGTTCCGGTTGCAGGGAGGCATTGATGCGAACGTGATCGGTCCAGGTATTGAACAATTCGGTGATACGGTAGGTCGTCGCCACGTAAGGAAACGCCTCGGCAGTGCCCAGCATGGCCCTATCATCGGCAAACACCCGCGCCGCCGGGTTACTGATGACCTTGGGGTGAAGCGGGTTGGTTCCCAACGGCGTTTCGAACGGCTCGTAATGTTCTGGAAACGGGCCATCGGCGAGGCGATCGGTGCAGAATAAGCGTCCGACACCTTCGGGATTCATGATGAACGGCATCATATCGTCGCCCGGGGGCATATCGACCTTATAGTCCGGTACATCAAGCCCCGTCCAGCGTGCGCCATCCCACTCAATGATTTTGCGCGTTTCATTCCAGGGTTTGCCGGCAGGATCACAGGACGCCCGGTTATAGAGAATCCGCCGATTGGCCGGCCAAGACCAGGCCCAACCCGGCGCGATGCCCATGCCGGTCGGATCCGATGTGTCACGCCGCGCCATCTGATTGCCGGCTTCAGTGAAGGCACCGCTAAAAATCCAGTTGCCGCAGGCAGTGCTGCCGTCATCCTGTAGCTGGGCGAATCCCGACAGCTGCTGGCCGGCCCTTAGCATAAACCTGCCTGGCTCCCTGGGATCCGCCAGATCGGACAGCGCATAGCCGTTGTACTCACGCGCCAGCTCCTCGGGAGTCGGGTCCTCGGGTGTGCGGTAGGGCCAGTGCAGGTTAAGAATAGGGTCAGGGAAGGCACCGCCCTCAGCGGCATAAAGCGCCTTCAGGCGCAGATAGAGTTCAGACATGATCTCGATGTCGGTACGCGCATCGCCGGGCGGTTCCGCGCCCTTCCAATGCCATTGCAACCAGCGCGAACTGTTCACCAGAGAGCCGTCCTCCTCGGCAAAACAGGTGGTTGGCAGGCGGAAAACCTCGGTCTGAATATCTTCGGGGACAACATCGTTATGGTCGCCATGATCCTGCCAGAACTCCGACGTGTCGGTCGACAGCGGGTCCATGACCACCATGAATTTAAGCTGGGCAAGGCCGCCTCTGACTTTGGCCTTGTGCGGATAGGATGCCAGCGGGTTGAAGCCCTGGCATATAAAGCCGTTGACCTTGCCATGGGCCATCAAATCGAACAGCCGCATGCTGTCATAGGGTTTGTCCAGTTTGGGCAACCAGTCATAGCAATAGTCGTTGTCGCGGGTGGCAGCCTTGCCATACCAGGCCTTCATCAGACTGGTATGGAATTTGGGCAGGTTGGACCAGTAGCTGAGCTGGCCGGGCCGCAGGGGCTTGAGGGTGCGCTTGTCGAGATAGTCGGCGCGGCGGGTCTCATGGTCGCGGGGCAGCGTGATGTAGCCAGGCAACATCTCCGTCAACAGACCAAGATCACTCAGGCCCTGAATATTCGAATGCCCGCGCAAGGCGTTGACACCCCCTCCTGACATACCGATATTGCCCAGCAAGAGCTGGATCATCGCCATCACCCGAATGTTCTGGACACCGACCGAATGATGAGTCCAGCCCAGCGCATAAAGGCTGGTCAGGGTACGGGTGGGAGCAGCGGTTGAGGCGATCATTTCGCATACCTTCAAAAACGCATCGACGGGTGTGCCGGTGAGACGGGTCACCAGCTCCGGCGTATAGCAATCGACATGGGCCTTCAGCAATTTGAATACACAGCGGGGATGTTCCAGCGTGTCGTCAACCCGCGCGTAACCGTATTCGTCCAGTTCATAGGTCCAGCTGCTGCGGTCATAACGTACTTCGGGATTGTCAGCGTCGTAGCCACTAAACAGGCCCTCATCAAAGCTGAAGCCATCACCGACGATAAAGCTGGCATTGGTATAGGCCTTCATGTAATCGCGATTGATGCTCCCCTTTTCCAGCAGGTAGCGAATCACACCATTCAAAAACGCGATATCGGTACCCGCGCGGATGGGCACATACAGATCAGCGACCGAAGCCGTACGGTTGAAGCGCGGGTCAACCACAATCAGCCGGGCCTTGTTTTTCGCCTTGGCCTCGATTGCCCACTTGAAACCTACCGGATGCGCTTCGGCCGGATTGCCGCCCATGACAAGAATGACATCAGCGTTCTTGATGTCCATCCAGGTGTTGGTCATGGCCCCGCGTCCGAAACTGGCGGCCAGCGCCGAGACCGAAGGCGCGTGACAGATACGGGCCTGGCTATCGATCATCACAATACCCAGCGCACGAGAAATCTTGTTGGTAAGGTAGCCGGTTTCATTGGAGGCGGCCGAGGCCGCCAGAAAGCCAATGGAAGCCCAGCGATTTACGGTCTGGCCCTGGTCGTTTTTGCCGATGAAATGAGCGTCACGGTCCTCTTTCAGGCGTCGGGCGATGCGTTCCATGGCCCAGTCCCAACTGACAGGCGTCCATTCACGACTGCTGGGTGCGCGGTATTCGGGATGTTTCAGGCGTGAGGGACTGTGCACGAAATCCAGCAGGCCGGAGCCTTTGGGACAGAGGCTACCGCGACTGACCGGATGGTCGGGATCACCCTCAATATGAATGATCTCGGCCCTTGCATTTTTAGCCTTGTCACCCAGGCTATACATGATCAGACCACAGGCGACCGAACAATAGGGACAGGTATTGCGGGTTTCCGTAGTGCGCGTCAGTTTGAAGGTGCGTGCCTCAGCGAGGGCGGCAGCTGGGGAAAATCCCAACGCCGCCAGCGAGGAACCGCCGAGCGAAGCGGCACTGAACTTGAAAAACTGACGGCGGGTGAACTGCATGCTGAGATGACTCCCTTATAGAACCTGATGAAACCGCGTGGATGCCTCATTCGTCGATCGCAACGATTCTCGGGATATGGCGACCGCCCTCAAAGGGGGTTGCAAGGAAAGTGGTGACGATGGTCTTGGCCATTTCCAGCGTGACGATACGTTGACCCATAGCGATACAGTTGGCGTCATTGTGCGAGCGCGTCAGGAACGCGGTTTCTTCATTGAAGGCATAACCACAACGGCAGCCCTTGACCCGGTTGGCGACGATCGCCTCGCCATTACCACTGCCCCCCAACACGATGCCACGCTCGACTTCACCCCGAACTACCGCTTCGGCACAGGGGCGGATCCATTTAGGATAGTCGGTACGGTCATCACTGAAACAGCCATAGTCATGAACATCATGACCCAATTCTGTCAGCCAGTGACGCAGGGCCTCCTTGTGGGCAAAACCTGCATGATCGGATGCAATTCCAATTTTCATCTTGACGCCTCAGTGTCGGATTATTCATCGCTTAGTGATATCAGGAACCGGAAGCAAGCGCCAACCGGCGTTTCAATTATAGAACCATGCTGCGGCCCTGTGGGCCCACTTTGCCACAGTGCCAATGGCATAGACAGAGTGCCGGCACAGGGTCGTTGCCGATGGCCGGCGGCCCTCTACTGAGGTATCTTTGTCGCCCTCTAAATGACTCGCCGCCACTTTGGGAACAATTCATGAGCACTGAACGCAAACTACGCTGGGGTATTCTTGGAGCCGCCCGGATCAACGAACGGGTGCTACCCGCCATTGTCGGAGCTGACCATGCCGAACTCGTCGCGATTGCCAGCCGGCGGTCGGGCGCAGCCGCCGAAACGCTCGCCCGTTATGCTCCCGGGCAAACCGGCGTGAGCGTTCATGAATCACTGGATGCACTGCTACAAGATCCTCGGGTTGACGCCGTCTATCTCCCAATATCCAATCGTGAACACGCCGAATGGACCCTACGGGCGATTGAGCATGGCAAACATGTGCTTTGTGAGAAACCGATGGCGTTAACCGTCGCGGATATTGAGGCCATTGAAGTCGCTGCACGCCGTCAAGGCGTCACCGTGATGGAAGGCTTCATGCATCGCTTTCATCCCCAGCATGCGCGGGTGAGGGAACTGGTGGATTCCGGCCTGATCGGTGACATTCGATTTGTTCGCTCCAGTTTTTCGTTCATGATGCGGCCCGCCCGCATGTACCGGCTGGCCGATGAGGTCTGGCAGGGTGGCGGGGCCATGTGGGATATCGGCTGCTATGCGATCAATTGCGCCAGAATGTGGTTTGCTGAACCCCCACTCGCCATATCGGCCATCGCTCATTACGTCGAAAGCGGCGCCGACA
>JBKCCF010000054.1:0-3002 GCA_046305255.1 Methylococcaceae bacterium
CTCATCCGCACCATATGGCCCCAAATGACGCTAATTTTACCGGAGCGGCCCAAGGTAGGGAGGTTTTTCGAGGTGCCCTCTTGGCATCATGACTATTATCTATATGGGGATTTAGATAGTCGCCACAAAACATCATGGACAATCCTCCCGCATATAATTCAGGATCCGGCTCTATGTTCGTGAATCCGACACTTTCGGTGATAGTATCTACAATTTTCGGATACTGGAATGCGTATGTTATTTCAGACAGGATGGGGTCGTATGCCGACAGGTTGGCGGACGTCCGCTTCTTTTCCCTAAATGAATCTCGGGTAAAAAAACCGTGTCCGTCCTTCGGGAAAGCTTCGTATATCCTCTGGCACTGCTCCGGAGGCAACAGATCGTCGATGAAGAAGTGACGTGTGTTTGTCCCCTCCGGGGTTAGCCATTGTCTCCTTATTGCATCTTTCTCTTCATGAAGCCGTTTTTCTATGTGTGCAATAAATAATTCTTTATCCGACATAACATAAACCTCATAATCCTCTAGCGACCTGCTGTACCCGTCCATTCACGAGTCAACTCATAAGCCGCCATGGCATAGAGCGGACTGTGGTTGTAGCGCATGATGACGGTGAAGTTGTGGAAAGTGATCCAGTAATCGGGGCCATTTTCACCCGGCAACTGCACTAGTCCCGCCCTGAAATCGCCGGCGATCGGCTCTTCCGGGCTGATGCCCAGGCTTTCGAGTTGGGCGAGGGCGTGGGTGGCTTTCGGGTTTTTACTGCTGACCACCTCGCGATAGCCGTCACCATTGACCCGCGCGGGAACAGCAATCGGTTCGCCACTGTGCCAGCCATTCTTGCTGAAATAGCGCGCTACGCTGGCGATGGCGTCAGCCGGGTTGTTCCAGATGTCACGTTTGCCGTCGCCATCCCCATCGGCGGCCAGCTTGCGGTAGCTGCTGGGCATGAATTGCGGCATGCCCATGGCGCCGGCGTAGGAGCCCACGGGCGTGAGGTAATCCATACCCTCCTCGCGGCAAAGTAGCAGGAACTGCTCAAGCTCGCTCCGGAAAAAGCTGGCCCGGCGAGGATAATCAAAGGCGAGCGTCGACAGTGAGTCGATCAGTCGATATTTGCCGGGCTTGACGCCATAGGCACTTTCGACCCCGATAATCGCAGTGACCATGGCGGGGGCAACGCCGTAGCGGGCCTTGGCCTGCGCCAGCGCGTCGGCGTTTTTGACCATGAAGTCTCTGCCACCCTTGATGCGCTTTTCCGTGAGGAACAGCTTGCGATAGGCGTACCAGGGTTTGGCTTCGTAGGGTTTGGCCATGGCCTCCAGAATACTGGGCTGAAAGCCGGCCTGATCGAAAGCCTGGGTGAGTTCGGCCACGCTGAAACCGTGTTTCTGGTTCATCTCATGGATGAACTCACGCACATCGGGCCGGTGGGCAATGCCTGGTGCGGGCGGCAACACCACAGTCGGCTCTTGCGCTGTGGCGGGCTTAACGTCGGCGCTGACCGATGACTCACTCTGCTGCGGTGGAATCGATGTGCCGGTCTGAGTCTGGGTGGTACAGGCGTTCATCGACAAACCGGCGATTATCAGGCAACTCAACTGTGGAATGTTCATCGTGGATTCCGTAATACGGCTTTGGTTGGGTAACAGAATACCCGCATTGGGCCGGCGCGAAAATCAGGCCGGCGCGGATTATGGATGGCGAGACAGACGTTTCTGGTGGGTTTGTATCGACATCAGGATGCCAAAACCTGCCAGCAGGGTCACGGTCGACGTGCCGCCGTAGCTAACCAGCGGCAGCGGGACGCCCACCACCGGCAGGATGCCGATGACCATGCCAATGTTGACAAAAATATAGACAAAAAAGGTGAGGGTCAGCGCTCCGGCGAGGTAGCGGCTGAAGCGGTCCTGCGCCTGCATCACGATGTAGAGACAACGGGCCAGGATGATGAGATAGGCCGCCAGCAGGCCGATGCAGCCGAGCAAGCCGAATTCCTCGGCCAATACGGCGAAAATGAAATCGGTCGAGCTTTCCGGCAGAAAGTCCAGGTGCACCTGGGTGCCATGCAGCCAGCCTTTGCCATCCAGCCCGCCGGAACCGATCGCGATCTTGGACTGAATGATGTGGTAGCCCCGCCCCATGGGGTCGGCCTCGGGATTGAGGAAGGTCAGCACCCGGTCGCGCTGATAGCCGTGGAGCATATGCCACAGCACCGGCAGCAGACTACCGCCGATAACGACCAAACCCAGAATATAGACCCAGGGCAGACCTGCCAGAAACACGACCGATGCGCCTGAAGTGGCCACCAGTATGGCGGTGCCAAGATCAGGCTGTTTGGCGATGAGCAGGGTCGGGATCAGGATCAGAACCCCGGCCGTCGCAATCTGTTTGAACCCCGGCGGCGGCGGACTCTGAGCCAGCAGCCAGGCGATCATCATCGGGGTCGACAGTTTGGTCAATTCGGATGGCTGGAAGCGAATGATGCCGAGATCAAGCCACCGCTGGGCACCCATGCTGATCTTGCCGAACAGCAGCACGCCGGCCAACATGACGGCCGCCAGCGTGTACAGTATCGGCCCGAGGAATTGCAGATGGCGCGGATGAATGCGGGCAATGCCCATCATGATCATGAGCGCCAGCAGCAGACGGGCGAACTGGCGCAGCAACACCCCACCATCCTGCCCCGAAGCCGAATACAGCACCACCGTCGCGATGGTCGACAGCATCAAGAGTCCACCCAGCAGCGGCAGGTCGATATTCAGTCGATCCAGCCAGGCGCCCCTCTGCGGTGATTTCAGACGCAACAGCACGAGCGAGGGGTCAGCTTTCATGGGTGTTTTCGCAAATATTGATCCATAACCGCGCGGGCGACCGGCGCCGCCACCGAACCGCCATGACCGCCATGCTCGGCGATCACGGCTATGGCAATACGCGGCATTTCTGCCGGAGCAAAGGCAATAAACCGGGCGTGGTCACGCAGGTTGCGGGTAATTTTCATGCT
>JBKCCF010000055.1:0-9819 GCA_046305255.1 Methylococcaceae bacterium
ATATCCAGGAAATTGATGTGCTCAAAGCCACCGCCGAAAAACATCGCGCCCAGCAACCCGCCCAAGGCGAGCCCACCCAGGAATCGCGTCATTCCACCGCGCTGCGCGAGGGAATCACGCAGGGTCTGGTTGCGCTGCTGAGCGGCAGAATAACCGGGTTGCTGGCCGGTGGGTCTGCTCATACCAGACCCTGAAAGACCCTGTGATCGCTGGTAAGGGGCGCTGAACGAGGGCCTGGAACCAAAGGATTTACCACCACCCATTCGCGCCGCGTCGGCATCGCCGACAACGATAAGAAGGATGGCCAGACTGCAAATCGTGCTGATCATAAAACGAGTCATTGTGTTCATGGTGAAATCTTGAGTCAATGAATGATATTTACCGACATGGTGATCGGCAGGAGGATAAACAAGGGGCAATACATCTGGCCTATCGGGCTACTCATAGCCGGTACACAACCATTTAGGCAAGAATTGATTCGATAATTATGGTGGCTTCGTCAGGCAACAGGGGTATCGGACTCACCTTCACTCCCTTCACGCTATTGGAATCATCCCGGTTCAATCAGTTCCTACCCGAGCCCTTATGTACTCGGGAGCCAGAACATACCCCTCTCCAGCCTTTCTAATGTACCATCGTGGCGTTTCCACGACACTTCCACCAAGGAGTCCAACATGAACCAAGTCACGCCCACCTACCCTCGCACAGCCACCCGATCCGTCGAGATCAACCGTGTCCTGCGCAATACCTATGCCCTACTGGCCATGACCCTGCTGTTCAGTGCCGTCTGCGCCGGGGCATCCATGGCACTCAATCTCCCATATCCCGGGGTGTTGGTTACCCTTGTTGGCTATTTTGGGCTATTGATGCTGGTAACCAAATTCCGTAACAGCGCCATGGGGCTGGTGTTCCTGTTTGCGCTCACCGGTTTTATGGGTGCAACTCTCGGGCCTATTCTGAATGCCTACGTCAGCCATTACGCCAACGGTGGCCAACTGGTCATGACCGCATTGGCCGGTACCGGCTTAACCTTCATGGGGCTTTCAGCCTACGCTCTGGTCTCGCGCCGCGACTTCAGTTTTCTCGGCGGCATGCTGAGTGCGGGGATACTGGTCGCATTTCTGGCCAGTCTGGCAGCCCTCTTCATTCCCGGCCTGCCGGCATTGTCACTGGCCGTGTCGGCCATGTTCGTGATGCTGATGGCGGGCATGATGCTCTATCAGACCAGTGAAATCGTCCATGGCGGCGAGACCAACTACATCATGGCAACCCTGAGTCTCTACATCGCCATTTACAACATGTTCACCAGCCTTCTGCAGCTGCTGGGTGTGATTGGCAGCGACGACTGATTGTCGCCTTTTGACTACGCCCGGTTGATACGTTCGACCGGGCGTAGCGCGCCGAGAATGCACACCGTCGCCCGTGCATGGCCCTAACCTTATGCAATGACGTCAATTTATCGCGTGCTATGCTAATCGGAGACTTTCTCTCTCGAATTCATGCAACTCCCTGACTTTTCCAAAAGCCGCGTGCTTGTCGCCGGCGACCTTATGCTGGATCGCTACTGGCACGGTCCCACTATGCGTATCTCACCGGAAGCACCCGTTCCAGTTGTCCGCGTCCAGCACATAGAAGAACGAGCTGGCGGGGCCGGCAATGTAGCGATCAATCTTGCGGCACTGGGTAGTTTAGTGACGCTGCTCGGCTTTAGCGGTCAGGACGAAGCAGGGGACAGCCTCAGCCGACTGCTGGCAAAGGCCGGCGTAGACTGCCATATCGAGCAGATCCCCGGTCTGCCCACCATTACCAAACTCAGGGTTCTGAGTCGGCATCAGCAACTGATTCGCATGGATTTCGAAGAACGCTTCGATGCCCTCAGCGGCCCGTCACTTGCTGGTCATTTCGACCGGCAACTCGCCACCGCCGGAGTGGCCATCCTGTCTGACTACGGCAAGGGCACCCTGGCTGACATAGCCCCGTATATCGCCGCAGCCAGAGCGCGGCAAAAACCACTGTTGGTTGACCCCAAAGGTTGCGACTTCACGAAATACCGGGGCGCTACCCTGATTACCCCCAACCGCAGCGAATTTGAAGCCGTCGCCGGGCCCTGCACCAGTGAAATGCAATTGGTGGAACGTGGCCTCGCCATGCTGGACGCGCTGGACCTGACAGCCCTTTTGATCACTCGTGGCGAACAGGGCATGACCCTCATTCAGCGTCAACAGCCGGTACTGCATCTGCCTGCGCGGGCCCGAGATGTCTACGACGTCACCGGCGCGGGCGACACCGTCATTTCCATCCTCGCGGCGGGACTGGCGGCCGGCATGAGCTTGGCCGAGGCTACCCAGCTGGCCAATATCGGTGCCAGCGTGGTCGTGGGCAAACTCGGTACCGCCAGCGTGACCCGACACGAACTGGCTCAGGCCCTGCTGGGTGAACGAGCGGTCCAACGGGGCGTTATCGATCTCGACGATCTACTGCCAGTCCTGACTGCCGCCCGAACCCAGGGTGAACGCATCATAGCCACCAACGGCTGCTTCGACATCCTGCATCCCGGCCATATTGATTACCTGCGCCGCGCCCGTGAACTGGGTGATCGTCTGCTGGTACTGGTCAATTCCGATGCCTCTGTGCAGCGGCTTAAAGGGCCGGAGCGCCCGATCAACCCGCTCTCCCACCGCATGAGCATGCTCGCCGCCCTCGAATGTGTGGACTGGGTACTGCCCTTTGAGGAAGATACCCCACGCGATCTGATCGGCAAAATTCTGCCTGATGTGCTGGTTAAGGGTGGCGACTATCAGGACATCAGCCAGATCGCAGGACACGATCACGTGCTGGCGAACGGCGGTGAGGTCAAGACTCTCCATTTTGTCGACGGTTATTCCACCACCCGGATCATTGAAAAAATCACCGGCAGAAAACAAGGCCCAACAACGGGCCCAGGAGTCAGACAGTAACCATGGCCGAACAACGCACGCGCAAGAAAACCGACAACATCGAAGCCATCAAGCTACCGCCTTACTCCATCACTGCCGAGCAGGCCGTCATTGGTGCCCTGATGCTGGATAAGCAGGCCTGGGACAAGGTGGCCGAGCTACTGATTGAGGACGACTTCTATCGTCGCGATCATCAGTTGATCTATCGCTCCATCAAAATGCTGGCCGAAAAGCAGTCGCCGCTGGATGTCATAACGCTGTCGGAAACCCTTGAGCAACTCGGCTGGATTGAGGAATGTGGGGGTCTCGCCTATCTCGCCACCCTCGCCAAAGAGACTCCCAGCGCAGCCAACATCACCGCCTATGCCGAAATCGTGCGCGAAAAATCGGTTCTGCGCCAACTGATCAGTTCCGGTTCCGATATTGCGGATTTGGCGTTTTACCCGCAGGGCCGCCAGACCATAGAACTGATTGAGTCGGCGGAGCAAAAAGTTTTCCATATTGCCGACCAGTATCGCCGTCAGGGCACTGGCTTCAAGCCCATCAAACCCCTGTTGGCGCTGGCGATCGACCGCATTGAGCAGCTGTTTCAGAAAGAAGGCCATATTACCGGCGCCAGCACCGGATTTACCGACTTCGACGAAATGACCTCCGGTATGCAGCCTTCCGATCTGGTCATCGTTGCAGGCCGACCCTCAATGGGCAAGACCACCTTTGCCATGAACATTGCCGAGCACGTCGCCATCAAGGAGCAACTGCCGGTCGCGGTGTTCAGCATGGAAATGCCCGGCGAACAACTCGCCATGCGTATGATTTCGTCGCTAGGCCGCATCGACCAGCACCGGGTTCGCACCGGCAAGCTGGAAGATGACGAATGGCCGCGTATGACCTCAGCCATCAACATCCTGGCAGAAACCAAACTCTTCATTGACGACACTCCGGCCATGACACCGACCGAGGTGCGTGCCCGCTGCCGCCGTCTGGCCCGGGAGCACGACGGCAAACTGGGTCTGGTCGTACTCGACTACCTGCAACTGATGCAGTCGCCCGGCTCGGAAAGCCGTGTCAACGAAATCTCGGATATTTCCCGCTCGCTCAAGGCTCTCGCTAAAGAGCTCAACGTCCCGGTTATCGCGCTCTCACAGTTGAACCGCAGCCTGGAACAGCGGCCCAATAAGCGACCTGTCATGTCAGATTTGCGGGAATCAGGCGCTATTGAGCAGGACGCCGACCTGATCGTCTTCATCTACCGCGACGAGGTCTATAACAAGGACACCACCGACAAGGGCACCGCCGAAATCATTATTTCCAAGCAGCGTAACGGCCCCATAGGCACCACCCGACTCACCTTTCTGGGCCAGTACACCCGTTTCGAAAATTTCATCCACGACCCCTATGCCGGCGAGAGCTACTGATCCCACCCGCTCTGCTCATGCGATCCTGAATCTGGCCGCCGTCGGCCGCAATGCCCGGCGCATCAGCGGCTGGGTGCCCGGAGCAAAACTCATGGCCGTCATCAAGGCCAACGCCTATGGTCACGGCTTATTGCGCATCGCCCGCAGCCTGCCGGCCATCGACGCCTTTGCGGTGGCACGAACTACCGAGGGGCTGGCCCTCAGAGAGGGCGGCATCCGTCAGCGTATCGCTGTCCTGCAAGGGTTCACCGATGCAGATGAACTGGAAGCACATCGGTCGGCGGGACTGGAACCGGTCATTCATTCACCCTGGCAGGTGGATCTTTTGGAACAGGCACCGCCGGCAAACCCCATCCGCATCTGGCTCAAACTTGACACCGGCATGCACCGCCTCGGCCTGATGCCCGATCACGTCGGGGAGTGCCTGCGGCGGCTCAAGGCTTGCCCATCCGTTGCGCCTGACATTCCCCTCATGTCGCATCTGGCCAGTGCTGATGATCGTGAGGATCCGCAGACCCGCGAACAGCTGGCCCGGTTTGAAGCCGCTGCCTGCGGTGCCGGTGAAACCAGTCTGGCCAATTCCGCTGGCTTGATGGCCTGGGAACGGACCCGGCTGAGCTGGGTGCGGCCCGGCATCACCCTGTACGGGGTATCACCCTTTGCCGATCGCAGCGGTGTGGACGAGGGCCTCGAACCAGTCATGACCTTCCGTAGCCGACTCATCAGCATCAAGCAACTGGAGCCTGGGGCCAAGGTGGGTTATGGCGGTAGCTGGATCTGCCCCCACCGCACCCGTCTCGGGATAGCCGCCGTTGGCTATGGCGATGGCTACCCACGCCATGCCGAATCGGGTACGCCGGTATTGATTCGAGGCCAACGCCTGCCTCTGATTGGCAGGGTTTCAATGGATATGATCAGCGTCGACCTGACCGATTGCCCGGAGGCCAGGGTCGGCGACCCCGTAACGCTTTGGGGTGAAGGCCTGCCGGTTGAAGAAATAGCGCGCTGCGCTCAGACCATCGCTTATGAATTACTCTGTGGCGTCACCGCTCGTGTCAGGATCATAGAGACCGATCGCTAGCAATACCTGCTCCCCAGCGAAGTCAATCCACCGGTCGCAGCGGCTATGCCAGCCTCAGTTCCAGCATGGAGACATCATCGCTGAAATCGGCATGGCCCTGAATCGCGCACATCTGCGCCAACAGCTCATCCACTTTCTTGCCAACCGCCTTCTCGGGTTGCGCCAGGATAGCCACAAAAGCCTCGAATGCCAGTTCCTCGCCCTGGTCATCATGAACCTCGTAGATGCCGTCACTGAACACGTACAGTCGCGCCGCTGGTGGAACCACGACGCTGCCCTCCTCGAATACATTGTCGGCCATGGTGCCCACCGGCATGGCGCGACAGCGCAAGAGCGTAGTACCACCGTCGGCAAGCAACACCGCCGGCGGATGTCCGCCACTGCTATAACGGAGCACCCGACTGCTTTTGTTGAGGACGCCATACCACATGGTGAAGTACAGATTATTGTGCTTCTCCATCAGGAATACGTTATTCAGGCTGGTCAGCACTTTCGCCGGTTCACGGAAATCAACATCAACCAGCGTCCGTCCCATCAAGGCATTCATGGCACTGACCGATAGCAGCGCGGAGCCCACGCCATGATTGCAGACGTCGAGCAGGAAGATGGCAAAATGATCATGGTCGATATCGAAATAACCGAAAGCATCGCCGCCCAATGAACTACAGGGCTTGAACAACCAGGCGGTTTTGAGCCCCGGCCCGGTCAGCGGTTCGGGGAGTAGTGACCGTACATAATCGGCGGCTTCCGACAGCTCCTCCGCCAGCATCTGCTGACTGCGCTCCAGTGCCGCGAAGGCTTCGTTGCGTTGGAGCAGAGCGATATAGGCGCCAGAGTGATAGCGGATACGGGCCGATAACTCTACCGGATCAGGCAACTTCACCAGATAATCATTAGCGCCCAGTGCAAAGGCTTCGGCTTTGGTCTTGGGCTCCTCCTTGCTCGATAACACAATCAACGGGACATTGGCTGTTGCGGTATTGGCGCGGAATGCCTTGACCAGAGTCAGACCATCAATATCCGGCATCACCAGATCCTGCAGGATGACGGTAGGCTGCAACCGATTGGCCAGCGTCAGTGCCTCTGCAGGGTCACAGGTGTAGTGAAATTCGATATCGGTCTCAGCCTGCAGCATACGCTTCACGGCTTCGCCAATAATCCGCTGATCGTCGATCAACAGCACGACGATGTTATGGGATGGGATGATGTCCTCTGCGGGCGCGATGGTTAGGGTCATGGGTAGTACTGCTTAGGGGTGAGTGAGGAGTGGCGGAGCCTCGCAGCGATGCGGGGGCCTATGGCCTCCAGTGGGAGAATCTCATGGGCGGCCGCCAGTTCCGCGGCGGCTTTCGGCATGCCATAGACGACGCTGGTAGCCTCGTCCTGAGCGATGGTGTGAAAACCGGCCTGTCGCAAGGCCAACAAACCCGCAGCGCCATCTCGCCCCATGCCGGTCAGCAGAACACCCAGCCCGCTAAGTTGCGGGCGGCTCGCCACGCTTTCAAATAGCACGTCAATGGCGGGACAACAGACCCGTTCGGGGGGGGCGGTAGTCCAGTTCAACATCAGAGAGCGATCGACGATGAGATGTTCTGGGCGGGCAGCGATCCAGACCCGACCGGGCTCAAGCGGCGACACCTGGGTCAGGGCGGCGACCGGTAACGGGCAGCAGTCATCCAGCCAATGAGCGAGACCCTCGGTGAAGTGGGCGTCCAGATGCTGCACCACCAGCACTATGGCGGGCAAATCAGCCGGCAATCGGGACAACACGGCTGCCAGCGCCTTGGGCCCGCCGGTGGAGGCTCCCATCACCACTACCGGCGGAATAACCGGAACGGCCGCCGTTGTGCTACCAGACGCCAGAGACCCGGAATGATGTTTTCTGGCATGTTCGGCCAAGATCTGCAGGGTCGAAATGCGGGTTCTAAGATCGTGCCAGGCCGAAGGGTCGTCCCACATCGGCCTGGCCGGAATGACGGCGGCATCGGCTGCGCCATTACCAAGGGCTTCAAAAATTTCGGCGTGATGGCTGGCCGCGCGGTCATTCAACAGGAGGATACTGCAGCCGGACTGTCTGAAGTGCGGCATCAGCTCCCGCGTCAGCGCCGCCGCCGAGTCATTGCCCAGGCGGATATCCAGCAACAACAGATCAGGCAGGTTGGCGCGGCATTTGTCGAGAACCTGTTGAGTGCTCAGTGCGGTCCAAAGGATCTGGGTACCCGGCTCTGCAGCGAGTATCTGACGCAGTGCATGCTGGGTCTCACGATCATGACAGGCGATGGCGAGCTTCATGCCTCGTTTGCATCCCCGATCAGATCTCTTACCGCCTGAATCAGGCTGGCATCGTGAAAGCTGCTTTTGGTCAGGTAGTAATCCGCGCCCGCCGCCATGCCACGCAAGCGATCCTCTGCCCTGTCCTTGTAGGACACGATAATGACGGGAAGGCTGGACAAGCGGGGATCGGCCTTGATTCGGGTCACCAGCTCAATGCCGTTCATACGGGGCATATCGACATCGCTGACAATCAGATCGAACGGCTTGCCGCTCAACTGGTTCCAGCCATCCACGCCATCAATCGCCACCTCGACCTCGTAGCCGGCATTCTCCAGCAACTTCCTTTCCACTTCCCGTACCGTGATCGAATCATCCACCACCAGTAGCCGCTTGGTGGGACGGCGGGTGATCCTGGATCGGCGTGAGCGGGGGGCTTGCGGAGTACCAAACAGCCGATCGGCGGTGCGGATCAGGTCGTCAATGTCCATAATCAGAACCGGCTGCCCAGCCTGATCCAGCGATACCGCACTGAAGTTCGGCACCTTACCGAGACGCGGGTCCAGTGGTCGCACCACCATGTCATACTCGCCACAGAGCTCATCCACCACCAGCGCATATTGCCTGCCCTCCGCACCGATGAGAACGATGGCGAGTTCGCCTGTCGCAAGGATGCCCTCGTCCAGCCCGAGCACGCGCCGGGCGGACATCACACCGGTATTGCCCTGTTCGCCGGCATAGTAGTAACTGCCATTGACGGCTTCGAGCAGCCCACTCTCGATCTTCCGTGTGCGGTCTATACGTGCCAATGGCATCGCGTAGGGCCGACCCGCTACCTTCACCAGCAACGCCCGAATCACCGAGCGGGTCACCGGCAACTGCAATTCAAACCGGGTACCCTGCCCTGGCTCCGAGTGAACACTGATTGAACCGCCGCAGCCATGAACCATCGACTGAACCACATCCAGCCCCACGCCCCTGCCCGAGATTTCAGTCACATCGCTGCGGGTAGTCAGACCGGGGAGAAACAGGAAGTCATAGAGTTCTGTGGTACTCAGATGCTGGGCCATCTCGGTATCGACCAGGCCCTTGTCGATGATTTTGGCGCGAAGCCGATTGACATCAATACCCTGACCGTCATCGCTGACCGAAATCAGCAGGCGACCCCTCTGATGGCGGGCCGCTAACTGCAGGCGACCCGCAGCGGGCTTGCCGGCAGCCAGCCGCTGCTCCGGCCGTTCCAGTCCATGATCCAAAGCGTTTCGCACCAGGTGGTTAAGCGGCGCATCCAGCCGACTCAGGATATCGCGATCGACCAGGGTAGCCTGCCCGATGAGTGCCAGTTCAACCTGTTTACCCAGCTGTCGCACCACATCCCTGACCATCCGGGGAAACCCCTGAATGCCATCGGAAAAAGGCCGCATCCGGCTACGCAGAACCAGGTTATGCAGACGCTCTGCCAGTAGATTGCTGCGGTTGGAGATACCGGCAAGGGTTAGTTCATGCTGATCTACCGCCGCGCCCGCCTCTGCCAGCAGCGTGGTAAGCGAGGCCGCCATCGCCGAGTCGGTTTGTTCGGCTCTTGCCACTGTTGCCAGCTGGCGATACAGCCGTCTGAACTGTTGAAATTCGGTCGCTATGGCCTCAATTTTTCGCGCCTCAAGCAACATATCGGCCGCATAGGCCAGCATCTGACCAAGGCTTTCGGCAGTCATTTTGACCGTGGGGTCAGTCGCATCACTTGCTGTTGCCGGGCGGGCGGCTATTGCAGGATCAGTGCTTGCGACAGGGGCGGATGGAGCGGCTAGATTCGAGGCTGGCTCGGCCGGTGGTGCAGTGGCAACGCTGACCACTGTCGGCTGTGTGGCCTGTCCAGCCGCGGCCCCGGTTTCCGGCAGGGTGAGACAGGCCGCTATCCGAACCACCCACTCATCAGCCTCGGCCGTATGCTGCTCCAGCCAGACCGCCAGCGCGTCGTCGGCCATGGCGGCCATGGCCATCATCCAGTCCAGCGCTCCCAACAGACAGTCAATTGAGCGCCCCGGCAACGCAACCCGCCCTGCTCCGGCGGCGACCAGAACGTCTTCCATGCCATGGGCAATCCTGACTGCGGGCA
>JBKCCF010000056.1:0-3214 GCA_046305255.1 Methylococcaceae bacterium
CGGCAATATTGATGCAGGGCAGGGCGCCAAAGCGGCCATCGCCGTTCCCCCGCCCCTGGTCAGTTTCGATGCCCAGGGCAATCTCAAGGTTGAATTCCCACCGGCTGTTTCGGGTAGCGGTATCCGCACGGCATCCAGTGCGGGCACTCGCGCCGGTGACGTCTACCTCGCCGCCCCCAAGGGGATTGTCGATGCAGGTGAGGCCGGCATTGGCGGTTCCAACGTGACGATTGCGGCGACGGCCGTAGTCGGTGCCGGCAACATTAGCGTTAGCGGTACGTCAACCGGCGTACCGGCAACGCCGGTGGCGGTGCCGGTATCCGCCGGGGCCAGCGCAGCGGCGAGCGCAGCCACCAATACCGCAACCCAGACCGCGCAGGACCAGACCAACAACGCCACCAATCAGGCCAGGGAAAAGGACAATCTGGCCCAGAACAAGCTGAATCCGCTGGCGGTGGACATCCTCGGCTTTGGTGAATGTGGTGTGGCCGATGTGCGCGATGGCAAGCCAGGCTGTGTCTGACGCCTGATTGAGGCGCGCCGCCGAAGCGGCCAAGTGTGACGTGTCGTGCTCTGACGGCTCCCGTTTATCGGGGGCCGTTTTTTTTGCCTGATGCGCGGGGGATTGGCCTCGCCATGAGGCCGCTCCAACCGGTAGACCCGGCTCGCCGCCTGTTTCCCTTGAGCAGTCTTATTCGGTCTGTCTTGTGACTGTAAAGAACGGGTCATTTGCTGGTAACAAAGAAGCCACATAATTCACGTCACTTAATGATCGGATGCCAATGCCAACCATGAATTACCGTGGAATTTGTCTACTTTTAGGTTTGATGGCTGCGCCTGGGATAGCGTCAGCCTGGTGGAATGATGACTGGACATCACGCAAGCAGATTACGCTCGATGCCAGTATTACCGGCGCTGATATCAAGGAAGTTTTGACTGACTTCCCGGTACTGGTGCGATTGCACACCGGTAATTTCAGCTACTTCAGCGAAATGGCTGAAGGCGGTAAGGATATGCGGTTCATGGCGGATGACAAGACGCCATTGAAGTTTCAGATCGAGAAATTCGATGCCATCAACGAAATGGCACTGGTATGGGTGAAGGCGCCCAAGGTGCAGGGCGGGGCGGCGTCCGATACCCTGCACCTGTACTACGGCAATGAAGATGCGCCGGCACCGGACAATGGCGTCGGTGTCTTTGATGACAACTTTGCCGTCGTCTACCACTTCGATGATAAAAACCCCAGCCCGCAGGATGCGACGGCCTATGGCAATCATGCGGTCAGTTCCACCGCTCAGCCTGAGGCGGGTGGCTGGATTGGCAGTGCCGCCAAACTGGCGGGGAGTGGCACCATCAACATTAAGCCGGCGCCCTCGCTGGACTTGAAACCGGAGAATGGCTGGTCATTTTCTGCCTGGGTGAAAATAGACCAGCCGCAGACTGACGCCTATGTGTTCAGGGCCTCTGATGCCGGTAGTTCGCTGGAGCTGATGCTCCGCAATGATGCGCTGGTGGCCCGCTATGATGTGGCCGGCACCGTAGTTGAGACCGCACCGGCCCCGCTGCAGGAGATGGGCAAGTGGCGTCATGTCGCCGTCATTTTGCGCGCCGACAAACTGGAACTGTTCCTGGACGGCAACAACACCTCGACAGTAGCGGTCACGGCGATCGCCATGAACCCAACAGTGACGCTGGGTGGCAGCACCATGGGCGGATTTCTGACCGGATTACTGGACGAGGTTCAGATTTCCAACAAGGCCCGCCATGTGGACTGGATCAAATTCACCGCTCGCAGCCAGAGTCCCGACTTCACGGTGGTAGGGATGGGGCAGGATGAGGGCAAGGATTCTGGCGGCAGCAGTTCGTTCGGTGTCATCGTCCAGAGTGTCACCATCGACGGCTGGGTGGTCATCGCCCTGACCGGCATCATGTTTGTGGTGGCGATGATCGTCATGGTGGTCAAGGTCGTCGTTCTGAGGCAGGTGCGCAAGGATAACAAAGCCTTCATGACGGCTTACGAGAGTCTGTCACCCTCCGATGATATCAGCATCCTGAATCGGGAGGAGTCAGAAGAAGAAAAGGTTCTGGCCGATTCCCCGTTTGTCGCAGCCATCTCCGGCAGCCACGATCACTTTCAGAGCTCACCGCTGTATCACATCTACCAGACCGGCATACGGGAGATGAAGAAACGGGTTGGCGATTTCGGCCAGAAACCCCTGTCAGCCGAGGCCCTCAGTGTTATCAGGGTCATGCTGGATTCCATTCTGGTGCGTGAAAGCCAGCGACTCAACGACAAGATGGTACTGCTGACCATCGCGATTGCAGGGGGTCCGTTCCTCGGTCTGCTCGGCACCGTGGTCGGCGTCATGATCACCTTCGCGGTTATTGCCGCCTCGGGCGACGTCAATATCAACTCGATTGCGCCGGGTATTGCAGCTGCACTACTGGCAACCGTAGCGGGTCTGGCGGTCGCGATTCCCGCGCTGTTTGCCTACAACTATCTGTTGGTTCAGATCAAGGATGTGGTCGCCGACATGCGGGTTTTCAGCGATGAATTTCTCGCCATGCTGGTTGAGCGGGCAGCAGATCGGGCACGGGAGGCAAATGAGTCATGAAAGTTGAATCGGAAGAGAAACCCTACGATGACATCAACATCACCCCGATGCTGGATGTCGCCTACGTCCTGTTGCTGATCTTCATCATTATGACTACCGCGACGGTGCAGGGCATCAACGTCAATCTGCCCAAGGCCAGTAATACGCCCAGTCTGGCCAAGCCCAAGACCAAGGCCATTTCAATTACCCAGGACGGCACTCTCTACCTTGATACCTATCCGGTCACTATCCAGGAACTGGAAACCCGGCTGGCCCAGTACAAGGCCGCAGTGCCCGATCTGCCGGTTGTCATCAAGGCTGATGCCAGCATCCAGTACCAGAAAGTTGTTGAGGTGCTGGATGTGGTCACCCGGCTGGAAATCACCCAACTGGGTCTGGTCACCCAAAAGCTGGTCAAGTAGGAACGCGCCTTCGGTTCTGCCGCTCTGCCAGCGGCGAGCGGCCGGATCATACATGTCATGAAAGATTTACTGTTACGTCACAAAAAACATATCCCGGTTGCCATAGGGGTTCTGGTCATCCTGCTCGCCGCGATTGTGGCGTTCGTGTTCAGGGATGCCTTTGAAAAACCGGTGCAGGGAAAAAAACAGATTCAGCAG
>JBKCCF010000057.1:0-4152 GCA_046305255.1 Methylococcaceae bacterium
TTACTGGCCAGACTATTCACCCAGCCGGCCAATCGGTTGGTACTGGACGAACCGACCAATGATCTGGACGCCGATACCCTGGACCTGCTGGAAGAGCTATTGATCGACTACTCGGGTACCGTGCTGGTTGTCAGTCATGACCGCGCCTTCCTTAATAATCTGGTCACCAGCATCATGGCATTTGAAGGCGACGGCAAGGTCAACGAATACGTCGGTGGTTACGATGACTGGGTCCGTCAGCGCATAGCACCTTCGGCTTCGGCAGCAACAGTCAACAAAACCCCGCTGCCAGCTGCTACACCCAAGCCTGCTGCCGTCATTAAACCCAAAAAACTGAGTTTCAAGGAACAGAAAGAACTACAGACCTTGCCAGGCACCATCGAAACACTGGAAAACGACATTGCCGGTCTTACTTTAGAAATGGGTCGACCCGAGTTCTACCAACAATCCCGGGATGCGGTCAGCGAGGCACAATCCCGTCTGAACAAATTGCAGCAACAACTGGAAATGGCTTATGAACGCTGGGAGCAACTTGAAGCACAGGACAAGGCAGCCGGTTGGGCTGGCTGAGCCCCTTAATCAACACTCATACCCTCTGACGCGGCACCAGACCCACCATGAGCCTGATACGGTATTTCTTAAGCCTGACCCTGCTGGCGACCTTAAATGGCTGTGGCGAAGCCTACCTCAAAAGCAATTCAACACCCGCTTTTGCCGACGGCTACAAAGATGGCTGTGACAACGGCACCGCCCGGGCGAGTAACCAGACCGGACAATTTTCCCGCAACGATGCCCGCTATAACTCGGAACCCGAGTATGCCCGCGGCTGGCTGGCGGGTAACCGCGAATGTGATGGCTCCAACTTTCACGCCAATCCCAACAACACGCTAGAGCAGATCGACATTGACGGACCCAGCATGTACGACATGTGAGCAGGGCAATTAATTGCAATCAGAAGTTATCCTTCATTTGTCGCAGTTCAGTAAATACGGCCAGAGTGGGGGCCATTTCCATGCCGAGCGTGGCCCGCACCTCTGGGCTTTCAGGCCTTAGAAAGGGATTGGTGGCCAATTCGTCCAGCAGGGTCGAAGGTACTGTAGGCAGGCCCTCTGCGCGCAGTGCGCGAGTCGCTGCCATCCTGTCCTGCAGCCTCCTGTTTTGCGGTTCAACACTGAGAGCAAAGCGGCCATTGTTCTCGGTATATTCATGGGTACAGAAGATGCGAGTGTCGCCGGGTAATTGCCGCAAGCGGGAGAGCGAGTGCCAAAGCTGTGCTGCTGAACCGCCCAGCAATCGCCCGCAGCCCATGGCGAAGAGGGTATCGCCACAGAACAGAGCCTGTTCACTTTCAAACCAGAAGGCGATGTGACCCTGGGTATGTCCCGGCACAGCCATAACGCAGGCCTTGTGTGGGCCCAGCGCCAGAATATCACCCTCATTGACGGCAACATCCAGAGCCGGAATAGTCTCTCGCCCGGTTTCGTGACCATAAATCCGGCAACCGGTGGCCTGTTTTAAGGCACGATTGCCGCCCACGTGGTCACCGTGGTAATGAGTGTTCAAAATATGACTCAGCCGCCAGCCTTTCCTTGCCAGCGCTGCAATCACCGGATCAGCTTCAGCAGGGTCAACCACGGCGGTCTCCCCACTGACCGGATCGTGCAGCAGATAAATGTAATTATCGCGCAATACTGGTATTTGCAAGATCTCCATCGGCCCAAACCTCATGTATAACGGGAGTGTAATAATATGTCAGTCAGACGCACCGTTTACCGATTGTCTGCCCTTTACCTGATATAACAATAATTCGATTTTTCGCCTGGGATTGATGACTGCATGACCAATACAACGCGTAAAGCCATGATAGCGGGCATCATAGGCAATGCAATCGAATGGTATGACTTCGCGCTCTACGGACATTTTTCGGTGATTATCGGCCAGACGTTTTTCCCGAAGGAAGAACCTGCATTAGCCGTTATGGCGTCATTTGCTGTCTTTAGCGTCAGCTTTTTCATGCGACCTTTGGGTGCGCTTATTTTTAGCGCCATTGGGGACCGATATGGCCGAAAAAAAGCCCTGTCCCTCTCAATGCTGGGCATGGCGATCCCGACTGCTGCTATCGGTCTGCTGCCTTCGTTTGCTGATATTGGCTTGACTGCAACCGCTGCGCTTGTTGCGCTGCGACTATTTCAGGGGCTTTCTCTGGGCGGGGAGATGGGCGGCGCTGTGACTTACGTCATGGAGCATACCCCGGAACGCCGTATCGGACTGGCCTCCAGCCTGATACAGGCCAGCACCTGTCTTGGCCTGCTGTTGGGTACAGTGATCTCCAGCATCATCTCGTTGACATTGACAGAGACCCAGTTTGAGAGCTGGGGTTGGCGTCTGCCGTTTTTACTCGGCCTCATCGCCGCCTGGATTGGCCTTCAAATTCGACGCCATATGCCCGAAAGCGCACTTTATGAACACGCCAGAGATGAAAACCGGCTGATAGCTAATCCGGTGAGAGCCATCATGCGTCAGCATGCAGGCAAGGTATTGACGGGTGTCGCCGTCGTGACGCCCATGACCTGTTGTTTCTTTTTTGCTTTCGTCTACTTCAACAGTTTCATGATGTCTGATGCGCATTTCTCCGCCAGTCGGGCACTGCTGGTCACTTCCATCGGCTTGATTGTGTCCTTGACTGTCACCCTGATGGGCGGTTGGGCCTCGGACCGGTGGGGTTACAAGCGTATCCTCACCCTCGGGGCGCTACTATTGATTGCCGGCGTCTACCCCATTCTGGCCGCCCTATCCGGCGGTTGGCAAGGGACGTTGATCCTGCCGGCATTTCTCGGCTTCGCTGTCCTGATCGGAATTTATACCAGTGCAGCATTCGCAGCCGTGACCGGCCTTTTTTCGACCGAGGTCCGCTACACCGGGGTCAGCATCGCGGTGAATATCGCGTCCCCCATATTCGGCAGCACCGCACCTCTGGTCAGTGCCTGGTTGGTACGTTCCGAGGGTGTGGCATCAGGTTTTGCGACCTTCAGTTTCTATCTTGTGGCTCTGTGTTTGTTAGCGTTGCTAGCGATTCGTCAGCTAGAAACCACTGCCTTTGCCGAATGGGGCAAACACCGATGATTCTCGCTGGGAGCCAATACGGTTGCTGTAGACTGACAAAAACGTCGCTTTCAACATTTCCAACACCTTGTCCACGGGGGCTTTCATGATTTTTTGGCGGGTTAAACCACTCGACGCGATTCTGGCAACAGCCGAAAAAAAAGGACTATCCCGATCACTGGGACCTTTGCAATTGACCCTGCTGGGGGTGGGCGCTGTAATAGGAACCGGAATTTTCGTTCTGACCGCCGAAGCGGCGCAGAAAGCAGGTCCTGGCATGATGATTTCCTTCGTCATTGCGGGCTTCGTTTGCGCCGTGGCGGCGCTCTGCTATTCCGAATTGTCGGCAATGGTGCCAGTATCGGGTTCGGCTTATACCTATTCGTATGCTGTGCTGGGTGAATTCATTGCCTGGCTGGTGGGGTGGGCTTTGGTACTGGAGTATGCCGTTGCCTCCAGTGCGGTTGCTGTCGGGTGGTCAGGCTATTTTGTCGGTCTGCTGCATAATTCGCTGGGTATAGACATACCACAGGCACTATCGAGCGGTCCCTTTGCTGGCGGCGTCGTCAACCTGCCCGCCGCCGTCATTGCCATGCTGATTTCCGCTTTACTGATCGTGGGGACCCGCGAGAGCGCTACATTCAATGCCATACTGGTAGCGGTCAAGATCACCGCCCTTACCGCATTCATTGTCATCGCCCTGCCCGCCTTCAAGGTCGAGCATTTTCAGCCTTTTTTACCGATGGGTGGCAGCGGCACCGTCGCCGCCGCTGCCTCGATATTCTTTGCCTACGTCGGTTTTGATGCGGTGTCCACTGCAGCCGAAGAAACCCGCAATCCACAGCGGAATGTACCTATTGGCTTGATAGGATCACTGGCTATCTGCACGGTGTTTTACCTGCTGGTATCGGCAGGCGCGGTAGGCGCCATCGGCGCACAACCGCTGGTGGACGCTGCCGGCGTCGGTATTGAGCCGGGCTCGGTCAGTATGGCGGAGCAATGTCAGTCGCTGGCGAACGCAGATCAACACCCCCTTGTGTGCTCCAAGGA
>JBKCCF010000058.1:0-4106 GCA_046305255.1 Methylococcaceae bacterium
ACAGCCCCCAGCGTGCTACGGAGTTCCGCCGACATGCGCGCGATCTCGGACGCCGTCTCGGCGTAATCCTTGATGTCGAACGGCGGCGAAGCAGGATCACCGCTCGGCCACTTTTCGAGGGTGGAAAGAATTTTCTGGAAAGAGGTGAGGGCCTGATCCGTCGAGGCAGCCATCCTGGAACCTTCCCCCAGAGTCTGACTGAACTGGCGGGAGAGATCAGCGAATCCCTGTTTTTCCGACCTGATGGCTGCCAGCAGCTTTTCCCGTTCCGAGCTGATCAACTGCGGAAATTGTTCGACCGATTTGCTGATCCTGTCACCCGCCGTAGCCAGTGTAGTGGTGCCGCTGACCAGTTTTTTGACTTCCGGATTGCCGGTAGCACGCGTCGCCATCAATTCCATCTGCCACTCTATAAGCTGGGGCATCCGTTGACCGATGAAGAGGGCACGTTCGGCAAATAGCCGGGTTTCGGTGAGTTCACGGGTGGCGGGATCAAGCCCTGCCAGAGGGTCCATATCCAGCAGCGCAAAGACGCTGGACGGTAGCATGGAGTCCGAGGGACGGCTCTTGTTGCTGGATTTGATGACTTCGTTGACCAGCGACAGGCTGGCAAAGGCATCAAGGTCGTCGGCTGTCGAATTCTTGTGCTCCATACGCCACTGTTCCATGGCATCCTTGAGTTCGGCTTGCTGGGCCGGGGCCAAAACATCCCTGGCGACCTGCCAGATCTGACGTTCGCGTTCCTTGAGGACATTGAGCAGGGGATAGACAGAATCGCCATAAACCTTGGGTTGCCAGAAATCTTCAACCCGGGAGCGGGCAGAGCCGGCCAGAACCACCATATCGACAAGATTACCGATGGCATTTGCACCGGTTGCCATCGAGAGGATTTCAGAAGCCAGTTTGACCTTGATTTGTATCAGCTCGAAATGCTCAATCGGTTTGCCATCTCTTTCCAGTTTTTCGGCTGCGGCTGAGGTGGAGGCGACAAAGTGATCGGCGAAGCGAAGCAGTTCCTCCTGCAAATCGACCGGATCAACCTCGGTCCCTCCCGGGAGTATTGCCTTGACCGCTTGCAGTGGCAGATCAACCGTCGTTTCAATGAGAGAGCAGCTTACACACGATATAGCCATGGCAAGGCCCAGCCATGCCGATCTGAACCGTGACAGGTGCGGTTGCGGAAGGAAAGGACGTGCGCGGTAAATCTGCGCTCTGGGCCTGCCTGATGAATGTCTCATGCCGCGATTGTATCCTCTAATTGGCAGGTGTCATCACCTGCCCGGGTTCAACTCATCAGCTGTGACGGGAGGGTAGCGTCAGTTGGACGCGCGCCCCCCGGGTGTGATTGCGCAGCAGCGATAGCTGGCCGCCCAGTTCACGCACAAATCGTTGCACCATCGCCAGCCCCAGCCCGGTACCGCCCGGCTTACCGGTCACGAAGGGCCTTATCCCCTTGTCCAGCAGTTCTTCCGAGAAGCCGGGGCCATCGTCGCAAACCGCCATGATGATGTGATCATTTTCCAATCTGACCCCAATGTGGATACGTCCCGGCCGGGTTCCCAGTGCCTGGGCAGAATTGAGTATCAGGTTCAGCAGGCATTGGCGGATGCGACTCTCGGGTAGCTGGCACAGCAAGCGGTCGGGTGCAGTCACGGTCAACTCTATTTCAGGTTGTATCTGGTAGCGGGTGAGGCTCACCAGTTCCCGGATCATGGCCGGCAGGTCGAATTCACTGGTGGGTGCCGGCGTATGCTTGCTCAGGTCCAGCAGCTCGTTAAGCAGTCGCGCCATGCGCTGGAGTTCATTGATGATCAGCGATACCCGTTCGGCCTGTTCCGGATCAGTGACTTCACTGCGAAGATTGGCACAGCTCATCTGAATGCCGGCCAGTGGGTTTCGCAACTCATGCGCAATCCCTGCTGCAAGCTCACCGACGGCCGCCAGTCGTTCGCTACGGGAAAGGTTGGCCTGTTGCTCTAAAAGAGCTCTGGTGGCGGACCGCACTCTTTCCTCCAGCGATTCGGCATAGTGGCGCTTGTCTTCCTCCAATTCGGCCAGGTGAGCGACCATCTCGTTGTAGCTTTTGAATACGGGCAGCAGCAGGGGATCAATCCGTTCAGCCGCAATAGGTCTGTAATCCTCACCCGCCAGCCGTAGCAGCAGCTGCTTGAGGTCGTTTAGCGGCGCCAGTATGCGAAAGCGAAGAAAAAACCCCACCAGCAACAAAAGAGCGCCTACGGTGGCGAATACCAAAATGATCTCGGTGCGGGTGGATTCGCCGATATCCTGCATCAAGCCTTCCCGCCTGAGAGTTTCGGCATCCATCATGGCGCTGGTGATGGTGAGGGCCTGCAGCAGACGGGCTTCCTGCTGTTCAGAGTTCGCCGCGCTATGGGTCAGGGCGAGAATGGTTTCATGTAATTCAAGCAGTTTTCGCGGCGTATCGGGGGCAACATGATGATCATTTCTGACCAGCCCGCTGATCTCCCGGGTCAGGCTGGACAATCTCTGGGCCTGCAACTGCCGATTTTGGTAAACAAAATAATCGGTGAGAGCGGCCTGAATATCGGTTGCCACTTCCTGTATGCGATGTGCGTAGACGACATAGGCCCGCATGGTTTCGAAACGCTCGAAGTTTCGCCAGATCATCCCTCCCAGAAGCACCAACACCATCAGCAGCAAACTGAGGAAAGCCCAGACCCTTAGTTGGGCGTAACGGTAGGAAAAGGTATTCACGGTCGCTTAGGTTCCGTCGCCAGACACGAGGTCATTATAGCCACGACCAACACTGCGAACGCTTCAACCAGCGGTTCAATCTGAGCACACTTCACCAGTGATTGCTGACTGCTACTGTAACCGCGCTACCTCGGTCGCTGTATTCGGTTTGGTTTGTTGACCTTCGTTGCCAGGCTGAAAAACATGCAGGTCTCGCCGCCATGCAATTCGGCGATGCGTTTGACGATGAAAAGACCGAGCCCCATTCCCTGTCTCTGTGTCGCCGGTGTATTCAGTTGGACGTATCGCTCGAAAATCCTTTCTCTTGCCGATGCCGGAATGCCTTCGCCCTTATCGGTCACGCTGATTTCGACCGTGTCGGCATCCTTCTGTATGACGCTCACCCACACCGCGCGCCCTGCCGACGGGTAGCATAAGGCGTTCTCCACCAGATTGATCAGCAGGATACCGGTAATGTGTGGCTCTTTCCGATAGAGGCCTAGCCAATCGGCATCACCGCGTTCGGCAACTCCAGAAGTTGTTCGAGCGGTGTGGTCAGGCCCAGGGTGAGCAGATGCGGATTCATTACCCATGAGTCTGCCGAGGGTATATCTGCGCTTTCGCCGGTGTGAACAATAAGCGGCGACCGTCACAACCCTCACCACTGCCACGCCGGGCCGGTGCTTGTGATGCTGGTGATGGTCACCGCCTGTCGTTATAGCCGGCGCACGCATACATGCTTGAGGCCAAACGAGTCCTTGCGGGCGATATTCCGATGCGGGGGGCGCGAGCGCGCAAATTCGTCACCGTCCGATAAAAAAATAAGGTTTGCAGGGTTTGCGGTTCGAACCCGGCGGTGTGGGCCAGCAGGCTGAATGCCGCATCAGCGCGAGCGTGTGCTGGAATTTGGGGGAATGTGAAAAGCGCGAACCTCATGCAGGCTGCTTGCGCCCTGTGGGCGGCCCAGCACCATCACCACCGCGGAGAGTTTGTGGGATGCCCTCGAGGAATAGGTGTCCACGGGCTGGACGTCATCCGGCAGTGCGGGCCGCTGCTGTCCGATGGCCGCATAGCCCGCGTCGGTCAGCAGGTAGCCGCCGTCAGCAGCAGGCTCTATCCAACCATGCTGCGGCAATGGAGTCATTACCTTGACCCATGCGCCGCAAAGCGGTCGGCAGTGCTGCCTTAGGGTAGACTTCAAACGATTTTCATAGACTTTGAATCATAATATCCGAGCCCAATGCCATGAATTGTCAATCAGCATGGAAAACTTACCAGGGATCCGGGGAAATCAGCGTTGAAAAGTTGCCACCCCGGAGATGTGCAACCATCCGGCACTTTTGCCGGAGCAACCTGGGGTGATACGTATGGAATTCATAGCCGAAATCAGA
>JBKCCF010000059.1:0-18404 GCA_046305255.1 Methylococcaceae bacterium
CCTACACCCAGGTGTTCACGCCGATCCGCGAACTGTTCGCGGCCACACCGGAAGCCCGCTCCCGTGGCTATTCACCCGGCCGCTTCAGCTTCAACGTGCGAGGGGGCCGCTGCGAACCCTGCGCCGGAGATGGCGTGTTCAAGGTGGAAATGCACTTCCTGCCCGATATCTTCGTGCACTGTGATGTCTGCAAGGGCAAGCGCTACAACCGGGAAACCCTGGACATTCGCTACAAGGGCAAGACCATCAACGACGTGCTGAACATGACGGTGGAGGATGCCGCCGCTTTTTTTGCCGCCATTCCGACGGTTGCACGCAAGCTTGATACCCTGATGGAAGTCGG
The DNA here is from genome assembly GCA_046305255.1 of Methylococcaceae bacterium. Lineage (GTDB taxonomy): Bacteria > Pseudomonadota > Gammaproteobacteria > Methylococcales > Methylococcaceae > UBA6136. The sequence goes on from JBKCCF010000059.1 coordinate 344, forward strand.
CCTTGGCTACATCACGCTGGGACAAAATGCGGTGACCCTGTCGGGCGGCGAGGCCCAGCGGGTGAAACTGGCGCGGGAGCTATCGAAGCGGGATACCGGCAAGACGCTCTACATCCTCGACGAACCCACCACCGGCCTGCACTTCCATGACATCCGCCAATTGCTGGGGGTCCTCCATCAGCTACGCGATAATGGCAACACCGTGGTGATCATCGAGCACAATCTGGATGTCATCAAGACTGCCGACTGGATCGTTGACCTCGGACCCGAGGGCGGCGAGGGCGGCGGTCGCATCATTGCCGAAGGTACGCCGGAGGCCATCGCCGCCAACCCGGCCTCCCACACCGGCCACTTCCTGAAATCGGTGCTGGCAAGACAGCAGGCGTGAAACCGGCCGCCGATCACTGTCCGGCAGCGGGCGGTGGCGCCAGCTCGAAAATCACGATTTCGGCATCACCGCCGCCGATACTGGAGACCGTCATGGCCGCGCCGGTTTCCCAAAACACATCGCCCGGGCCGTAAATCTCGGTTTTGCCGCCATCCTCGACCCGCAGCCTGCCCTTCACTACATAACGGGGCCCCGGACCCTCGTGGGTGTGGAGCGGCGTGGTGTAGCCGGAGGGAAACTGTACCCGGATCACACGGGTTTCAACGCTGTTGGCAGACAACGGCACCACCTTCCTCAGCAGCATCTGCCGGGCCGCACCGGGCGTATCGGCAGCAGCCGACGCCTGAACGCCGCCTGCGGCAAGCCCAAGACCGAGGGCCAGATAAAGCGAAGTGATGAAACGGATCATGGTCGTACTCCCCTGCAATGACTAACTGTTGTTACCGTCAGTGATTAAAAAAAAGGGCCGGGGAATCCCCCAACCCTTTATGGCTTGCTGCCGATCAGCGGTCAGGCGGGCCGGCCAATCTTCATGGCTTCCGGCACTTCCACCAGCTTGCCGGTTTTAACATCGTAGATGAAACCGTAGATCGGAATGTACTTCGGCACCAGCGTGTGGTTACGAATACGGGCCACATCTTCAGCCACGCTGAGTTCGTTATTCTTGAATGTCAGCCAGTTGATGTACTTGCCATCGGCAGAACCTGGCCCCTGGCCGACATCGTGCCAGCCATTGGCGTCAACCGTAGCGGTATCCAGGCTGCTGTTCAGCAGGTCACCCATGATGTCATTGGTGAACAATTCCATTCCGCAATCGGTGTGATGGATCACGAAGAATTCCTGGGTACCGAGCAGTTTGTGGGAGATCACCAGTGAGCGGATGGCATCATCGCTGGCGCGGCCACCGGCGTTGCGGGTAACGTGCGCGTCGCCCTCGGACAATCCGGCGTACTTGGCAGGATCGAGGCGAGCATCCATGCAGGTGAGTATTGCAAAACCACGCGCAGGCGGCAGGGCCAGATCGCCTTTGGTGAAGCTGGCGGCATAGCCGGCATTGGCACTCAGAACCTCGGTCAGTATCTTGCTCATAACAGTATCTCCTCGCAGTGTGATGATTATTATCGATGCGCCGTAAGCCGTCGCATCCTATCTGGATCGCGCTGATCGCAACCGCAGTCGGGGCGCCATCAGCGCGGCAGGTCTGACTGGCGCGAGCCGAAAAAATTCGTCCCGCCCCTTGCCCACCGAAAATGCTCCCGAGGGCCAGAGCGATATTAGCAGAAGATGATTTACCGTTGTTAAAGCCCACGCACAGGAACACGCCATGACCACTTCCCTTACGCGCATCAGACCGCCCTTCCGCCACGCCCTGTCAAGGGTATGGCTACTGGCCGCTATCGTGCTGACCCCGCTGTGCGGTGCCGCATTCGGTTGTGGCTGCGACTGGCCCTGGCTGGATTTTTTTCACGCCTGTAACGCCATCCTCAAGACTGCCGTTTTACCGCATTGTCCCTGGTGTGTGCATCCGCTGTGGGCAATGGTAAGCATCGGTTCGGCGGTCGGGGTGGCAAGTCTGTTGATCGTGAAACGGCACACCGAACCCGGGCCACGACCGGTGCTGGCCCAGATCCGTGACTGCGGACTGGGGTTAGCCGCCTTTGTTGCAACCGCACTGATGACAGGACTCATCACCGCCCTGACAACCAGCCACCCGCGTTTCCTTGGGCTGGCCATTGCATGGATCACCCGGTAGCGCCTGCGGTTTGCCCGGCCTTGTCTCGCCCTTTGAACTTCGGCGAATTTCAGTAGCACGCCCAACGCTGCCGTGGCGTAGATCACGCCTGTCGGAATCGCCATCAGGGCAGTGATGGCAGAAGGCGCCACCCATGGGTGAGGTGAGTGTCACCCGGACGGGTTGCGGTACCGGTTGCTCATTCATCACGCGGGCCACAATGTGAGGGCCGAAAAGCTTATCCGTTTCCACGTAGGTGGGAAGACAGTTTTTATCGGCGGGTACACACCCAACCGACCCGTAAACTCATGGCTGCGCACGCGCAAGACCAGGGGACCTGCGCAGGCGTCACGCCATTGAAAGCCGGCACACGCCCCTTGATTAGATGATGGCCTCAGAGACAGCGTGGATCATGTGCCCTGAGTCCGGAGCCTTCAGAACCCGCCAGGTTTAAACAGTCCGGATAATCGTTCCAGCCCTGAATCGGATACCCGGAAAGTAACGCCACGTTATTCATATACCTAAGACCTCAGCCCAAGCTGCTTGCATAAAGTAGCCATATGGCAACAGCGATTTCATCTGTTAGTTTCTGACAGCAGTTGACTTGCGCCTGCCCGGTTGGGGGGGGTGACGTGAGCCATGCCGTAGGTCTTTGCCGAGCGACAACGCGCTGAGCCAGGCTTGATTGCTGACCGTATTCATCCGGGGAATACACCCGGTTTTATAACGCCCGGACGTTCTCAAAAGCTGAATGACCCAGATAGAGAACATCACCCTGTGCCAATACTTTTGAGAGGACCCCCCATGCGGCGCCCTGCGTTACTGATTGTTTGGATGCTGACCGTTCTTTTAGGGCAGTCGTGGGCTCAGGCTACGACCTTTACTGTCATCAACGAAAATGCGTCCGGGACCGGCTCGCTCCGCTGGGCGGTGGAGTCCGCCAATACCCATGCGGGGCCAGACTTGATTGATTTCGCCCCCAGCGTCAAGGTCATTGACCCGCGGCTCTCCATTATTTCAGATGGCGGACTGGGGCCGTTGGTGGTAACGGGTGATTTGACTATTCAAGGACCGGGCGAGGATAAGCTCAAGATTGATGGCCTACAGTCCTGGATTGACCCCTCTGGCAAACTCAATACCGGACTGCCCTGCGGCCAGTCCGGCACGCTAATGCTTACCGTTTCTGGAACCGTTTTCGAGGTTTCCACCCCCGGCGTCAACCTCAAGGTCGAAGGGATGACGATCACTCATACCGCCGGGCTGCTGGCCGCGTCCGGCAATCGCGGTGGCGGCATCATCGAATTCTCCGGTGTCCATGCAGTGGATAATGCCCCGGTTACCTCACCCTTATTGTGCAATGGCAGACTGATCGACATGGGGTGGGGGGGTGAACTCCGAATCACCAATTCGAAACTGGCACTCAACAAGATCGCGTTTAATGTGGTCAAGGACACTGGTCTTGTGATCAGTCGCAGTAATACCAGGATCTCGGGCTCCCTGTTCGACGGCAACACCTGCTACATGTCGCGCGGTGGTGAGCCCTGCAATTCCAGTAGGTTCGGCCTCCCCGGCACCTGGGACCTGCGCGTTTTCCGCGGCGACGTCAGCACGTATTCCGGCGGAACAGCGGACAGCATCGACATCCGCGACACGCGTTTCAACAATTTAGTCAATCGGGTGGGTTTCGAGAACCACGACACCACCGGAGGCATGGCCGTCTCCATCACCAACAGCGCATTCTTCGAACGGTCCAACATCGACGTTGCGGTGCAGGATCAGGAGGTTCGCGAGCGGTTACCCGTTTACACCGGTGTCTACGCCATGAATGCCGACCTCTCTCTGACCAACGTGAGCCTGTTGCTCCCCTCATATAAATCTCTGGGCGATGGTGCTCTGCCGCCGAATGCCAACTTCATCGGTTCGCATTTGAATGCGATTGGCAAATCGACCGTACGCGTCGCCAATTCGGTTATTCATACGACGGGCTCACCTGATCTTGCTCCGGGTGAGCGGCTGGCGCCTTTGGTCGGGATGACCCGTTGCGGACTGGTGACGGACTGCCAAGGAGGAGTTGATGCTTTTCCCGTGCCCGGCAATGCGGCCGATTTTCCCTACAGTTACGTCGATGACGGAACCCTGGCCGCTATTCAGGGCGGATTTATTGGCTCGTTAATTTACGCGGGTGTTCCGCCGCTAGCGGGAACGTCCATCGCGAAAAACAAGGCCGCCAACGGACCAGCGCGCTACCACGAGCTTGTCGGTTGCAGTACGGCGGAGTCACTGCCCGGTTTTGAAGGCTACTGTATTATTCCGAAACCCCCGGAAACTCCTTTTACGACCAATCCGATCTTCAACAGCGGGGCCAATGCGCTTGCGGTGTATCCGGACGGCACACCGATTCTCAAGGATCTCGATAAGCGCGACCGCATCATTGATGTCACGGTGGACATGGGTGCAGCCGAGACGGTGGTGACGGCCAAGCCGGAAAGTTACAGCACCCCACAGGGGGTTACGCTGCAGATGCCGGCTTCAAAAGGCGTTCTGACCAACGACCTCAACTGTGGAACCGGCCCGCTCGTCGCACAGCTGGCCGGGACGCAAGGCACTCGCGCGCCCACCCCCCACGGCAACGTGACCCTCCTGCCCGACGGCTCGCTCACCTACACGCCGGACCCATCCTATGTGGGCGGTGACGACTTCAGCTACCGCATCGTGACCCAGAACTGTCCACTGGGTGCCTATAACGTGACCGATCATATCGAAGTGGGCCCGGTCGCGCCGCCACCGTCTCAATCTCCGGGGCCTGTAATATCAAGAACGGTGGCCGGTGACAAAACCATCGGCGTCTACTGGAGTGCGCCTGTGGGGAGCGCGGGTACCGCCATTAGCGGTTACAAGGTGCAGATTGCACCCGATGCGAACGGACCATGGATCGATACCCAGGACGGTTGCGCCGCCAATCACGTCAATCTCTCGGTGCTTCCGCTGGGTTGCGCGCTCACCGGCCTGCAGAATGGGACGAGTTACTTAGTCAGAGTGGCTGCGATCTACAGTTCGGGATGGGCGATCTATTCCGCCCCGGGTCTTGAAACGCCGAATGCCCCGACGCCTCCTGGCCCTGTGCCCACTCAGACGACCCTCATGGCCAACCCCGACTACTACGCCGTGGCGCCAGACAATGTCCTGACCGCCCCTACCGAACGCTCATCCGGCGTGCTGGCTAATGACATGAACTGCCTCAGCGCGCGCATAGACACGCCGCCCGCACATGGGACCCTGACGCTCAATCCAAACGGCGGCTTCAGCTACCAGCCTGACAGCGGATTTATCGGGACGGATTCATTCACCTATGTAGGACAGAACGGCTCCGTTGACAGCAATCCGGCCTTGGTGAGCATTCGCGTGGGTCAGCCAAACGGCGCCGCGAGCACGGCTCTCCCGCCCATAGCCAATCCCGATGCCTGGGCCCTCACCCAGGATATGCCCCTGAACATTCCCAACTCGGGCAGCCTCGCCTCGGGTGTTCTCGCCAATGACGGTGACCCTCAGGGCTACCCCCTGACCGCTACAGTCAAGGTTTGGCCCACACATGGCAGCCTGACCCTGGATCCGCTCGGCGGCCTGACCTATGTACCCGATACCGGGTTCGCAGGGCGAGACAGCTTTACCTATTCCGTCAGTAACGGCGTGATGAGTTCAGAAGCAGCGGTCTTGCTGGTCGTTCAGGCCAAGGATACCAACGTAGCGCCGGTCTCCAATCCCGATGCCTATGCGACAACCCGGGATATGGCCTTGAATGTCCCCTGGCCCGGCGTTCTCGGCAATGACCATGATCAGGAAGGCCACACCCTGACGGCTTTTGTCATCAGCCAACCTTCGCATGGGCGGGTAGCGATCGGGCCCTATGGTCGAGTCAACTACGTGCCAGATCCAGGCTTTGTCGGCAGGGACAGCTTCACCTATGGGGCCAGTGACGGCCTGGTGCAGGGCAGCCCTGTCGCGGTGAACATCGAGGTCAACGATCCCGCAAATGAGTTGCCACCGGTTGCCAATGCCGATGCCTGGAGTGTGGCCCGGAATGGAACCCTGTTTGTCAGGGAGCCCCATGGGGTTTTGGCCAACGACTATGATCCTGCCGGCGGCCAGCTGTCAGCCTGGCTGCTCAGCCAGCCTCAGAACGGCCTGCTGGCCGCCATGGAGGGAGGTGGATTCATCTATACGCCGAACGCTGGCTTCAGCGGGGTTGATAGCTTCACCTATCTGGTGACGGATGGCGTGAGAAGCAGCTCGCCTGCGACCGTTACCTTGCGGGTCAATGCGAGCAATCGCCCACCCCTCGCAAAGAACATGCGATTCCCGCTTTACATGAATCAGGCACTGGACATCCCGCCAGCCATGGGGGTCCTGAGCAAGGCGGTAGACCCTGATGGACACCTGTTGACCGCGATGATCAAGACGCCGCCGAGCCACGGCGTACTGGTGCCGGAGCCGGACGGTGCCATGGTCTACATTCCTGCGCCCGGGTTCAAAGGTGTAGACCGCTTTAGTTACAGCGTGAGCGACGGTCAATTGGAGAGTAAACCTCAGACAGTGACTTTCCGGGTCAAAAAGCTGTTCCGCAGGAGCATCCGAAAGCCCCGAACCGCCCTCAACCACTACAGTCTGCCCCAAGGCAGCGTGCTGGATGTGCCCGCCAACGGACTACTGAGAAATGACCGCGATCCGCAGCATGATCCGCTGTGGGTCGCCATCGAGGCCGGACCGGCGCATGGCAGCCTGCAGCTGGGTCTTGACGGGAGTTTCAGGTATTACCCGGATGCCGGCTTTCACGGCCACGACCGGTTTACCTATCGCGTCTTCGATGGTATTGCCCGCAGTCGACCAACCCGGGTAGCACTGAGGGTCAAGGCGAACGATGCACAGCCAAGGGCCCGACACGTGCGGATACGGAAGCCACGTCGCCGGATGCTGCTTGAGCGGGCCGAACCCGGCATCCTGCGCTTCAGCCATGACCGGAACGGCAATCACCTGATCCCGTCGGTGGTGGACTATCCGCAACATGGCCTGCTCCGGATGAACAACAATGGTTCGTTCGCCTACTACCCTGATGCCGGCTACAAGGGGCGTGATGGGTTCAACTGGAAAGTCACCGATGGCCTCAAGGAGAGCCGCCCCGCCTCTGGAATCTTCGTGGTCCGCTAACGGGGTGGCAGCCACCCGCTGTTTAACGTTCATGAGGCTAACCGGTACTTCGGATGGTAAACCATGCTTGACCATCCGAAGTGCCATAACACTGCCTTTTTGTCCCATTAATTCTGGAACAGGATGGCGGCCCTAGTTGGCAGCCCATCAGGCCAACGTCAATCACTGTAGATAACAGGAAATTTACACCATGAAAATGAAACGACTCCTCCCCGCTATAGTGGCGCTACTCGGATTTACCCTTGGTACAACGCCTATCGTCATGGCCAAGGGTAAACCAACCCACCAAGCCAAATGTCCAGACACTTGGGACAGTAACAAATGTGCTTACTTCAGTGATGGTTATAAAGCGGGCAAAACCGACCGCCAAGCCAATCAGAGCATGGCCTATGAGCGCCATAGCGACCAGTATGATTCGCGCTTTGAAGAGGCCTACCGCGTTGGCTATGAGGAAGGCTGGCAGGCCAAGGGCAAAAAATAGGAACAAATGCCCTCATCATCCTCGCCTTGTGGGCTCTCTAACTGGAATCGCTCAACCGAGACCATTTGAGACTCTGCAAAGCGAGGCACAGATGCCAGGTGCGGTATGACAGGCGCGGTTCCGACGTGAGCTCAATCCCGGTCAGAAAGCGGAGAACACCATCAATGAAGCCAGTCACCCTATCTTTTTTGCCGCTGATCATCATCGCGTTTGGGCTCTGTCCTCCGGTATTTGCCGAGGGCTTTAACCAGACCCTCTCTCTTCAGGGCATCAGTTTTCATGTGACCTGCCCGAATCAGGGGTCGATGAACACCCTGCGCATCACACCCAGGGGTCTCAAGGAAGGCAACGAGGTCATCAGTCAAGATGTCGAGGGCACTGTGACGATGGCCGAAGTGGCTGATATCAATTCCGATGGCTCACCTGAAATCTATGTCTACGTGACCTCTGCGGGAAGCGGGTCGTACGGCACGCTGGTGGGCTATAGCGCCAACAGGAAAAAACGGCTCACCGAGATCTATCTGCCACCACTCAACGAGAATCCCAATGCCTCCAAAGGTTACAGGGGTCACGATGCGTTTTCCGTGGTGGAGGGTTACATCGTTCGCCATTTTCCCGTCTACCTTGATCAGGATACCAATGCCCAACCCACCGGTGGTGTACGGCAAATTCAGTACAAACTCAAGGCCGGTGAGGCAGGCTGGATCCTCAGAATGGATCAATATTTGACGCTGCACGCTCAATAGATAGCGGACGCGTGAATGAGCATTGCGGCTTGGCGGGCATGTCGCCGAGACAGTCTTTCACCGTATGCGCCTGGCAGGGGCGTGATGGGTTCCACTGGGAAGTCACCGATGGCCTCAAGGAAAGCCGCCCCGCCTCCGGGGTTTTCGTGGTTCGCTAACGGGGTAGGCAACGGTCGCGTTGCACTGGCCCTGACCGGTCAAGGTCAGCGCCCGATGTCGCCCGCCCGGCTGCGACGCTGATCAGTCCTCGCGGCCGCTTTTTCCGCACTGATCAGGCCGCTGCCGCCGCAAGAGCCGGTCACTTGCGCGGCCAGCCGTGATCATCGGCAGTGTCCTGATCGAGGCCGTGACGGTCGATATCGCAAACCGACTCCAGCCACATGGCATTGATGATGGCGAATGACGCCGCAAAACAGACACCCAGTATCCAGGCAAAGTACCACATGAGCAGAATCCTCCCGCAATCAATAACCCACAATCAATAAAGGGTGTGTGATTCCTCAATCACACGGTTCTCGGTGACATTGCCCCAGATGACGCGATACACCCAACGGGTGTAGAGCAGCACAATGGGCAGAAAAATGACCGTGATCCAAAACGACAACAGCAGCGCATGATGACTGGCGCTGGCATCCCACACGGTCAGGCTGGAGCGCGGGTCTGTACGTGAGATCAAAAGGAAAGGGAACAGGCCGAAGCCCACGGTCAGCAGGGTACCGGCGATCCCGAGGCTACTGGCAGCAAATGCGGCCAGGGCAAAACGCCCCCGCCCCAGCCACCCGGCCAGCACGAAACCCGCAAGACCCAGTACCGGCGCAGCCAGCATCCAGGGTTTGCCGAGAAAGTGAATCAGCCAGCCATTGCCCTGTGCCACAACCGATTTGTGCAAAGGGTTGGACGGCGCATCCGTCGGCGGCATCAGGGTAATGTCGGGCCGCTCCAAAGTCAGCACCCAAAACCCTGCCAACAGCATGCCTGCCACCAACACCGGCCCCAAAACCGCCACCGCGTGACGGGCCCGTTCGTGAATGACACCTTCGGTCCGGCTTTTCAGAAACAGGGCGCCATGAAACGTTGTCATCAGCAGCCCCAACAGCCCGCAGAACAGCGCAAAAGGACTCAGCAATCCGAGAAAATTGCCGTCGTAATGGGATCCTAGATCCTGATCCAGATGAAAAGGGAGCCCGAGCAGCAGGTTGCCGACCAGTACACCGAGCAATACCGGCGGCAAGGTTCCCCCCAGAAACAGACACCAATCCCAGGTCGTGCGCCAATCCGGATGCTCGATCTTGCTCCGGTAATCAAAACCCGCCGGACGAAAGAACAGTGCGAACAGCACCAGCATCATGGCCCCGTACAGTCCCGAGAACAATGTCGCGTAGACCGCTGGCCAGACTGCAAAAATAGCGCCACCCAGCAGTACCAGCCAGACCTGATTACCCTCCCAGGTTGCGCCGACAGTGTTGATGATGACCCGGCGCTCGATATCGTTGCGGCCCAGCAGCGGCAGCAGGGTGCCGATGCCGAAATCAAAGCCCTCGGTCACCGCAAAGCCGATGGCGACGGTACCGATGAATACCCACCAGATGAGCCGTAGGGTTTCGTAGTCAAACATGGTGTACCTGCCTTTTATTTAGGGATGAGTATCAAAATCCTGACCCGAGATAGCAAACTTTGAAGCCAGAATGTTCGATCGCCGGGTTTCACCGTGGTAGCGACCGGTATGCAGGCTACCGGGGCCGAGACGGATGTACTTGATCATCAGGAACAACTCCACCACCAGCAGCACCGTATAGAACAGTATGAAGCCGGCAATGCTGAACCATAACTGGTCAGTGCTGAGGTTGGATACGCTCAGGTGGGTGGGCAGGACGCCCGAGATAGTCCAGGGCTGGCGGCCATATTCGGCGACAAACCAGCCGGTCTCCGCCGCTATCCACGGCAGCGGGATGGCCCACAGCGCCATTCGCATCAGCCAGCGTTTCTGGTCGGCTACCCGGGTCGCGCAGAAGTAGAACGCCAGCGCAAAGATAAACAGCAGAATGAAGCCACAGGCCACCATGATCCGGAAAGTCCAGAACAGCGGCGCCACTCTCGGAATACTGTCATTGGCCGCCTTCTGCACCATGGCTTCGTCGGCATCGACCACCTTCGTGGTGTACTTCTTCAACAGCAAACCATAACCGAGATCAGCCTTGAGTTCATCGAAACGTCGCACGGTTGCAGGGCTATGGTCGCCATTGCGCAATTTTTCCAGTTCGCCATAGGCCAGCATGCCGTTACGGATACGGGTGGCGCTGTCCGCCCGCAGTTCCTTCAGCCCCTTGACTGTCTCATCAATTGAGCGAGTTGCAATCAGGCCCAGGACATAGGGAATTTTCAGCGCGTAGTCGGTGGTTTGGGTTTCCTGATTCGGCAAGCCGATCAGGGTAAAACTGGCGGGTGCCGGTTCGGTTTCCCACTCTGCCTCAATAGCCGCCAGTTTCACCTTCTGGGTTTCGCCCGAGGTATAGCCGCTCTCGTCGCCCAGAACGATGACCGACAGAATGGAGGCCAGACCGAACGCCGAGGCGATCGAGAACGAGCGGCGGGCAAACCCCACATCGCGCTGATTTAGCAGATACCAGGAGCTTATCCCCAACACGAACATGGAACCCGTCACATAGCCGGCGGCTACGGTATGCACAAATTTCACCTGTGCCACCGGATTAAAAAAGATGTCGGGGAAACTGGCCATTTCCATCCGCAAGGTCTCGTAGTTGAACTCGGCCCCTACCGGATGCTGCATCCAGCCATTGGCAATCAGAATCCAGAGCGCCGAGAGGCTGGTACCCAGCGCCAGCAACCAGGTCACCGTCAGGTGTTGCACCCGACTTAGCCGGTCCCAGCCGAAAAAGAACAGTCCGACAAAGGTGGACTCAAGGAAAAAAGCCATCCAACCCTCGCTGGCGAGGATAGGCCCGAAGACATCACCGACGTAATGCGAGTAGTACGACCAGTTGGTGCCGAACTGAAACTCAAGCGTCAGACCGGTGGTGACGCCCATGGCGAAATTGATCCCGAACAGTTTGCCCCAGTAGCGGGTCATGTCCTTGTAGACCTCGCGGCCGGTCATCACATACACCGACTCCATGATCGCCAGAATAAAGGTCATGCCGAGTGTCAACGGCACAAACAAAAAATGGTAAAGAGCGGTCAGACCGAACTGCAGCCGTGACAAGGTAAGGACATCATCGCCGGTCATGGGGGGTTCTCCGAAAAAGTGGACGGATGGGACGCGGACGGGGTGACCGCAGTCGAGGGTGCCAACTGAAAATGGGTCGCTATGTCAGGTGGCGGAACGGCGGGTTTACCCTGCCAGCGGAAGATCAGAAACCAGAGACCGGCCAGCAGGATTAGCTTGACCAGTATGGCAAGTGTAATCTCCCGCCTCAGCCCGTAAGGCCGGGGGTGTACCAGCAGCAACCGGATGGACTTGGGCGGCATCATGGTCATCAAAGCTCGCTAAAGGGTGACAGTGTCGACCGTTAGGGTCTCCACACCGGGCGCAAACAGCCCGCACAAGACCTGGGGAAACCTTATAGCGCATTAGCATATACTAATCAATAAGCCCGTCTGCCAGAGCCTGTTGCCCGCATCAATCGATTGTAAGATGCCTAAAAAAGCCCCTCTGGACTTGCCCGAAATGTTTCTTTAAGTATAATCAAACGCTAATTTACTACCGCCCCCTGAACCGCTGATGAAGCCGGTTGGGGCGCCGCCCCAGAAAGGAGAAAGCATGCTGACAGAGCCTTGCGGGACATGATTGCGCGGCACTCACACCCGATGAGTCTGACCGTCGGCCTGCTGGTGCTGGCCATGACCAGCGCCAGCCCTGCGGCCGATCACGCTCCAGCGGTTTCGCCTCATCACCGTCTCAGCCTGTCCGAGGCCATTGACCTCGCCTTCGCCCAAAATCCCGATCTTGCCGCCGCCAGCGCCCGTATCGGCCAGGCTGAAGCCCGTGTCGCCGAAGTCGCGGCCGGCTTCTACCCCAAGGTCACCGCCCGGGTCGGTTATGACTATACCAACAACCCGGCGCTGGCCTTCTCTTATATTGTTTCACAGCGTCGGCTGAACCTTGATCCGAACAACCTCGATTCGATCAATAATCCGGGCTGGGTGGAGAACTTCCGACCGGAAGTCATCGGCGCCATCAATCTCTACCGGGGCGGTCAGGATAGCTACCTCAAGCAAGCCGCCGAGCTGGGCGTGGAGGCCGCCGCACTGGAACATGCCGCCCTGCGCAACCGGCTGGCCTCGGCCGTGACGGCGGCCTATTATGCCGCCCTCTCGGCACCACGGCAGGTCGAAGTCGCCCAACGCTCGGTCGACACAGTCAAAAAACAGCTGGAACTGACTCATGCCCGGGTCACCGAGGGCACTGCGCTGCGGGGCGACGCCCTATCGCTGGACGTTCGCTCGCATGCCGCCCAGGAATCCGCCATCAGGGCGGCCAATGCGGTTACCCTGTCGCAATCCGCGCTCAAAACGCTCATCGGTACCCCTGGCGGCGCATTGCCCCCGCTGGGGGATGGCGACATCCCGGTGCCAGTGCTGAAAGACAGTGTCCAAAAGCTGCTTGATCTGGCCCTGAGCCAGCGCCCGGAAATGCAGGCTGCCGGCCACCAGGTACACATCCGCCAGCACGAACTGGATGCCGCCGAAGGCGCCCGTCTGCCTCGGGTCAATGCCTACGCTGCCTATGGTGAAAACAGCCGCAATCTGGACCCCTCCAACTACAAGGACAACGCCTCCATCGGCCTCAATGCCGAACTCGACCTCTTCACCGGCGGCGCACTCACTGCCCGCATCACGGCTGCCGAACGCCGGGTAGTCGAGGCTCAGGCAGTGGAACAAAAGACCCGGCTGGAGATCGAGAACGAGGTCCGGCAAGCCTTCTCCACCCTTGAGCAGGCCCTGGCCCGGGTCAAGGTCGCAGTCGCCGGCGCTGCCGCTGCCGAAGAAGCCCTCCGGCTGGTGCACGAACAATACGAGGGCGGCACAGCAACCGTGACGCGCTACCTCGAAGCCGAGACCGATCGCGCCGATGCCCAGTTGCGGGCCATTGTTGCCCATTTCGAAGCCCAGGTCGCCGAAGCGCAGCTGCGGCAGGCCACTGGCCACTGGCGCTAATCCTCAGGGAAGCACTCCATGCAAAAAACCAACCGCATGATCAAGCTGGCAGGCGACCGATTGGTGGACCTGTTCCACTACATCGCGCTGTTCTGTATTGGCTCCACCATTGTCTGGTCGGCGCTGCATGACTATCTGAGCATGATGCAGTCGGGCCGGGCCTCTCTTGAGGACATCCTCCTACTGTTCATCTATCTCGAATTGGGCTCCATGGTGGGGGTTTATTTCAGAACCCATCGCCTGCCGGTGCAGTTCCTGATCTACATCGCCATCACCGCACTGTCGCGCCATCTTGTGATTGATGTGCAGATGGTCTCCGACCTGTTCCACCTCTACCTGCTGCTGGCCATCACCGTAGCCATTGCCATTCTCAGCCTCTCCATTTTCGTACTGTCGTTGACTACCAAACGCTTCGGCACCCCTGAAGACAGGCCGAGCAGACACTGGGATGAGGGTAACCGCTCATGACAGCATCGCCGGCATACGCCGCCCTCCCCCACATGACCCCACCACAGGGCTAGCCATGTCACACTCATCCAGCGGGCTTTCCCGCAAAACGCTGATCCGGGCTGGCATGACCAGCGTGGCCTTGACCGTGTTCCTGATCTGGCTGGAGGGGGGATTCGAAGCCAGGGTCACACCCGGCACTCAGCCAGCCGCCACACCTCCTGCCGTCACGGGCCTCGCCACGGCCACCGTCGAGCGCCGCGATGCCGAAACGGTTGTCAGCTGGCCCGCCACCGTTGCAGCGCTCACCGTGACCCCTGTAGCGCCGAAAATAGCGGGGCGCATCACGGATATCAGCGTCCGCCCCGGCAGCGTCGTTCAGCGGGGCCAGATCCTTGCCCACCTGGAAAGCAGCGCACTGCAGGCCCGCGTCGGCCAGAGTCGGGCGGTGCTGGCCGCAGCCGAAGCGGAAGCCGGTCGGGCCCGCGCCGATGCCCACCGGCTGCGCAATCTCTACGAGCGGGAAGCCGCAACCCGACAGGCCTTTGACGTGGCCATGGCCGCCACCCAGGCCGCTGATGCCCATGTCGCCGGCGCCCGCGATGCCCTGCGCGAAGCTGAGTCCGGCCTTGGTGAAAACCAGCTGAGGGCCCCCTTCGACGGCGTCATCGTCTCGCGTGATCAGGAACCCGGCGTCATGGCCCTGCCCGGCATGGCCATCGTCACGCTGCAACAAAACCGCGTACTCCGGCTAGAGGCCGCCATCCCCGCCGCCTGCGCCGACGGGATCACTCTGGGTAAACGGCTGACGGCCAAAGTCGGTCACCCGGTGCGCGACATCACCGTCACCGTCGATGAAATACAACCCGCCGCCAACCCTCGCAGCCATACCGTTCTGATAAAAGCCCGACTACCGGAGCAAACGGCGATAGCGCCCGGCAGTTTCGGCTGGCTGGAGCAATCCTGTGGACAGACCACCCTGCTACTGGCACCGGAAGAGGCCATCAGTCGGGTCGGCCAACTTGAAACCGTCAGCGTGATGAGGGACGGGCGGCCCCACCTGCGCCATGTTCGCACCGGCAAGCGAATAGACGGGCGTGTTGAAATCCTGTCGGGTCTGGCCGAAGGCGATATCGTTCAACTCACGGATAAGCACCCATGACCACCCCCAGGGCGGAACGCGGCGTAACAGCGAAAATCGTCGAACTGTTCATCACCTCCAGGCTTTCCCTGCTGCTGTTGATCGCCTCGTTTCTGGCGGGCTTCGCTGCACTGGCACTGACACCGCGCGAGGAAGAACCGCAAATCGTGGTACCCGTGGCCGATGTCATGATCTCGGTTCCGGGCGCTTCTGCCGAGGAAGTCGAAAAACTGGTAGCCACCCCGCTGGAATCACTCTTGCGGGAAGTCGATGGCGTCGAGTACGTCTACTCCGCCTCACGCGAAAACGAAGCGCTGGTGACGGTCCGGTTTTTCGTGGGTGAAGACCGCGAGGACAGTCTGGTGAAGGTCTGGAGCAAACTCATGTCCCACCAGGACCGCATCCCTGCAGTCGTCGCCAACTGGCGCGTCAAGCCGGTGGAAATCGACGATGTGCCCATCGTCACACTCACCTTATCATCGAAAAACCCCGCCTACGACGGCCCCGCCCTGCGGCGGCTGGCCGATGAGATGAAAGACAAACTGGCGCTGGTCGAGGATGCCGGACGCATCGTCGTCATGGGCGGCGAACCCCGCCGGGTACTGATCTATCCCGACCCCGCCCGGCTGGCGGCCCACGACCTGACCCTGCTGGATATGGTGCACGCGCTGCAGGCGGCCAATGTCAACCTTGCTGCGGGCAGCTTTGATCACGCCAACCATAGTATCCGGCTGGACGCAGGCCCCGCGTTCACCCAGGTCGACGAGGTGGCCGGCGTGCCGCTGCGGGGACAGGACGGCAGACTGGTCTATCTGCGTGATGTGGCCCGGGTTGAAGACGCGCCAGCCGAGGCAGACAGCTATACCCGCATCGGCTTCGGGCCGGCGGCGGCGGAAAGCCGGCAGATTGTCGCCAAGGACGAGCCGGCACCCGCCTCGGCTCAAGCGGGTGAAGAGCGTCAGGCGGTGACGCTGGGCATCGCCAAGCGCAAGGGCGCCAACGCGGTAGCCGTAGCGGAACAGATCCGCGCGACCGCCGAAACCTTGCGGGGCAAACTGATACCCGACGACGTGTCGGTGACGGTGACCCGCGACTACGGCGAGACCGCCGATCACAAGGTCAGTGAACTGGTGAAACACCTGCTGATCGCCATCGTCACCATCGTGATTCTGCTGGCCTTTGCGCTAGGCCCGAAGGAGGCCTTCATCGTTGCGCTGGCGGTGCCGATGACGCTGGGCGTCACCCTGCTCTGCGATCTGATGTTCGGCTACACCATCAACCGGGTAACCCTGTTCGCGCTGATCCTGTCACTGGGTTTGCTGGTCGATGATCCCATCGTTGATGTCGAGAACATCTTCCGCCATTTCCGGCTCCGGCAGGAGCCGCCGCTGGAGGCCACCCTCACGGCCATTGACGAGGTGCGGCCACCGACCATTTTCGCGACCTTCACCGTCATCGTCTCATTCCTGCCCATGTTCTACATTACCGGCATGATGGGCCCCTACATGGCGCCCATGGCGTTCAATGTGCCGGTGGCGATGATCATGTCCCTGCTGGTCGCCTTTACCGTCACGCCCTGGGCCAGTTTTTACCTGCTCAAAAGTGAATACGGCAAGGGCGAAGCAGAGACCGACCCCAGGGCTTCGGGGCTGTACCGTTTTTACGACCGCACCCTCGGTGTCATGCTGGCGGCACCCGCCAGGGCGCGCCTGTTTCTGCTCATCGTGTTGCTGGCTTTTGTCGGTTCGGCCCTGCTGGCGGTTTACCGGGTGGTCCCGCTCAAACTGCTGCCCTTCGACAACAAGAACGAACTGCAACTGGTCATCGACATGCCGCGCGGTAGCACGCTGGAATCGGCGGACGCCGCCGCCCGCGACCTCGGCACCTATCTGGCCAGCCTTAACGAAATCACCGATTTCGAAACCTACGTCGGTAGCGCCTCACCGATGGACTTCAACGGCATGGTCCGGCATTACTACCTGCGCCATGAACCGCATCAGGCCGATATCCGCATCAATCTGCTGCCCAAGGAGCGCCGCGAGCAGAAATCGCACGAGATCGCCCTTCGCATCCGCCCCGAAATCGAACGTATTGCCAGTGCCCACGGCGCCAATGTAAAGATCGTCGAAAGCCCGCCCGGCCCGCCGGTACTTTCGACCTTCGTGGCCGAAGTCTACGGACCGCTGGAGGCAGACTACAGCGCCCTGGCCAAAGTCACCGAACAGGTCCGGTCCAGGGTCAGCAGCATCAAGGGCATGGTGGATGTTGATGATTATGTGGATGAGCCCCAAACCGTGATTGACTTCCGGCTGGATCGACAAAAGGCCGCCCTGCATGGCGTTACCGTGGCCGATGTTGCCGCCACCCTGAACATGGCGCTGGCAGGTACCTCGGCAGGCACAGTCCACATCGCCAGCGAGCGTCAGCCACTGGACATGCTGATCCGTCTGACCCGGCAACAGCGTTCCTCGCTGGCTGATCTTGAGACGCTAAGAGTCAGGGCTGCCGACGGTGCGCTGATCCCGCTGGGCGAGATGGGCACTGCGGTCGAGAAACCGGCAGACATCACCCTCTACCACAAGAACCTCAGGCGGCTGAATTATGTCACCGCCGAGATGGTCGGCTGCGAACCGGTTGAGGCCGTACTGGACTGGGGCGACAGCGTTGACCAGCATCCCCTGGCTGCCGGCTACACGGTCGATCTGGCCGGCGAGGGTGAATGGAAAATCACCGTGGATGTGTTCCGTGA
>JBKCCF010000060.1:0-22773 GCA_046305255.1 Methylococcaceae bacterium
AGATTCAACAGGCCGTGAACCTTTTCGCTGATCTCGGCTTCACTAGGCCGAAGGGCACGGGGGCGAACCCGCAATCCAAAAGCGATATTTTCAAAGACCGTCATATGACGAAACAGGGCATAGTGCTGAAACACAAAACCCACCTGTCGGTCACGGACATGAGTGTCGGTAGCATCTTCGCCATGAAACAGAATCTGCCCGGCGTCCGGCGTCTCCAGTCCAGCGATAATGCGCAGCAATGTGGTCTTGCCGCAACCGGAGGGGCCCAGCAACGCGACCAGTTCCCCGCCGCCGATTTCAAGATTGACATCACTTAAGGCCTTGAAGCGACCGAAGGATTTTTGGATGTTGTGAATGGAGATACTCATGGTGCAACTATTCGGAAATGGGATCGAGGTCAGACCTGTCCTGCCTGAGATGCCACTCAAGGAAGGTTTTTAGCGCCAACGTCACCAGCGCGAGACCGGCCAGTAACGAGGCCACGGCAAAGGCAGCGGCCGAGTTGTATTCGTTGTAAAGAATCTCGACGTGCAGCGGCAAGGTATTGGTGAGCCCCCGGATATGCCCCGATACGACCGAGACGGCACCAAATTCACCCATCGCTCGCGCATTGCACAGAATGACGCCATACAGCAGACCCCAGCGAATATTAGGCAGGGTGACATGCCAGAAGGTTTGCCAGCCACTGGCACCGAGCACCAGCGCGGCTTCCTCTTCTTCGGTGCCCTGCGCCTGCATCAGTGGAATCAACTCCCGGGCAACAAAAGGAAAGGTCACGAAGACGGTGGCCAACACAATACCCGGCACAGCGAAAATAAGCCTGATCTCGTGCGCCTGCAGCCAGGGCCCCAGCCAGCCCTGCAAACCAAACAGCAGGACATAAATCAGGCCCGACACTACCGGCGATACCGAAAAAGGCAGGTCAATCAGCGTGATAAGGAGGCTCTTGCCCTTAAATTCGAACTTGGCGATACACCAGGCAGCAGCAATGCCGAACAGGAGATTGAGCGGAACCGAGATCAGCGCGGCCAACCCCGTCAGACGCGCCGCTGCGAGGGCATTGGGCTCGCTCAGTGCCAGCCAGTAGACCTGCCAGCCTTTGCTGAAAGCCTGCACGAAAACAACGGCCAACGGCAGAAACCGAAATCCGATAAGGAACAAAAGTGCAGCGGCCGTGAGCAGCCACCGCACCCAAAACGGTTCCCCGCGTGCAGGATGGATGGCGCGTTGGGTCGCCTGCCCCATGGCTATTGATGAACTCATCCGGGACGATACTCCTGATTGACGAAGGGAATAGGCTCAGACCTTACGCAAATGCGCCCAGCGCTGTAGCGCATTGATGGTCAGCAGCAGAATGAAGGACACCAGCAACATCGAAACCGCCAGCGCCGTGGCGCCGGCATAGTCGTACTGCTCCAGTTTGGTGATGATGAGTAGCGGGGTAATTTCCGACACCATGGGAATGTTGCCGGCAATAAATATGACGGAGCCATATTCACCCACCGCCCGGGCAAAGGCCAGTGCAAAGCCGGTCAGCAAGGCCGGAAGCAAGGCAGGCAAAATCACACGGGTGAATGTCTGCCAGCGGGTCGCGCCGAGACTGGCGGCCGCTTCCTCCAGTTCTGACTCGAAATCCTCCAGTATCGGCTGCACCGTCCGAACCACGAAGGGTAACCCGATAAAGGTAAGCGCCACGATCACACCCAGCGGGGTGTAGGCAATCTTGATACCGAGCGGTGCCAGGAGGTGCCCGACCCAGCCCTTGCCTGAGTAAAGTGTCGCCAAGGCAATCCCTGCAACAGCAGTCGGCAGGGCAAAGGGCAAATCGACCAGCGCATCAATCAGCTTTTTGCCGAAAAAGTCATAACGCACCAGCACCCAGGCAACCAGAAGACCAAACACGGCATTGATCGTCGCCCCTGCCAACGAGGCACCGAAGGTTAGTTTGTAGGAGGCCAGCACTCGGGGTTCGGTAATCACAGACCAGAACCCGCCCCAACCCAGAGTTGCCGCCTTGAAAAAGGTCGCCGACAGCGGAATCAATACAATCAGGCTCAAATAGAGTACCGAAAAACCCAGTGTGAGCGAAAAACCGGGCAATACTCCTCTTTTTTGCACTATCGCCACTGGCGCTCCTCGGGGATGGTCATGTTGGGGGCTACTACCATAGCAATCCCGCCGCGCCGACTGAAATACGGAATCGCTATGTCGATATAACCGGGTTGAATTTAGCGGCAACGTGATTGAGGGCTAGAATCCCTGCCGCAGTGATCGTTTCCGTTGCGCCTGCAGAATTGTTCCATCCCTATCCCGAAGCCCAACCTCCATCGCGACATCATGAAATTGCAGCAACTGCGTTATATCTGGGAAGTGGTGCGGAACAACCTGAACGTCTCCGCCAGCGCCGAGAGTCTCTATACCTCACAACCGGGGATCAGCAAGCAGATACGGCTGCTGGAAGATGAATTGGGACTGGAGATTTTCACCCGTAGCGGCAAGCATTTTTCGGCGCTAACGCCTGCCGGCAAGGAGATCGTAGCGGTCGCCGGTGAGATTCTGGCCAAGGTCAATGACATCAGGCTGATCGCAGAGGAACATCTGGATACGGGCTCAGGCAGCTTGTGCATCGCCACCACCCATACCCAAGCCCGCTATGCCCTGCCTCCCGCGATCAAGGCCTTTATCCAGCGCTATCCCAGGATCAAACTCAACATCCATCAGGGCACCCCGGCCCAGATTGCCGAAATGGCATCCAGGGGGCTCGTTGATATGGCTATCGCCACCGAGGCTAGCGAACTGTTCGACAACCTGGTGAAACTGCCCTGCTACCAATGGAACCGCAGCGTCCTGGTTCCAAGAGATCATCCGCTGGTTGCCCTGGAAACACTCACGCTGGAGGCACTGGCACAATACCCCCTGATCACCTACACCTTCGGCTTTACGGGCCGCTCGCAACTGGACAGAGCCTTCAGTCAGGCGGGGCTGCATCCTCAGATCGCGCTGACTGCGGTCGATGCCGATGTCATCAAAACCTACGTTCGGCTGGGGCTTGGCGTGGGTATTGTGGCCCATATGGCCCACGATCCGACGGTAGACGCCGATTTGATCGCGATTGAGGCCAAGCATTTGTTTGAATCCAGCATCACCAAAATCGTACTGCGCCGCGATATGTATATCCGGGCGTTTATTTACGATTTCATCCGCATTTTTGCACCCCACCTTACCCGGGAGCGGGTCGATGCAGCGATGCTGGTCAGGGATCGGCAGGAATGGGAGCAGTTATTCAGCAGGGTTACGCTACCCTCACGTTGAGCGATAATAGCGAATGTAGTGAGCCAGCCAGGCCCATATCGCCCGTGACAATCACCCCGTACACCCTGCTCGACCACCACCCGCTAAGTCTTGACTGCGGCCTGCTGGCCGCCAACAAGCCAGCGGGTCTGTTGTGCCAGCCTGGTCTCGGGCCTGAGGGTGCGGACTCCCTGCTGGGCCGATTGCAACAGCAATGGCCGACCGCCCAGTTGGTTCACCGACTGGATCGGGACACCTCAGGGCTTTTACTGCTGGCACTGAATCCAGAATTACACCGGGCTCTCAGCAGGCTGTTTGCCGAACGCAGAATCAGCAAGATCTATCGGGCCGACGTCAGTGGCACACCCCGCGGAGCCAGCGGCAGCATCACTCTGGCCATTGCCAAACAGGGTAACCGTCCCCCACTCTACGGCCCTGATCCGGAGGGGAAGGCCTGCCATACCGACTGGTATCTGCTGGAATCCTTGGGCAACTGGAGCCGACTGGAATTACACCCGCTCACGGGACGCTCCCACCAGCTACGCGTCCACATGGCCGCCAGCGGGCACCCCATACTGGGCGATCCACTCTACGGTGATCCGCAGTCAAGACCGGTCGCCCGCATGCACCTGCATGCGTCCCGACTGAGTTTCATCCATCCCCTGACCGGCCACGCGATCACACTGTATTGCCCGTGCCCATTTTAGTGTGTGTCCCCGAGCCAGCCCTGAAACTGATGCCCCCGCCCCGCAACCTCAAAGTCCCAGATCCAGCGATCCAGAGCCCTATTCTAGTTGACCGCAACACTTGGCTGATTGCCGTGGATTGCCTACAAAGGTATCATTCGGGGTTGACCCGCGTGATGGTCGATTAGCCCCGCGCCCCCACAGACAGCGTCGAGCAGATTCCCGATTTCCTGCCTTAGACCATGGGGCACACGACTCCAACTTACCAACCACTCAGCACACAACCCCGCAGAACATTGATATGACTGATTTATCGCACTACCGAAACATTGGCATCTTCGCTCACGTGGATGCAGGCAAGACCACGACCACCGAGCGCATTTTGAAGCTCACCGGCAAAATCCACAAAATTGGCGAAGTTCATGACGGCGCAGCCACCACTGACTTCATGGAACAGGAGCAGGAACGCGGTATCACCATCCAGTCGGCAGCCACCACCTGTTTCTGGAATGATCACCGCTTCAACATCATCGACACCCCCGGCCACGTCGACTTCACCATCGAAGTGTATCGCTCCCTGAAGGTACTAGACGGCGGTATCGGAGTGTTCTGCGGTTCCGGCGGCGTTGAGCCACAGTCTGAAACCAACTGGCGCTATGCCAACGACTCCAAGGTCGCACGGGTCATCTACATTAACAAGCTTGATCGTATTGGCGCCGACTTCTACCGTGTCGTCAATCAGGTGAAGGATGTGCTGGCAGCCTACCCGCTGGTCATGGTGCTGCCTATCGGTCGGGAAGACCAGTTCGTCGGCGTGGTTGACCTGCTGACCCGCAAGTCATGGATCTGGGATGATTCCGGCGACCCCATGAACTACAAAATCACCGATGTTCCGGCCGATATGGTCGATGACGTCGAAAAATTCCGGGCTGACATGATCGAAAAAATTGTCGAGCAGGACGATGACGTGATGGAAAAGTACCTCGAAGGCGAGGAACCCGATATCGACACCATCAAGCGCCTGATTCGCAAGGGCACCATCAAGATGGACTTCTTCCCTACCTACTGCGGTTCATCTTTCAAAAACAAGGGTGTACAGCTGGTACTGGACGCGGTGGTCGACTATCTGCCGAACCCGACAGAAGTCAATCCGCAGCCCGAAGTCGATCTGGAAGGCAACGAAACCGGCGAATTTGCGCTGGTCGACCCGACCCGCCCGCTGCGCGCACTGGCATTCAAGATCATGGATGACCGTTATGGCGCCCTGACTTTCCTGCGCATCTACTCCGGTCGCATCGAGAAAGGCACCACCGTACTCAACACCTACACCGGCAAAACCGAACGTATTGGCCGTATTGTTGAAATGCATGCCAATAATCGCCAGGAAGTGGATTCCTGCCAGGCTGGGGATATCGTTGCGGTATTGGGCATGAAGAACGTACAGACCGGTCATACCCTGTGCGATCCGGACAAACCCGCCACCCTGGAGCCGATGGTATTTCCCGATCCGGTCATCTCGATTGCCATTGCCCCGAAAGACAAGGCCGGTAATGAAAAGATGGGCATCGCCCTGGGCAAGATGGTTCAGGAAGATCCATCATTCCATGTCGGTACCGACGAGGACAGCGGCGAAACGATCCTCAAGGGCATGGGCGAGCTTCACCTTGATATCAAGATCGACATCCTCAAGCGTACCCATGGCGTTGAGGTCATCGTCGGCAAACCCCAGGTGGCTTACCGCGAGACAATTACCAAGCGGGTCGAAGACGAATACACCCACAAGAAACAGTCCGGCGGCTCGGGTCAGTTCGCCAAAATCAACTACATCATTGAACCCAGCGAGCCCGGTACCGGCTTTGTTTTTGAATCTACCGTCACCGGCGGTAACGTCCCCCGCGAATACTGGCCGGCGGTCGAAAAAGGCTTCAAGAGCATGCTCGACAAGGGCACCATGGCAGGCTTCCCATGCGTCGATTTCAAGGTCAACCTGACGGATGGTGGCTTCCACGCTGTGGACTCCTCGTCACTGGCCTTCGAAATTGCAGCCAAGGCCGCCTTCCGCCAGACTGTGCCCAAGTGCGCGCCGCAGTTGATGGAACCGATCATGAAGGTCGACACCTTCTCGCCGGACGCCAACGTAGGTGATGTTATCGGGGATCTCAACCGTCGCCGTGGCATGATAAAATCTCAGGATGCAGGCGCCACCGGGGTTCGCATCAAGTCCGAAGTACCGCTTTCCGAAATGTTCGGCTACATCGGCGACCTGCGCACCATGACCTCAGGCCGTGGCCAGTTCTCCATGGAGTTCTCCCATTACATGCCCTGCCCGAAGAATGTGGCAGAAGCGGTCATCAAGGAGGTCAACGAACGGAACGCGAGCAAGTAAAAGGCGTTTCAGCCGGCACAGGAAGAAGGCCCGCCTGCGGGCCTTCTTCCCTGCCGAAAGACAAAAACCAGGCGGGTCGCCCCACGAAGGCGGACCGCCTTTTTTGTCGGTATGCCGTGTCGAAACAGCCATGAATTGGTTGGGTTTGAGACTCGTCGCCGGCAACAGGAACCGGCAAACGCCACTCTCCTGTGCGCAGACATGAGCCAACCCGGTGGGGTCTTTGAGATACTGGAATCATCCGTATGGAGCGGATAAGTGAGCGGCGCCAGCGGTGGGATATGACATGCAGATAGATATACTGTGCTGATCCACCCTACTGGTCGAAACAGGAATAGCCGGACATAAGGCCCGTCACCAAACATCACCATACGGTCGAACACCACACGGAGTCACCATGAAGATACTGATCACACTTGCACTGGCCGCTGTGCTTGGCGCCTGTGCGTCCACAAGCCCTGTGCTGAAAAATTCCGACGGCAGTTACAGTATTTCAAAAGTCGGTGGCTGGGGTTACGACCTCGGCAGCCTGAAAGCCGAAGTCAGGCAAGAAGCTGCGAACTACGCCAAAGGGGCCGGTAAGACTCTCGAAATCGTCAGCGAAACCGTCCAGCCTGACACCCAGGTCGGCGTGTATCCTGCCTATGATGATACCTACAGCCTGACCTTTAGGCTGGTCGAAAGGCCCCATCAACAGACGCCAGCCGAGCGCTAATCGACAGCCGGCGCACTGCTCGTCATTCGGTTCAATGAACACACTGCTCGCCCAATTTGCCATTCTGCTGCTCACCGCCACCCTGACCTCCGTCCTGATGCGTGAGCGCGGGTGGAGCAACCTGCTGCCCCTGATCGTGCTTGGCGCCGTCCTTGGGCAGTTACCGATATCGCACCAGACGACTCTCGCACCCGACATGATCATGGTGTTCTTTCTGGTCCCCCTCGTTTTTGGCGATGCCATCACTACATCCTTGCGGGAATTACGTAAAAACGGCCTCGATATTCTGGCCCTGGCCCTGTTCCCGGTCATTGCCTCCACCCTGATGGTCGGGCTTGCGGCACGCTGGCTGACCGGCATGCCCTGGCCATTGGCATTTGCCCTCGGTGCCATCCTGTCGCCGACCGACACGGTTGCACTTGGCAGCCTGACCAAGGCAACACCCCTACCCCGCCAGCTCCGCACCATCATGGAGGGGGAGGCCCTGCTCAATGATGTCAGCGGACTCACAGCACTTCATTTATCGACTTTGGCATTGCTGGCGGGCCAGATCTCGACGTCCGAAGCCGCTCGGGTATTTCTCGAGGCGCACTTGGTCGGCTTGGGCGTTGGCCTGCTCGGCGGGTGGCTGATGACCCGCATGATCAAGGCCTCCCACGACGAGATCGCCTGCAACAGCCTCACCATGGTTGTCCCCTTTGGCGTTTACGCAGTCGCCGATTATTTTGATGGCTCCGGCATACTGGCGATCGTCTGCACCGCTCTGGCCATCGGGCAGGCCCAGAACAAACATACCGCCTTCGGTGGGCGGGTTCAGACCGTGGCGATATGGGAGCACCTAGGCTTTATCCTGCAATCAACCGCCTTCCTGCTGATGGGAATAGAGTTACCCAATATCCTGATACGGTTGCCTGATGCCGAATTGGGCATATTATTGGGGCTATCCCTAACGGTACTACTGGCGCTCATCCTCGCCCGTTTTTTTACCCTGTTGGTGCTGCGCGCCCTGCTGGTCAAACTCCGACCACGAATCCCCATCCCCTGGCGATCCACCCTCCTGGTCTCATGGTTTGGCGTACGCGGGCCAGTATCCTCCATGGCAGCCTTCACCCTACCGATGACCTTCAACAGTGGCGAACTTATCCCCTATCGGGATTTGGCCGTGGCCAGTGCCTTCCTGGTCATCGTCGTGACAGTCATGCTCTCGCATACGCTCAAGCCCTTGATTGCGACCCTGGGCATTATCGAAGAGGACGACCATAACCGACGGGAACTCGAGGTATTGGATCGGGTGATGACGGCCGTACTCGACCTCATTGACCAGTGGATAAACACAGCGCAAACCCGCGACACCGGCGGCGCCGAGTTGAATATTCTGCAACACGCCCGCACCGAATACAGCTACCGGAAAGCCCGCTATCGCGACCTGCTCGCAGGGATCGATGATGCATCCCGCACGCTCAACAGCCTCGAAAACAACGGCACCGACCGGCCTTTTGTCTACGATGCCATCCACTCTGATCTTGCCGTCAAACTCGCCCTTGCCGAACGCGAAGCCCTGGTGACCATGGAGCACCCCTACGAAATCCCCGACGAGGTAGTGCGGAAAATCCTGCGCGACACGGACACTCGGCTACAACTTCTGAATAACCTGATACGGCGGGCGTGACGCCTGCACATCCTTCGCAGGCGTTAATGAATCGAACCGGTTTTGGCGGGTGACAGGATGAGCCTGCCAAGATCGGCAAGGATCAGAAATCGATAGCCCTTACCCCTGATAGCCTGGCGTTTGAGTGCCCTCAGCCTATGCCAGCCATCAACAGGCTTCACTCCACACTCGTCAGGCAGAATTCAAGCCCTCGCTCCTTTCGCCAGATCCGCAACACGCGCCTCTCCATCGCGAAACACCCGGTGCTCTCCATCACATGGCATCGGCATCCTCACTCTTTTCGGAGTGGTAGCCGGCCACCATTCGGGTATAAGTGTCGAAGCCGACAACATCAAGCATGGTATCGAAATTGACGCGGCGTTCAGGGGTACGGCCCATGGCAAGCTCGGCGAGGGCCTCGCGCATCGCATGGACGGCGGCGGTGAGCAGGGTGAGCGGGTAGGCGGCAATTTTGTAGCCCATCTCGACCAGCTGTTCCGGCGGCAGGATAGGGGTCACACCTTCCTCCAGCAGATTGGCCATCTTGGGGCCCGGTATGCTGCGACAGAATTGCCGCATCTCGGCCTCATCGCGAGGCGCCTCCAGAAACAATATGTCGGCGCCTATGTCAGCAAAGGCCGCCATGCGCCAGAGCGCTTCATCAAGCCCATGGGTGCCACGGGCATCGGTACGGGCCATGACGAGTATGTCGGCGCCCGCTTCTCGGGCATCGACCGCCGCACGTATTCGCGCGCAAGCCTCGGCCCGGCCAACCACTTCCTTGCCGCGGGTATGACCACAGCGTTTAGGCGCGCGCTGGTCTTCAATCATAATGCCGGCAAATCCGGCCCGAGCGTATCCTTCGACAGTACGCCGAACATTGGCAGGATTACCGTAGCCGGTATCGCCATCGCCGATGACGGGGATCGTGACGGCTTCGAGGATGGAGCGTCCCTGCTCAAGTATTTCGCCATAGGACAGCAGCCCGGTATCGGGGTGAGCAAGGCGAGCGGCGGCTACGGCAAAACCGCTCATAAAAGTGAGCGGAAAGCCCGCCTGCTCAATCAAGCGGGCCGACAATCCATCAAAACAACAAGGCATAAGCAGCAATTCAGGGCCGGACAGCAGGGTGCGGAGAGTGTCGGTGTGGGGGTTCATGGCGGCTCGCTAAAGGTGAAAAAGGTAGCGGGATAATAGCCGCAACCGGTCTCATGGCCCATGGGTTGTCGTTGTCGGCGATCATGCGCCGCTCAAGGCCCCGTTGTCATTGGCCAGGATCCAGACGACCTGCTGATGGAGACAAGATCAGCAATGGCTTTCCCTACGTACCGAATATCACCGCAACAGATCACCACCACATGACGGCCCGCGCTGGATCAACCTTTTCTGACCAGCGCACTCCCACGGCGAAAAGCCACCCGCCACACGCCCTCCGCTGGTTTTGAGTGGATAGGAACGCCCCGGTCTTTATAGCGATGCGGGCAAAACCTATACCCTATATTTGATTTCGATACGAAACGTAGTAATCTTTGCATCCTTATTTTGGTGCGTTTCGCACCTTTTTAGACGGAAACCACCACTACCCGAGGAATCGCATCATGAACTACCCCGCCATCGGCACCACAACGCTCATTGTGCTGATCAGTTTGGCTGCAGCGCCCCTCCAGGCGAATCCTGTTGAGGCCAGCACATCCCAAATCAGGGACTGCAAATTTCTGGGACAGGTAGAGGGCTCATCCGGCTACGGCAAAAATTTGCGATGGCAACCCATTGCCAAAGCCAACGCGAAACGAAAAGCTGAATCACTCGGTGCGACTCACGTCGAATACACCCAGGCCACCACCATTGGCTCCTTCAACGGGGCTATCAGCGCACGCGCCTATCTGTGTCCCTAATCTGCCCCGCCTCTGCCAGGGTGAATCAGCACATGATCAAATCAGTCCATAAAGTCTTCTCCGTCAGTGGTGACCTGCTCATTGAGCTGGTGCTGCTTCCCTACCGAATAACAAATCTACTGGCTATTTTGATTCATGGCTGCGGACATGGCACTGCCCTCTGGCTAACAAGCCGCGCTCACCGGACACTCGGCATCGCAGTTGTTCTTGAAGGTCTACCGCTGCGGCTCATGCTGAAAAGCCTCCTGCCCGGACAACCGCTCCCCCAATACTCCGACCACCCCCCCCGCCTGAGCAACCACAATGGCTCAACCTGGCAATGCCGCCTGGTATCCGTCAGTGGCATACTCGCAAATCTGGTATCCACGACCGGATGTTTGTTATGGCTAGGCAAATTTGACGTCGCAACTCAGGCTCAGCATCACCCTCTGCTATTCATCTACATGAGTGGCGGCTACTTTTTAGCTGCAAACCTCATGGCCATGCTGTCGATTCCGGACCTCATAGGGCTCTTCAGGGGCCACGTCGATCATTGGGCCTGTGGACCGGCATTTGCCATCCGCTATCGGCCGGACCCTGAGCCTCAGCAAGCAGACGGCATCGTCTCCGACCGGTTACTGGGCATGGTCGAGATTCTGGCACGGGAGGCCTCGACACGTGGCGGTCAATCCGGCGGTTTTGCCATCATGGTGCAAAAGCAGGGGGTCCCCTCCATCATTTTTGACAAGGTGGTGAAAGGCAAACGCGAAGATATTGTCCGCATTCTCATGGAAAGGCTGAATGTTTTGCTGGGCAAGTCCATAAAACAGGGCTACACGCCGGCGAAAGACTTCGAAGCCATACTGCTGCACCTGCGTTATGCCACTGGGGGTGCCACCCACTGGCACAACGCCCAACCCCATTGGTATGAACATTACGATGCCATGACACATCACCGTGTAGAGGATGGGCAACTGTTCTCAGTGCAGGGGGAGGTTTTCAACATGATCGCCCATAACGGTGACATGGATGGGGTCTATATGGACGTGATGATCAACAATCAGCAACACAGGCATTTCTTCACTCAACAGGACGTCCGCCATTTTTTCCTGACAGCCATGCCCTGGACCAGTTCAGAGGGTAACTCAGATTCCCGCAGTGTTGCTGAATGGGTGGATTTCCATCTTACGCAAGGACTGGCCTACAAGGCGCTGCGCTATGCCTATTACAGTTCGGTCCTTGATTTTAACGGTGACATTGCCTGCGGCAACATAGACAACGGCCTGCTACTGCGCCTGGCCGATGTCGTCGATCAGACGATGGTCAGAATCAGAAAAACACAGGGGCTGGTTGCGCTGAATCCCCCGGCGAAATCTCTGGCGGATATGAGTGCAGAGGCTCAGTCGGTACTGATGTCCGCGCTCTGCACAGAACTGAAACGGACCTTTGACTCGGACACCACCGGCGTATTTCAGGCTGCTTTTGCGGAAGCCTTCTTCCATCATGACTTAACCTGGGTCATGCGCCGCGCCTCGCGCGACATGGTAGGGGAGTTCGCGCTGATGGTCTGCACCACCCTGGAACCCCGCATGGGAGTCTTCTCTCTCACCCAAGCCTTCTCAATCGGATACAACCTGACGCGGGGTGAAATTTTCGGAAGCGCCGAACCTCTGGGAGTCACCACGGCGCTGCAACGAGGCGAACCGGATGATGCGGCTTATCAGATCTACCTTGAAGATGGCCAATACGCGACGATCGACTACCGTCCCGATTCTGATGATTCGCCCATACGCATTTACGACCGCGCCATGGCGAAGGATGATTCGCACGCGCTAGCTCGTCCCTCAACCAAAACATTTATCGCCGGCGGGGCTGAAAAGGCAGGGGTAGCCTGGTTTCCTGTCAACCACAATCCCAGGATTCCCCGCTATTCAGCTTACCAATCAGAGAGTTCTGATATCCCGAAAGATTTGGGTGACATTCCGTACCTACTAAAGCAGGTGGTTAAGTCCTTCACGCCCGGAGGCGATAATCACCCGGCAATGAACAATTTGCGCCATCAACTGTTCGACAATCTGCTTGATCCGGTTCGTGACTCGAACACTTACGATCTTGTCCTGTATGGCGTCGACTTTAACCAGGACTTGATCAATGAGTTTGCGCTTGCACTTCACTCGCTGATGCCGGGACTCCGCATCCGGGCCGAAAACTCCGGCAACATCCTGAAGGAAATGAAACGCGCCAAACGGGAAGGCATCGGCCATTACGGCCCCAAGACCCTGTTTCTGGGGGTCAGCAACTCGGCACAAACACAATCAACGTTGGCAGTGGTGCGCAAAGCCAGAGACCTCGTGGGCACTGAACGCTGCTTCGTTCTGAGCCAGAACTGCCTTAACTCCATGAGCGAGGCTATTGGTCAGCGTTACCAGGCGGATGCCCCAGTACTGCCCAATACCTTCGTCAACCTCAGCGATCTTTCGCCCGATGGCCGTCGCGGCCGCCGCCGTGCGGAGGCCGCCACTATCGTAGTCGTGGCAACCCAGGCAGTACTGACCGAAATTCTGATCTGCCTGACGCAGGAAGCCATTGAATCGTACCCACTGCTGGGTCGTGAAGCCAACAAAGCTCGGGACGCGCATTCCGTCTTACGCCAGGATATCAATCAGACCGACATTCAGGCATTTCGGGAATTCCAGTCTGCCGTCTACTGCGTGGACATACCCAATCGGGTCGGATGCAATACCGAAGGCCACGCCATCGACACGCCCGATGCCATACAGATTGAACAGGAAGCTCGTAACCGTGCCGAGAACCAGGTTGAGTATGTGCGCGCCTATGCCCTGTTTGCTGCCTACATCATCGTCGCAACCGTATTCGGGGTCCCCCTGTTCGCAGTGATGTTTTCGCCGCTGGATTTCATCACAGGCGTAGGCGTTATCGCCCACATCCTGGATGCCGCTCTTTTTCTGACGGCGTTCTGGCTAATACACCTGGGGATTAGAAGATTGCAGGGCCGGCCGGTATTCGAACGCATCGGCCCACGCGCCGAGGTGTTTATTGATCGGAAATACATTGCCCGCATCATCGAGCGCTACAACGTGACCCTGTTTTCGAACAGCCCGGCCTTTATTACTCCCCTTTTTTATTGGGCAGACACGGTGCAAGACGCCCTCCACCGCTATGGCATCCGGGCACACCGCGGTGTGGTTACCATTCATCGCACTCCCGATGAGCGCATGGGGATTGAGGAGGCCAACAATGCCGCTGAAGAGAATATGGTTTATGCCCAACTAGGCGGCATACGCTTCAATGGCGGACAACCCCAGTCGCGCGACAAGGTGAGGGCCGGATCCTGTTACGAGAATGCCTCGCGACCCTACCAGACAGTCCTGTGCGACAGCCTTGCCGGATTGCGAGCCAAATATGACGGGCAGCTCTCGCCCGAAATGTTCCGGCTCATTAACCGCCGTCTGATCGACCTGGCAGATGGCCTGATCGCCGAATTTGTTATCGGTTACCGGCGTAAGGAAATTGTCAACCAGTCCCTCTGGGACGTCATACGCTGGCTGCCGTTTGCCCAGACCATTTACGAGATTTTTCTGCGCAACGACATTGATTTGCGCAATGTGGCCGGCGAAGCTGACACCGCCAATCAAGCGCAGATTCAATCTACCAAGCACCCGGTGTCTCCCATGGACATCCATATTCAGACCATGGCCCCTCGCCCGACTTTCGATGCCTTGCGGCCGGACGGCGGAACAATCGACAAGCCCTTTGCAGTGCTGGCGTTTTCCGAAAACAGCATCGCCATCCATCTCAACCCCAACACCCTGTTGACTAGGGTCGAAAACCCGGCCATGCAGGAATTGTGTCTGCACGCTGGCATGGTTCAGGGTAAGCGTCCATGGGTGAGCGGCCATGCCGATACCTATACCGAAGGCTTCACAGGCAGACTGGATTACATTGACGGCGAGGAGTGTCTGGTCATCGACAGCTCCGCCAGCCCTCTGCAGGTAAGTCTCCCGACCTGCTTTCTAAACGATGCTCAACGAGACCATCTCATCCGACAATTGCCACACCCAGCACTGCAGGATAGCGGCGCAGCCGCCTGAAGGTGTGTACTGACTCAAGCGAGGTACAGCATGATTCTCACCATTATCATCGGGCTACTGGCATCAGCGTGTGTCAACCTCGCACTCTATCGCAGTGGAGGTGGTCGAGCGGGCAGTCTGGTCGGACTCTACCGTCGTACCCTTATGCTCCTGGTCGTCCTGACGACCACTGCCGCAGCGGGCGGCACGTCACTCAATCCGCATTTGGTGATGTTGTGCTATCTCTTTGGCCTGGGCTTTTTGGTTATTGAAACTCTGGGCGCCACCTTCTGGCGCAAAATGGCCTGTGGCACCCTGACCGTCGCCTATTTGATGCTGGGCGGCTACCTTTATACCATCACCCAGATCCCCTTTGGCGCCCGTCCTTTCTCGTTCATCTCATCCAATCAACCCAGGCCACTGATCGCCCGTGAGTCACCCATTGAGTGGATCTCGGGGCTACCTGTGACTGCGCCTGAGTCCTACATTGCGAGGACGGCGACGACTGCCGAAGTCCTCCCGGCAGCCACTCCGAGGACAGCTGCGCCGGTTCCCGTCAAAAGCCACGTCGACTGGCCCGATCTTTCACCACTCATTGCACATGACTCCCATATTCGTGATGTCCTGATTGCGCTAAGGCAAAAACAGACCCGCGAACTGACCGAAACACTCGCCAATCTGAACCAGATTTCGGTCACAGGCACCAGTATGCGGCGCCACGCGATTGCCCGCGAAAATATCGAAAACATGTTGCAGGATGGTGCCATATCTCAAGCCCGGTATCACACCCTGCTGGAAACCTGGTTGCTCGCCGACAAAGATGAACAGGCTTTCCGCGCCAGGCAGGGCGAAGACCTTTTTCACGCCCTGCTCGGCCTTCTGGAGGACAAAGAAGTTGCCGAAACCCACAAGGTCGAACTCATCAACTTCATGGTCAGCCGCTTTGCCGAAGACGTCCGATTGGTCAGACCACTGATTAACCTCTACAACAGTCTGGATGAAGACTACCCCCGCCAAAAACGCCTGAATCGGGAGTTCATGAGTCTTTACCTGCAAAAGCGGAGGGCCATATTGCGGGGCTTTGAGGCCATCTCAAGCCCCGTCCTGCAGCCCTTGCTGGACTACCGAAAGAAGACCGTTTCCGAGCTGCGCTACTCCCAAACGGCGCTGGATCAGTTCCTGGAACGAAAATTTCAGGTCAAGGTTAGACCGCTTTATGGCATGGCCGAACCGCTTTCGATCCGCAATTTCCTGAATCGTGAGAAATACCCTCGGCTGGAAAAATTTTCCGGGCCGGCCTACGGGCAGGACTATCTGCGCCGAAACTTGAACAAAATTGCCGCCGAAAATCAGGTACCACCCGCAGGCAAACCCGTCATGGAACTTAGCCAATCGGGTTATGAGGAAATCGTACGCACCTTCGCCGCGGGCATACCTGATCGCATTGACAGCCTGATGATTGACCCGGATCCCGCCATAAGAGGCAATGTGGCTTGGCATCTCGCGGAACGCAAAGACCCCTACACAGTGCCTCTGGTATTCGAACTCATGCAGGATTCACACCCCGAAGTCAGGCGACTGGCAGCCATTGCCATAGGCAACTTCAAAATCCTCGACATGCAAAGTTCAAGTGATCGTAAGTTCATCGAAATCGTCAGAATGCTGATCAACTACCGTACCAACGCCGATGCCTATGCACGGGCGTTTGCACTTTCGGCACTGGCTACAGTAGGTGACCCGCAAAAAGGATTGTATGTGATTGATCTTGTTCTGAACGATGGTACGACCTCGAATTCATTACTCGGGAATGCAGCCCCAGCCTGGAGGGATGAGGCTGAAAAAGCGGCTGTTCAGAGCCTGGTGGAAACCCTCACGGTCACTCCGGAAGAACCCTACATCAAGACTCACGCCCTCAAGGTGCTAATGGCGATGGATCTGCACGAGTCACTTGGCATCCTGCTACACACCTTGAGGAAGGTCTATCAGGCTACCGGGGCCCGGCCCGGCATGCTGCGTTACATTGTTCCGCATATGACCCTGCCGCAACAGGCCGAAAATGTAGAAGATATGATGAGCCTGTTGGCGAGCGCTTACCGCAAGCGCCCCGCGCAACTGCAGCAACCGCTCAAGACTCTTCGCGCTTATCTAAGCGACGCTTACGAGCATCACCGCAGCGCCGAATTTTTCCAGTACATGAGATTCATGGAAGACTTTGCTCCCGGCGAATCGTCTACCTATGCCGAGCAAAGCACTGAACATGTACTGGTCATGCAGATCACTGAATACTTCAATTCAACCTGGAAATTCTGGCTGATCCTGTGGCCGTTGGCACTGCTTGGCCTCATCCTTCTGCAGTATGGCTTAGGTCTTTTCGGTAACGTGTCACGTCACGGTTCAAACCCGCATGGCAGACCCAACCGGTACGCCAATCCGGCAGCCGATATCCGCAACCGGAGACAGTCGCCGGCCGCTGCGGTGGTGCCCATCAAGATCAGCACCCGACATCCCTGACATTCAGAACACGCCAACCAACAAGAAGACATCAGCATGGCGATTTGGTCCGTCCCCTCACTCTGCGGTCTCCGGTTGACGCTAGCCCTGAGCATCGGACTCACTGTCGGGGCCTGTAGCAAGATCGGCCCCGACTATCAACAGCCTGATATCAAGACAGCCTCACATTGGCTTGATGGCAAGAGCCAGCCATCGAAATCAGGGGATTTCCGACGGTGGTGGACCATTTTCGAGGATCCGATACTGGACCATCTGATCGAACGGGCCTATCAGGAGAACCTTGAAGTCCAGATGGCCGCAGTCCGCATAATGGAAGCCCGGGCACAGCTAGGCATTGCCAAAGGTCTGCTGCTCCCACAATATGCCCAAGTACGCGCAGACGGACTCTACGAGCAACTGAGTCAGCAATCACCCTATTACCAGGGGTATGGCGATTACAGCTTCCCCTACTTCCAGACTGGCTTTGATACTGCATGGGAACTGGATATTTGGGGCAAGTTTCGGCGAGGCATCGAATCTTCAGGCGCCCAACTGGCCGCAAAAACGCTCGAATACGATGACGTATTAGTGAGCCTTGCCGCTGAAGTTGCAGCAGCCTATATCCAGATTCGAACCTTTCAACAGCGTTTGGCACTGGCCAAAGGCAACGCAGCACTGCAGGATCGCAGCTTTCGGATTGCCGACTCACAGTTTCGCAATGGCCTTAGCACTGAACTCGACATGCAACAGGCTAAAGCCCTCAGGCAACAGACATTGGCAGAAATGGCGAACCTGGAGGTGGGACTCAGACAATCGCGCAACGCCCTCTGCCTACTACTGGGAATGCAACCCAGCACGCTGACCAGGGAATTGGGCGATAGCACCGACATTCCTGAAGCTAGAACTGAAATCAACGTTGGTATACCCGCTGAAGTATTGCGCCGCAGACCCGACGTGCGAAGGGAGGCGTTTTTGGCCGCTGAACAAAGCGGCCGCATCGGCATTGCCGAAAGCGAACTTCTACCGCGCCTGACCCTTGTCGGGTCGGTGTCATTTGCCTCTGGGAGCTTCGATGCCATCGACGCCATGAATTCTATCAGTCCTTCAGGTTTAGCGGGAAAATTTGGCCCCACCATCAGTTGGCCCATACTCCAGTTTGGACGCCTCAAAAATAATGTCAGAGTGCAGGACGCCAGATTTCAGGCACTCCTCATCAGTTACCAGAACTGCGTACTTCGAGCGCTGCGTGAAGTGGAAGACGCAATGATTGCATTTCACAAGGCTCGGGAGCGCGTCATCAGCCTGCAGGCAGGTGTTAATGCATCACAGCGCGCCGCCGAACTGGCACTGATGCAATACCAGAACGGGCTGGATGACTACACCAGGGTATTGAATTCGGAGCTGTTTCTGGTACAGCAACAAGACAAACTGACAGCCGGTCGAAGCGATGTCGCCCGCAGCCTGATCGCTCTTTATAAAGCGCTGGGTGGCGGCTGGGAGATACGGGAAGGCCAGTCTCTGCTGCCCTCCGAAACGCGAAAAACCATGACGCAGCGGACCGACTGGGGCGAATTGCTGGACGAACCAACAGCCGGGACATCAAAACGTCCAGGTAATCCGGAGAATGCCGAGGCGGCAGGCCACGTTGAAAAAGCAAGATGAAACGGCTCGGCGGCTACCCACACACCTCCAAAGCATCCAAGAATCTCTGATCGACACAGGCACTGCCACCCTACGCTGAATCAGTAGGGGCCAGCCAGTACACCCTGTTCGGGGTTGAATTACCATTCTGAATGCGTCTATATCAGCTGTGAGATAACTCTCAATCGTCGCCGCCATCTGTTCAGCGGTCGAAATACGGACACCTATTCAGTGCCAACTTGGCAAACCGATGCTGTAAGCCCAAGCCATCCTCAGCCACACCCAAGATGATCGAATACCCTGATATGTTGCTTTATTAGGGTACGACCCAGCCTACAGTGCGACCGACCATCCCTTTCATGATTAATACTGGACCATTCAGAAACTGAAACCGGCTCAAGCCAGCAACAGGTTGGTGCAGATGCAGCCCATTTTTGCCCCAGTTAGGGGCATTTATTGGTTTTTTGACTTAGAATGGACACCGCCAACTGCCACCGCGCGTTGACCTGTAACCCAGTTCAGCGCATACCTCAGGGAACCCTCTCGTGAATCATATCCCCCACTCTCCAGCGGTCATATTTGTTGCATTACTGCTTGCTAGCCAGACCGCTTATGCCGATGGACTCAACCCCGCCGATACAGCCTGGATACTCACCTCAACCGGGCTCGTGCTATTCATGACCGTCCCCGGTCTAGCGCTGCTCTATGGTGGGCTTGTACGAACCAAGAATGTACTTTCGGTCCTGGTGCAGTGTTTTGCTGTCACCTCCCTGATATCCATTATCTGGATGATGGCTGGTTACAGTTTGGCATTGACCGAGGGCGGCAACTGGCAGTCGGTGCTTGGCGGCAGCTCCCGACTTTTTCTACTGGGACTAACGGCAGACTCATTGACCGGAAATTTGCCAGAATCCGTGTTTTGTATGTATCACCTGACTTTCGCAGTGTTTGCGCCGGCCCTGATGATTGGAGCCTGTGTCGAGCGCATGAAATTTTCCGCCGTTCTTTGCTTCACGCTAGTATGGACGATGCTGGTCTATGTTCCTGTTTGTCACTGGATGTGGGGTGGCGGGTGGCTCGCCCAACTAGGGGCGGTCGACTTTGCCGGTGGCATCGTCGTGCACACCACCGCGGGCGTGGGCGCGCTCACTGCCGCCTGGTTAACGGGCCCCCGTCGCGGCTTCCCCAACATTTTGATGCCACCGCATAACCTGACACTCACTGCTGCGGGCGCAGGCATGCTCTGGGTAGGCTGGCATGGCTTCAGTGCAGGCAGCGCATTGATGGCCAATGGTGCAGCCGGACTTGCCATGTTGACCACCCACATCGCCGCAACGGCCGGCGCACTGGTATGGATGGCAATTGAGTGGGCTTACTTTGGTCGCCCCACCCTGCTTGGTGTGGTCACAGGCATGATCGCAGGACTGGGCATCATTTCTCCCGCCGCTGGTTTCATTGGGCCGCTGAGCGCTCTGATCATGGGCGTTAGCGCCGGCGTGGTCTGCTTCTTCGCTATACACTGGATCAAACGAACGCTCTCCATAGACGATGCCCTGGATGTGTTTCCAGTACACGGTGTCAGCGGCATCATTGGCTCCCTGCTCACCGCGCCGCTGTCCTCGGTCGCCCTCGGCGGATCTGGCCTGCCCACTGGTCTTGGCATATGGCAACAACTCGGCTCGCAGGCCATTGCCATTGTCGTAGCCTTGTTATGGAGCGGCACACTGAGCTTCATTACACTCAAGTCGATTGACCGCGTGATCGGCTTGCGCGTAACCGCCGACGAGGAAACCGAGGGATTGGATATCAGTTCTCATAACGGAAAGGGCTACCATCTATGATCCAACAGGCGCATAGCCAAGTATGCCGCCGGCTGGGGGAGGAATCGCTGACCCGCAGTTCCGCTATATCGATTGCCGATCTTTTGCCAGAGGTGAAACCCTTCACGGTGAGCGCGCCCATCGGCGTGGCAAAACAGGGCAATTTGATTATCGCAGTCAGGTCGATCACGAGGCATCACTTTGTGACCAGCAAATCCATTCCGGTTTTTGAGTGTCCTAACTCACGGCACGACGCATGGCACATGGATTCACCCAGACCTTAATACTCATGATGTAGAGATCAGCCAGTGACAGGACCCCGCTATTGCCATCCAGGATTATTACTATCACTGCTGGTGGTGGACATGGAGCCCACACGGGCAGATGACAACGATTGGCACTACGGCGGTTATGCCGACATCTCCTACGCGAACGATCTTGGCGGCAACCGCAAAATCGACTGGCGCAGCAAGTTGACCACCCGCAACCTGAATGCCGTGGATCCCAATATGGGTATGGTCTATCTCAGCAAAGTCCCCAGCGCAGCATCGCCTTGGGGAATGGAACTTGGCGCACAGGCGGGGCTGGATGTAGATGCCCAGATGCCAACCGAGCGCAGCGGGAGGATACCCGGGGCCGATATCATCAAGAATATTTCCCGAGCCAATATCTCCTACCGAGCGCCGCTTGGTAATGGACTCAAACTGACCGCCGGTCTGATGAACAGCTTCATCGGTTTCGAATCAATGTATGCCCGCCTGAATCCCAACTACACCCGTGCCTGGATCGCCGACTATTCACCCTACTTCCTGATCGGTGCGGGGGGAGAATATGCGTTCTCCGAGACGCTCTCAACGGGTTTCTATCTATTGACCGACTACGACTACCTATCATTCACCGGCCAGCAACCCAAGTATGGCGGCCAGATAGTCTGGCATTTCTCAACCGACTGGAGCCTTACACAAAACATCTTTTTTGGTCCTGAGCAGAATCATAGCCAGATTGATTACTGGCGCGGCTTTTCAGACACCCAAATCAAGTGGAGTCATGATGGCCTTATGGTGACCCTCGGCTTCGATGCGGGCACCGAGAAACTCGCCACCACAGGACTTCAGACCCTTTGGATGGGCAGCGCGCTTTGGACACACTGGCAAATTGACGGCCCTTGGAGCTTGGCTTTTCGGCCTGAACTCTACTGGGATCCCGATGGTGAGCTCACCGGTAGCCGTCAATTTATCTACGCGTTCACCACCACTGCCGAATATCTGCTGGAGGCAGGGCCGGCATCCCTTGCCCTACGAACAGAATTCCGCCATGACACATCAACGGGCAAAGACGGCGGTTTTTTCAACCCGACACAAACAGGCCCATCCTTGATATCTGGCCAAAACCTTTTCTTCATATCGCTGCTCTGGGCCTATGATTCGACCCATGCCCAGTAGGGAGCGGCATGTCCGAGTTTTAATGGGCTGGATGAGAGTGGCTGAACTAGGTTTACCGAAAGCAGTCAGAACCTGTTCACGATCTTTCGAAGAGACTGGGCGATGCGCGGACGAGAAAGCCATACGCAAGCGACATCAGTGCGATTTATTTGAAGAGATCCTGCCGCTAATGCGAAGCGTGAGAAAGCCGACGAGGGCGGATTGGTATGAACTGGAATCCAATAGGAGGGGTCTGGATCAAGACATCGAAAGGGTAGCCAAGAAAAGGCTGTCAAAATATCAACACGGGCAACATTAAAATTAGCTTTGTATCCACAAAGCCTGCCAACACAATCGCGGTCGATCATAGAGTGATTGGTGCCCTGGGCCGGAGTCGAACCGGCACGACTGTTGAGGTCGCGGGATTTTAAGTCCCGTGTGTCTACCAATTTCACCACCAGGGCTTTGAGTCCTCACGCAGGATCGGCATCCTCGCCGCCGTCCAGTCCATGAGACAGGAAAGTAAATAAATCCAATTGCAAATAAAATACCTGCCATTTGACAAACAGAAGCCCCGCAGAAGTGATTATCTGAGGGGCCGTGAGTATTGGAGCCTGGCAGTTCCCTACTTTCGCACAGGTATCTGCACTATCATCGGCGCTAAGCGGTTTCACTTCCGAGGTCGGGATGGGATCGGGTGGTTCCCGCTT
>JBKCCF010000061.1:0-3531 GCA_046305255.1 Methylococcaceae bacterium
ATACGATGGGTGTAATCGACCACCGACCGCGGCAGGTCATAATTCACCACTACCGGCAACTGAACGATATCCAGCCCGCGCGCGGCAACATCCGTCGCCACCACCACGCGCAATCGTGAGGCCTTGAAATCAGATAGCACCTGCTGGCGCTTCCCCTGACTCAAATCACCGTGAAAGGGCTCGGCGGCAATCCGCCCCTTGCGCAGTTTGGCAGCGACGGTATCCGCCGCATGGCGACTGGCAACAAATACCAGCACCCGACGCCAGTCATGCCGCTCAACCAGATGGCGCAATAACTGGGTGCGGCGCTGCGGATCCACCGCAATGGCGCGTTGCTGGATCGCGGACTGCCACTCGGAT
The DNA here is from genome assembly GCA_046305255.1 of Methylococcaceae bacterium. Taxonomy (GTDB): domain Bacteria; phylum Pseudomonadota; class Gammaproteobacteria; order Methylococcales; family Methylococcaceae; genus UBA6136. The sequence continues at coordinate 361 of JBKCCF010000061.1, forward strand.
TCAGGCGCCATCTCCACGCGCAACGGGTCGTGCATCAGATCATGCGCGAGGCCCTCCACTGCCTCCGGGAACGTCGCGGAAAACAGCAGATGCTGGCGCTTCAGCGGCAACAACCCCAGGATTCGCGACAGTTCTTCGGCAAAACCCAGGTCCAGCAGGCGGTCGGCCTCGTCCAGTACCACGGTCTCGACATCCCCCAGGGTCAGTGCCTTATGGTCTATAAGATCCAGCAGGCGACCCGGCGTTGCCACCACGATATCGGCCCCACCGCGCAAGTGCATCATCTGCGGATTGATGGAGACACCCCCGAACACTGCGGCAAACTTGACGCTGTAGGGCAAAAAATGCGCCCACTCACGGATATCGGCCCCAATCTGGCTGCACAATTCCCGGGTTGGCACCACAATCAACACCCTCACCCGGCGAGGGCCCTGCTGGGCTGCCAACTCAAGCCGCTGGAGTAGCGGCAGCAGAAACGCCGCCGTTTTGCCAGAGCCGGTGTGCGCCAGTCCGAGTACATCACGTCCGGCCATAATCGCGGGGATAACGGCCGACTGGATGGCGGTGGGTGAGGGGTAGCCCCTAGCGGCAACCGCGCGCTGAAGGGCGGGTGCTAGACCCAGAGATGAGAATGGCATGAAGGGCGCCCCGTGTGACATGGCCTAAGGAATGGGGCTGAAAGTTTAAGGCCCCGCCGCGAATTGACAAGGCCACAGGCCTGCGTCAGCTGCGGCAGACCCTCTGCGTACCGGCGTTCAGACCCTGACGATACGGCGCTCGGCCTTGCGTTTCTGATCAGGGGTGAGCGTGGGATAGATGAAGCGGAAAAAGCGGACAATATCGCCCGTATCCACCGTAACGGCTTCGCTGGGGGGCAGATCCAGGGGACGGTCAGTCACCAGCAATTCGTCTCTTTTCACCTGGGACACACGGGTATTGTGGGCAGTGGCAGCCATGATGGAACTCCTCATTTCACCGTCTGATGGGAAAATATGAATCACCCAGGATGAAGCACCAAGCATGCCAGCGATAACTCAAGGAGAACATCCTGATATAACCTGCAATATCGTTTTGACCGAGAAGATCGGTCGGGATTCAACCGGCGCATACGGGCATGGACGCCCCAAAACGGACCAGGAGACGGCGCCAGCATGTCGCCTGCCTTGCACCGCAATCAGCCCTGCTACCATTGCCTTACATCCGTACTGGAGCCCTGGATCATGACAACAGCCTACCTCGTGCTGCTGGCTGCACTGGCATTGCCAGCCTGCAGCAGTATTGGCACTGACTTCGAACTCGCGAATGCCGAAAGGGTCAGAAACGGCATGAGCCGCGAACAGGTAATTGAGGTGATGGGTTCGGAACCCTCTGATGTCGAGGGCAGCGACCGTGGCACGCTGATCTGGCTGTATTCAACGGCCAGCGTGCTGTCCACTCATGTGCAAAGAGTAAGCTTCACCCTTGATGAAAATGGCAGGGTTTACGGTATTCCCAGGGACGGTATCGCCCACAGTCGTTCGTTCACTGATGACTAAACCGCCGCGTGAATGGCCTTCTGTTTCAACGGAAACATCCAGCCTCCCCCTGAGCGTTGTAGTGGATGATCGGGGGGAACCGAGGTTTTACGAGACACCTTACGCGAACGAATTCCGCGGTGGAAGGCTGCCGTATGGACAGGTCCCAAAAATCATCCGGAGACCCTTTTGAGTCCGGTTTTGTGCAGGGGGTGAAAGTGCGACAATGGCGCCCATATCTCTGCGACAGCACTGCCTTGCCGCAGATTGTCCATGGTGTTTACCAACGACGAGAATTCATACAATGATTTCCGAACTGGGCCATCTGGCTCTGATAATGGCGCTGCTGACGGCAGTGCTGCAGGCGGTATTTCCCCTGCTGGGCGCGTCCCGGAGCATTCCGTCATGGATGACGGTGGGCCGGGCCGCAGGCCGGGCGCAGTTTTTCTTTCTGGCCGTGTCCTTTGCCTGTCTGGTTGACAGCTTCATCAGCAACGACTTCTCGGTGCTCTATGTTGCGAGCCACTCGAACAGCGAGCTGCCGCTTTACTACCGGATTTCGGCGACCTGGGGCGCTCATGAAGGCTCCATGCTGTTGTGGGCGCTGATCCTCGGCCTCTGGGGCTGTGCGGTCACCGTCTTTAGTCGCACATTGAGTGAGGTGTTTCAGGCGCGGGTACTGGGCGTCATGGGGTTAATCAGCGTCGGCATACTGCTGTTCATACTGACAACCTCAAATCCCTTTGAGCGTCTGGTGCCAGTGCCCGCCGATGGTAACGACCTCAATCCCTTGCTGCAGGATTTCGGCATGACCATCCACCCGCCCATGCTTTATATGGGCTATGTCGGGCTGTCGGTCGCGTTCAGTTTCGCCATTGCCGCCCTGCTGGGTGGTTCACTTGATTCCGCCTGGGCACGCTGGTCGCGGCCCTGGACCCTGGTAGCCTGGATGTTCCTCACCTTCGGTATCGTGCTCGGCTCATGGTGGGCCTATTACGAGCTGGGCTGGGGCGGCTGGTGGTTCTGGGATCCGGTCGAAAATGCCTCATTCATGCCATGGCTGGTTGCCACGGCGTTGCTGCATTCGCTGGCAAGTACCGAAAAGCGGGGGGCATTCAAGGCCTGGACCGTGCTGCTGGCGATTTTCGCCTTCTCCTTAAGCCTGCTCGGCACCTTTTTGGTGCGCTCCGGCGTGTTGACCTCGGTCCATGCCTTCGCTGCCGACCCCTCGCGCGGGCTGTTCATCCTGGTGTTTCTGGCGCTTGTGGTGGGCGGTTCGTTGCTGCTCTACGGCCTGCGGGCGCCATCAATCCGCGATACCGCGCAGTATGGCCTGATATCGCGGGAGAACCTGCTGCTGCTCAACAACATCCTGCTGGTAACAGCAGCGGCCAGCATCCTGCTGGGTACGCTATATCCTTTGGTGCTAGACGGGCTGGGGCTGGGCAAAATTTCGGTCGGTTCACCCTACTTCGCCAGCGTCTTTGCACCGTTGATGACGCCGATTGTCCTGTTGGCGGGGATAGCACCACTTTTTGCCTGGCGTGAGGCGAAAACCACACCGCTGCTGCTCCGCCTGCGCTGGCTGGCACCGGCTGCGCTGACGCTGGGCACGGCTTCGGCAGCGCTGTTCTGGACGGCGTCCGACATTAAAACG